>CAYGAG010000004.1:17754-41218 GCA_964347765.1 uncultured Candidatus Bathyarchaeia archaeon
TTGACTATATTTCCACCTTTAATTGTGTAGGCGGCGTTTTTCATGGCTCTTCTCAATGTTTTGTATTTCTTAGAAGGGTCTGTTGTATCTGGGTTTATGTTGTATATGGCTAGGTCTGCATCTGCGCCTATGCCTAGATGTCCTTTGTTTTTGAGTCCCAATGCCTTGGCTTGGCCTGCTCGGGTTGTTATGGCGATTTCGTAGAGGCTTAACTCTCGATCTATAGAGGGTAGTAGGCTTCTGCTTCTGGCTCTCTTGTTTATCTTTTTGATAGTGGCTTTTCTAGCTTTCTGGCTCATAAACCAGGCGATGATTCTAGGGTAAGAGGTGAAAGGCCCCCCGTTGGGATGATCAGTTGTCATGAATATTTTCCATGGATCCTTCGTCAAGAGGGCTAGTTCTAAACCTATGGACCACTGAATGGCATGGACGTAGCTTTTGCGACGGTATCGGAAGGGCACTATTCCGGAGCTGGTTTCAGTCTCTACGTCGTGATTCACCCATTTGTTTCCAGTCAGTTCGTATAAGGTATACTGGAAAGGACCATCAGCAGTCATTGTTGTCGTGTCAGTGAAAATCACTTGGCCCATATCCAAGGTTACATGATTATGAGCGTTGACATAATTCGCGATCTCCTCTGCCCCTGACTCGAGATTTTTCCAGTCTGAACCTTTGAAAGCACAGAATTGACAGTGAGTTATGTGGATTGTTGGTCTGTCTTCACGAGCAAGATCTTCAACGCATTTCATCGTGTCCAAGGCTGTAAGGTAGTTGCCAGGCCTTCCCAAGTTGTTAGTGTGGACGTGGATGGTGTGGGGCAAGTTGAGGAGTCGGTTCGTCCTGCAGAGTCCGCGAAGGATCTCTCGAGGAGTTATACCGAAATGTGGGACTTGATCATCTAGACTGGTCATGTTTCTGCCCGAACTCCAAGCCTCCAAGCCTCCCGGGTTGACGATTTTGATGGCATATCCTTTTGTTGCAGTCATCATCCACGCTACGTATCGTGCGCATTCCTCGATCGCTCCATCGCTTAGGTATTCAAGGACAAACCACCAGTCGCCGAGGAGGGGATAGCTCCCTTTATCAACCATTGGTGTATCATTCAGTTCTTCATGAGTGTGCTTTGCCTCCAGTGGAGGCATGGAAGGATTCATTATAGTAGTGTAACCCATTCGAGCGTACCGGTAGCCTGTGGTAAATGTGGAAGGAATTGAATGCCCCACGCCCGATCTTGTTCTCGCCGTCTTTGGCTCAAAATCCTTGAAATGATCCTCTGGTCTCAATAGTCTTCCTGTGTTGACTTCAGAACCAGCGATGTGACAGTGAATGTCCACCCCTCCAGGCATGACAACCATCCCGGAGACATCAATCTGTTTTGCGTTACGTTCATTCACTTTCTCCACAATTTTCCCATCTTTGACGGCGATATCCATCTTTTCGCCATCAACATTGTTGATCGGATCGAAAACAAAGCCGTTTCTAATCAGAAGCTCCATCTAGGCTATCTCCTTCATAGGTCCTCTCCCTTTGATTCTCCTGACTCTTGAAAGGATTCTTCTCAGAATGTTCTCATCAGAAAGAATTCCGCTAGGCGGATCTACAATCTTCTTGAGAGGCAGAGGCACGTGATCCATGCGATAGGCTGTTCCAACAGTCTCTATTCCAACGAAGGCTGATGGAAAGACTACATCAGCCATCTTCGAAGTGGCGTTCATGTGAGGATCAATCACGATAAGTCTGTTGCTGACGAGGTGTCTTACAGCGTCCTTTGGAAAGTTCGCCACGGGATCTGAAGCAATGACCAATGCTGCGTCTGACTCTCGATTAAGAAGGATATCCATCACTGACGTCTCTCCAGGATTGTATCGGGGATAGCCCATCGAGAAGTCTACAGCGTACGGATACCCGGTCTGCCAGGTAAATACGGTGTTTGCTCCGGTTACGTTGAAGTGTCCTCTCATGGGCATTATCGCGAATTTCGTTCGCATGTTCAGGTCACGGATTAAGGAGAGAGCAGCACTGATGTTTCTTAGCTTGCCCTTGCTCATCGTCAAACCCAACCCGAAGAAGAGAATTCCGAAATCGCATTCGATCATCGAATCTGCAACTTCTTCAAGTAGTTCTACTGGCACCCCAGCCACCTCATCAACATCCAACTCCTGATCTCTGATTAGAGCTCTTAACGCTTGGAGGAGCTCATAATCTCTGTTCGGTTCAACTTGAATGAATAGATCAGCTACATCTGCAGACTTGGTTTTTCTCACATCAATGACAACTAGTTTTCTACTGGCTTTGAACATGGTCGGGGGCAGGCCTTTGCGGCGTTGAGTAGTGGGCTCCTCCTTGGAAAAGACTCTTCTCAAAGCACTCCTCATTTTTTTCCTAGCTATGGAAGCCTTGATCTTTTCTATATACCCTCTCCACGCACTTTTCTGGAATCTTCCCTTTGCAAAAGTCGTGTATCTTTCTATGTGCCTTGGGTGCGCGCTCCAAGGATTACTACCCCAGTAGATGACTAGATCAGCCCGATGTCTAATTTGACCAAGTGTACATGAAGGAATGCCTATGTCTTGGATGCTTAATATTGACGGCCCATGGCACACCACGGCTGTATTGTCAATTACTCCTCCGATCTCTTCTGCCAGTTCCAAGCCTACTCGTGTGGCTTCACAGCTTGTGGAACTCCAACCATAAAGTACAGGATAATTCGCTTCAGCCAATATCTCAGCAGCCTTTTGGACAGCTTCTTCAACGGACGTCTCCACAAGCTCTCCATTCTTCCTTATCAATGGTTTCTGGAGTCTGTGCTTGGCCTTGTGACTTAAGAATTTTGCTTCACACATGGCACAGCCATTCTTCACTTTCACAATCTCATTGTTCCGAACTGATAGTTCGATGTCATCGCATAAGCTACCGCAAACCGGACAAGTCACAGCCTTAACAATGGCCAATTTCATTCAGCACATCCAATTGCGAAGTCTTAACTGTCTCAGCTAACCATTAAATCTTTTTGGTAACCAAATAACCTTACATGTTACCGTCAGGCCGATCAAGAAACCGGAGTAGAATGTGATTCTTCCGATCCGCTACTCTCCAAACTGTTCCTGCAGAAGATCTTCCAGACTTAGGATCGGTTTATCTGGGGCAGGTTCAACTTTTGCCGGAATGCCTTTAAAAGAAGGCATACCGATGCTGTTGGTCTCTGGATCGACTACAGCGTTTGCCCAAGGACCATACGGAATGAAGATCATGCCAGAATGGGGAGTCCTTAACGACTTCCTAGCCTTCAATATTACTGACCCGTAGTCGGTTGAAACAAGGATTCTGGTGTTTTCTTTTATTCCAAGCTTTCTCAAGTCTTCCGGATCCATGTAACAAACCGAAACACTTTCCACATACTCCTTGGACGTTTTCCCCCACTCCTTTCCTACTCCCTGTTCAATTGTCCTTCCCGTGAGCAATGTTACATTCAGCTTCAACACACCTCGACCACGAATCTCACGCGTATCATGAAGGCTAACGGATTTTCAGCCTATTTAATCTTATCACGACACAGCGAAGCTTTCTGAGAAAACATGTATTAGGGTCTATATCCTCCAAGAACAATGAGAGATAGAGCTGCTGCAATTATGTCAGCTGTAGTTCCTGGATTCAAGAGGTTGCCTGATCTTCTGAGATCGGAGTCAAACTTCAGGAGACCTGCCTTACCTTTGGTAGATTCAAGTCCTCCCAATTCCAAGACGTTTGCAGCCATAGAAGACACGTTCTGAGCTTCCTCTGTACCTGCCTTTCTGGCGATGAAAGTATCCGGATATTCAGACAAGACCTTCAGAAACGCATGCACAATGCTTATTGTTAGATCTTTGCCCTCTCTGATCTGCTCCACTAGAAAAGGATAGGCAACTTCAAAAGTTATCGGATAATTTTCAACCCATTCAGAACATACCCTGTCATACTTGGAAGCAATAACGAATGTATCAAAAAGCCGGATCTTCTCCTCGCGGATTCTGTTGATGGATTCCGGATCGTTGACATCAAGCCTCGGCGCCCGACCGAGCCCACTTGGATTTGCGATCCTTATTGCCTCGTACACATCAACCGCGTCTTCCGGCGTTGTTGACTTTACAACAAGCTCCAACTTTTCCCTTATTTTCGGAATCTGGCATGGCCTTTCTTCATCAGCAAGGACCATACCTGCTGCGACAGCTATGGGCGACAACAGGATTACTGTCCCCAACAACGTGTTTCCGCCGCTCTGCCAAGCATTAATATCCGATATACAATCTCTTATGATCCTCCCTAAACCTACTTCTGCTGCTCTTATCCCCCCTCGTGCAAGCTGCAGTCCCCGTTCCGCCGCTAGCTCAAAAGATGAGGCTGTAGCAACGGCGGAAGCAAGAAAATGCTCATAACGTGTGCCTTCAAAGCCCACAATCAGATTAACATTCCCAGGCTTATCAGCACTTATCTCGAAGAGAATAGCCAACTCCAGACAACTTGAAATATGCTTTGCTCTGTTCCCTATAGCCATGGCAAGTGCAACCCAATGAATATCGTCGTGTGGAAAGTTTTATTAATATTGTGTAAACACCTACACAGCGATGAACTGATTAACATCGAGTGTTGATGTATGTGTCTCTCAAATACGTCACCAATACCGTATTTTTAGCATTGGCCGGTGTTTGGACTGCCTTACTGCTGGCAAGCGCCTTACTCCCCGCATACCCAATCTTGGGAACCTCAGCGATGATTACATTTTCAAGTATCTTGCTTGCAGGTCTGACTGCTCCTTTGATCGGTCCATTGTGGGGTACGCTTGCTGGCTTTGTCTTCGGTTGGCTTGTTCCGTATGTAAATCCCGCAACATCAATGGGTTTACTTACCTTTCTAGGTCCAACTGCGACAGTCTTAATGAGTGGGCTTGTACTGTTTGACAGATGGAAAGAAGCAGCACTGATCTTTGTTGTTCAGATGGTGATCTGGTTCATTCATCCGTTTGCATGGTATGAGCTTATGCCAATCATAACATGGCAGTCATGGCTTGTAGCGGTTTTCATTTTCGTGCCTCCAATAAGAAGATGGATCATCAACTCTGTGAAGGCTAGAAACCCGGCAAATCTGCCAATGGCCATATGGTGTCTCGCTTGGATTGGAAGGATAGGAGGCGATGTCATGACCAGCAACAACAACGCCGTTTGGATCCTAGGATGGGGGACTCCAGAGATGTATCCGTTCTGGGCACCTCTGACAATATACTATGCTATTGCAGATTCCTTAAACTGCCTGGCAGGAGCAATCATCGGTACAGCAGTCCTTCTAGCCCTCAAAAGAGCGAATATAAAGACACTTGCCCTAGACTTCCTAGTAGCGAAAAAGCAAAAACAAACAAAATGACGCTTCTTCACTAGTAGCTAGGAGATATCAGATGAAAGCAAGAGAAGGGGATCTCATCGAGATTAAGACTGGACCCATTTTTGATGTTAAAGGTCTGGTTCATCCTCCAAGCAGAATAATTGCCTTCCCCCGATTCATCCCTGATACATCTGGCGATCGCAAGAACAAATACTCAGCATACAGAAAAGTCTATTCGCTTCCTGAACGGTTTGAGTTTCTGGAACAACAATTCCCTCATTATGTAGTGAATGACTGCATTTTTGATGAAAAGCTCTGCGAGGTTCCCATGGATGCAGTCAAGAGACACTATGAGCCTACGGAGATCTTACAGGGACTTCGCAGTTCTAGTGATTTGGATTCACTACAAGACATGGCCGTGCGGTTAGCCAAAGCTGTGAAAGAGACCGCGGACATTCCTTGGGAAGCTATTGGCATTTCGGGCTCAATTATGGTGGGACTTCACAAGTCAGATTCTGATCTCGATCCTATCGTTTACGGTTCGGAAAACTGCCAGAAAGTTCACACCATTCTGAAGGAGTTATTGAAGGAAAAACATGGACTTTTCAGGCCCTACGCTCAGAGAGGTTTGAAGGACTTGTTCGATTTCCGTTCGAAAGACACCCTGATGAGCTACGAGGACTTCGCTAGAATCGAATCTAGAAAGGTGATGCAGGGAAGATTCTCAGTGAGGGATTATTTTTTTCGTTTCGTGAAGGATTGGAGTGAAATTGACGAGAAGTACGGGGATATCTACTATGTGAATGTCGGCTACGCGAGAGTCAAGGCTACAGTTGTGGACGATTCAGAGTCGATATTCACACCATGCATGTACAGAATAGGTGATGTACGTCTTCTTGAAGGTTCACAAGTAGGACCAATAAGAGAGATTGCATCTTTTCGTGGCAGATTCTGTGAACAGGCCAAAGAAGGCGAAGAGGTCCTTGTGCAAGGAAAAGTTGAGCGTGTTAGACACAAAAGGGGAGATCTTGAGTATTTCAGACTCTTACTCGGGAGTAAGCCATCAGACTTCATGATATTGGCTTAGCTTGAGATGCAATCTTCAATACTTGCTCATAATATCTTGGACAATAGGTTAGCGTGACTTGATAGGAGTTTCCTTCAGGAGCCTTTGTTTCTTCAAGGTTGCCTTCTACGACGATCACTTCATCGTCACAAGCTTGCATTCTAAATTCCTCTAGATAAGAAACAATCCGGTTCGTTTCAGTGGCGAACTCTGGGCCTTTCAGAACCTTCAGTGGTTCGATGCCGTAGATGGAAGGAATGAATGGAGCGTCTCTATCATCAATAACACGTGCAAGCATTTTGGTCCAACCTTTTGGCACAATTTTCGTGTTAGTATCATATTCGCTCTTGATCTCCTTCCAATCTTTCACTGGCTCGAATTCTGTCTTGATTACTCTCTCACTTTTTTCATCGTTAAACTGGGCGTAAATCATCTTTCTCTGCTGATGCCACGCATACTCTTTGAGGCTGCAATTCCGGAATTTCCAACGCTTTCCCTTAATTGACTCATCAGCTTCGAACTCATTCTTGAGCACTGAAGACCTACTTTTATACAGTTCCTGGAGAGTTCCATATAACTCGCCTAGGTTTTGACTGCCATAGACCGTGAGGTCTATGTCGGAGAGATTCGGGTGGTGGAAACCATGCAGCATGGAGCCAAAAACGCCGAAATCTCTCTTGGACAAACCAGAATGGTCTGTGATGAAATCCAGAACGTCTTGGAGAGCTGTTAGAAGCTCGTCTTCGGGATCAGCTTCTGTCAATGTTTCGAGCTTTTCGTCCGGTCTTCGCACCTCCAAGATATCACGGTCGCGAACCCCTAACACTTTTGTGCCGACCATCTCATGGGTGATCGTGTATTTGGGAAAACTCTTTGTGATGAACTTCCAGCCTTCATCCTCGTAGAACTTATAGTAGAGATTTTTCCCCATGTTTCTTGGCGCCTTTGGATTGTCCGATTTGAAGATTCCTTTGGATGCATATTCAGCATCACAAATCCGAGCGCTTCGTGGATGAGAATATCCTAAGACCCGAAAGATCAGATCTTCTCCTGTGATTATTGCATCTCGATCTCTAAGCCTTAGATGGGCCAAACATGTTCATCCTCATTCATTCCTGTTCCAACAACAACTTGGTGGAATATCTTACCTGTTTCGATGTTTTCAACCTGCTCCAGCATTCCAGAAACCCCAACGTCGTCTCCTCGTCTAGCGATATTCCTGTAGCAACCGATCATCGAAACCACTCGTCTAGGAATCTTGCCTTCGGGTATTGTTGAGGCTGAATTTCTAGGTTTATAGTTTCCAATCTTGTAGATTGCTGGCCGAAACATGGCTTGGCCGTCGTCTGTGACCCTGCACCTGAGCTTCACAGGCTTGATTGGTATGTACTTGTGCGTGCCGTATTCTGAATGGGTTTCTTCAGGTTTCCTTACTGCGTTATGCATGAAGATTTTGCCTTCATATCGGCCTCGGTAGTGTCTTGCGGCATCTAGCTGATTTGTGATTACATATTCCACGACTCCTTCTCTGACAAGCCTGTCGAGTGCCTTCTCCAATCTGCGAAAGCTTTCTGCCCCGTAGACGACAAGGTCAATATCAGACAGAAGGGAGTGCATATCCAAGGCAATGGAACCATGGACCCCGAAGTCTTCAATGTGTAGACCGGCTTGGTTGGACATCAGTTCAATAAGTTTGACCGTTTTCTCTTGAAGACTATCCCTGTCTTCCTTTTCTAGTAGGAGAGAAAGGCATTGTCTGGGAACGTAAACTCTCTCTATGTAATCCAGAGGGGTGCTGATGACTTCCTTCTCTCTGAAGTGGCAGAAATAAACGTATTCGGGAAAGTGGTCTCGGAAGGTCTTCAAAAAGATCTGATAGTTCTTTGCTGTGTAGAGTTTCTCAGCTCGGAATAGCTTCAGTCCTTTGTAGTCCCACGTTCTTTTAAGAAATCGGATGTTGAAAAGTTCTTTGAATCTCAGGGGAATGTACTTCAAGAAGGAGAAAACTCGGTCTTCGGGATGATCATATCCGAAGACGTTGAATATGAAACCTTCTTTTGTTGTGTATGTATCTCCATCCGTTGGAGTCCAGTGGTCGGGAATCGTCGTTCAGAAGCACCTTGAAGAGCATTCCACTCGGTCGTTAAAAAAAGCTACTGCTTCCGGCGCGATTCGAAACGTTTAAGACTGAATTGCAGGCATTTAGTCTGTGGTCGAAGTGGAACTACATCCCTATGTAGTCTTTCTTCCAACAGAGCATAAAACCAAGATGCTTGGTGCGATATTTGGCTCAAGAGCAGCTGTCGATGTCCTGAAGTTCTCACTCGATCAAGGCATCTCGAACAGAATCTATCAGAAAGATTTGGTTGAGAAGCTTGATTATTCAAATAAGACTATCATTGGAAATCTGAAGACTCTTACTGGACTTGGTGTTCTCTCAGAGGAGATGGAGAAAAAGGAAAGAGGCGGTCGTACAGTATGGGTCAAAGCCTACGAGTTCTCAGACATAGGTAAATGGTTTGCTTTACTACTGGCTGAAGAGCGAGATCTATCTCAAAGGGAGAAGGCAGAAATACTGAGAAACATCTTCAAAACGTATATAAGATGGGTCAAGGACCTATCGGAAAAATTGTGTGTAGACAAAGAGAGTCTAGTGAAGACTTTCATGAAAGAAATAGGCAGTCCAGTGGGTGACACCTTGAAAGCAAGGTAGACTGCGCTTGTTCTCAGGATGAACTCATAGGAGAATGAAGCCATATCCATTAGCCAATTGTGGGGTTTGGAGAATCTTTCAAAGGGGGAGAGAAGGGAGAAAAGGAGGGAGTTCTTCAAAAGAGGGAGGACTCCAAACCTTTCCACTGTTGGCAGTTTGATCGAGTTGTGGTTTCACCTCTTTTAGAGGGCTTTGAATGCTTCGAACCATCTGTTGTAAGATGCTATCATATTTAGGGATACGCTTGGTTTTCTTTCTTCAAGTATTCTTCTGAAGTCGTTCATTTTCAATGGTCGTGGCTTGGCCATCTTGTCGGCGGCTTTGCCTGACTCAAAAAAGTCACCGATCACTTTGAGATGTGCTGATTGACAGACATCCTTTATGTCGCTTCCAGAGAATCCTTCTGATAGCCTAGCTAGTTCATGCAGGTCTATGCTTTCAATAAGATGTAGGTTGCGCGTGTAGAGTTTGAACATCATTAGACGGGCATGATGGTCAGGAAGGGGAACTAGAATTCTCTTTTGATACCTTCTGATGAAGGGCCAGTCCAGATCCCATGGCTTATTTGTGGCTCCGATGATGTAAATATGAAGATTCTTGCCTTTGTCTATGATGCCGTCCATCTCTTTCAAGAACTGATTTCTCACTCGGACTTCTCCTCCGACTTCATTGGAATGCTTGCCCATGAGAGAATCTAGTTCGTCGATGAAGACTATAGCAGGCTTTCCTTCCAAAGCTGATTTTCTTGCTGAGCCGAAAAGTCGTGCGACGTTTTTCTCAGCTTCTCCCAACCATTTGGACATTACAGAGGCGGCGTCAACGGACATGAAAGTGGCGTCTATCTCGGTGGCCACCGCAGCGGCTAACAATGTTTTTCCGCATCCGGGCGGCCCGAACAGAAGGATGCCGCGTGGCCACCCTAGCGGGAACAGGTCTGGTCTTTGGACTGGATAGACTATAGCCTCTTTGATCGCCCTCTTTGCAGGTTCCAGTCCTACAACTTCTTCCCACCTGACGCTAGGTTTCTCTTTGACTATGAGTTCGTCATAGCTGGCTTTGTCCCCTTGAGTTGCCTTTGTGTGTTCAACGGTCTCGCTATCTCCTGTCTGTGGTTCAATGGAAGAGGCGGTTCCCTGTAGCGCCTTTATTCTATCTTGGTATGCTATTGCACGTTGTATGTAGACCTTGTTCAGATTATACTCCGGATAAAGCTGGACCAGTTTCAACAGTGTTTCTATAGCCTTTTGGTACATCGTAATCGCCATCCCCTTGGATCCCTGTTTGTCGAGTCGGACAGCTTCTAACGCATAGTTGGTCGCGGATTTTTCAAGTTCTTGTGGAGCGGACGTATAATCACCTAGTTTTGTTTTCGATCTTTATCTTGCCTTTAGCTCCTAATTTTTTAAGCGCGTCTTCAATCTCGACATATGACGCATCAAGTTCTAAGGAGCATTGCGTCAGATCGACTTCACCTTTGCTCTTCTTCACGTATTCTAGGAGAACTTCTTCCAGGTCAGGTTCTTCCAGGTCAGTTTTTCCAATCTCCAGCGATACTTCTTGCACCTCAGATTCCTCGAAAGAAAAGCGATCTTGGGAAGATCTTTCTTGAGATTCGACCGTCTCTTCGCCTATCACCTGGGAACAGGTTGCTGCCAATGCAACCATCTGTCTAACAGGAGTTTCTTCTAGGATTCTTATTGTAGCGGGCGGTTCGGGAAGCTTCTCATACATCTCTCTTTCTAGGAAGTCCGAGGCTTCTTCCAGTATCTCCTTCCCAGCTGGGTTGGCGTCGCCTATTGGAATGATTGAAGCTCCAGTTCTGACTTTCGTTGAATGAAGTGTTTCTGTTATCACATCGTTGACTTTGCTGAGCTCGGATGAAACATCTGGCATGACCTCGAAGAGTTGCTTCGAAACTTTCTGAAGGAGCCTTACTGCCGGCTTCAGGTCGATTATTATATCACTGAGTTCTCTTATGGTCTCCAATCTGAGAAATACACGTTCGATGGCTAGCTCCACGTTGTAAAGGAATTTTATTAGTTTTTTGACTTCCGCGATCTCGTTCGCACATATTGCAGCTCTATCTTTGTTTTGATTCTTCAGTGCATGGACGCAGGTTTCGAAGAGTGCTCTGTCTCTACTCTTCAGTCTGAAAGACACTTGTCTGATTTGGTGTTGCTGAACCTTCAGCCTACGCATTGACTTTCCGAGCACTTCTCGCAGTGGTGGAGGGTCCTTCCGAAAAAGGTTTCTGATCCCAGCTCCCTCCGCCCGCTACGTCCGGCTTAAGCGCTTGACTCGCCAGCTTCTTTGACGTAGACTACCACTGGCGGCTCTGGAAGATTTGGGGATTCTGGCAGTGAAGTTGGAACTTCCTCTTGGGCTTCAGGTTCACCTTGCGAATATGGCTCAGCCAAGGGTTCCGTTTCGGGCCCTATCTCCCCGAGAAGAATATTTGAAAGCTTGTTCTTCATTGCTTCTAGATCGCTCTTCTCTAGGTTAGTCATCTTCAGGGACTCTTGAATAACTGCGAAGGCTCCATGATAGGATTCGTCGTCAATCTGTCCAATCTCATGCTCAAGCTCCAGATTTACCAAGGCGTAGTTGAGGTTTTTTGTGTCTTCAGCGCGTCTTGCAGTTTCTTTCTCAATCTCTTCCAGTAGGGATTGGGCCTCGCTTTTCAGTTGATTTAGAACACCTTCAAAGCTTTCATGCAGATCCTCGTATAGTTCGGGTGAGATCTTGTCCTTCTCTAGAAGCCCTTTCAGGGCTTGATTCTTGCGCCATATTAGTGGAATTTGATCCCCAAAGCTTGAAGCTTTCATTTTCACTGGTGATAGAAGGATTATTTCTGAGTCTTCGATCTTCAAATTTTCGACGGGGTGTTCAGCTAGTTTTCCATCTCCTTGTTCAATGTAGGCGGAATCGACTCTTCCATTTGGTTTCACAGCAAACGATGTGACTCTGCCTAAAGTGCGTCCATATTCGTCTTTTACTTGTTTGCCAATCGAGGTAAAAAAGCTGGGTTCTTGTGTCATATGAATCATCTTCTTTAGACTGGTTTTCAGGATGTTTCAGCAGGGGATTTTTCGCCTAGCGGTACCGACGGAATTCCTGCAGGCAGCTCCGGGAATTTGTCTTTGATCTTCTGTTCTGCTACGGCTGCAGCTTCGGTAAGAATCTTCTGAGCATCTTCATTTGTGGTCTCAAAGTTCATTGAAAACCCTGAGGTTTGTCCAGCTTCCATCACCACGCCGCTTAGTATGTCACTTATCTGCCCCAACTCCCTTTCCGCTTCTGGGAAAACATTGGCCATTCCTGCTTTGACTGCTCTTAAGACGCCTATTGCTGGTCCGAGTCTTGAGACAACATCTCCAAGTTCTGACACTGTTCGCAACCTTAATACAATCTGCTCAAGGGCAAGCCGTGCATGCATGATCATCTGTTCCATCTTTCGAATCTCTGCTAGCTCGTTGGCGAAGACGTTTGCTCGAGCCATATCGTGCTTTGAGTAGGCGTCAACAATCCTTTTGAATATTGATTCATCTCTCTTGCTGAATCGATCGTTGGCTTGGTCTAGCTTCTGTATCTGGAGTTCGAGGCGTCTGACTGCTACGTCGAGTCTGGGCTTCAGCGGACCTGGTGGTTTCACTGCTGCTTTAATACGTTCGGTAATGGGTTGGTCTCTTTGACTATCTTCCCACCTTTTAGAGAATTTTTCTGACAAATTAATACCTCCAAGCATTAGGCTATGCTAAAACGAATCTTATACATTGTTAATATGCTGAAAACATTTACGTATATATATGGGGATATACAGTCTTCTAGAAACCATTTTGGGCTTTAATTGTCTAGTGAAAAGCGATGCTCCTCGCTTTCACTGCAATAGACAGAAATGTGTAAGTTAGACTAAAAAGGAGCTTAGAATGTTTATGTAGGCATAGGTGAAAAGATTGGGTGAACGATTTAAGATTTTCGGGCTTGTAGCTCTCTTAGGATTCATGGCGGGGGTCATCGCCCAAGTGACCGCTGATCATTTGATTCCATGGCTCTTGCAGATACTGCCACAGCTTGTTCAGATCAGATTTCTAGTTTCGGGCTTCGCCGGAGCTTGTCTGACGCTGGTTCTAGTGAGTGTTTGGGCATACATAACAGGCCCTTCAGAACCATAAGGACCCCCTCCATATCCCCTTTACGCTCGATTTTGTAATCAAGAGACTAGGAATCTCGGTTTTCAGGATTCAATAGTAGAAAAACCAATCACCCATTACTGTCTGTGTGGTGGATTACGTCACAGCCCAGATCTAGCGGTCATCGAAAGCGTGCACTCTCTTCCATGTATATGGAAGAGATGCTGTAAATGACAGAAATCCACGACTCAATTGAAAGGTAAACGTTTTTTCGAGGGCAGATGTATGGTGTAATAGTCTGGAAGGAGCATGTTTTGAGTTCGACGGTCTTTCAACTTCTCGCCGAAACGGTGCGCAGCGCCTTGGTTGACTGCGGATTTTCAAGGTCCACTCTTCCTCAGACTATGGCTATTCCGCCCGTTTTGAAAGGAGAAAATGTGCTTTTGATTGCCCCGACTGGAAGTGGAAAGACCGAGGCTGTTCTTTTGCCAGTTTTCTCCAATTTCATCATGAAAGATATCAAGAAGGGCATATCGATACTCTACATTACTCCTTTGAGAGCGTTGAACAGAGATATGTTTGAGCGTTTGTCCTTCTGGGCCTACAGGCTTGACATATCAATCGAGGTTAGACATGGGGACACTGAGAAGAAGTTCCGCAGGAGACAAGCTCTTTCTCCACCCAACATGCTGGTGACTACACCTGAAACCCTTCAAGCCATTCTTCCTGGTGCTAGGATGAAAGAGCACTTGAGGCATGTAGAGTGTGTCATTGTTGATGAATTGCATGAATTGGCGTCAAGTAAACGAGGGGTCCAATTATCACTTGGTCTGGAACGATTGTATGGAATCACAAGGAGAGAGTTTCAGAGGATTGGACTATCAGCTACTATCGCGGATCCAGAAAAGATTGGAGAGTTTCTGGTTGGAAACGGTAGGGAGGTGAAGATCGTGGAAGCGGTTCCGCCGAAAGGCTATAGGTATTTGGTGGAGATGCCGATCCCAGAAGAAGAGGATTTTGAGCTGGCTGGGGAGATCAGGACATCCCCTGAGGCTGCGGCGAGGATAAGGCGGATCGCCGAGCTTGTGGATACGCATGAGTCAACTCTAGTCTTTGTGAACAGCAGGCAGAACGCTGAGATGCTTGGTCACAGATTTGACCAGCTTAAACGGTCGGATATAGCAGTTCATCATGGTTCTCTTTCAAAGGAGGAGCGTGCAAGGATAGAGAACGAGTTCAAATCGGGAGCCTTGAAGGCAATAATCTGCACAAGCACTTTGGAGCTTGGGATAGATATAGGCAATGTGGACCTAGCTGTTCAGTATCTTTCACCGCGACAGGTCAGCAGTCTTATCCAGAGAGTCGGGAGGAGCGGGCACAGTTTAGACAGGCTCTCAGAGGGGGTGATTGTCACGGCTTTTCCTGATGATACGCTAGAATCGATTGCAGCCATAAAGAGTGCTCGGACAGGAAGGCTGGAACCAGTGATAATCCATAGCGAAGCTCTAGACGTTTTGGCTCATCAGGTCGCTGGGATACTTATGGACAAGGGAAAGATCGATCTAGAACCTCTGCTGGATCTTGTGCGAAGGGCACATCCCTACAAGGATCTTGCCAAAGACAGGCTCAGGGACGTTGTGGATTATTTGAGCTGGTTGGGTAAGCTTAGGGTCGAAGATGAAGGGAAGACTCTTAGGAGGAATAGAAAGACGCGGCTCTACTATTATGAGAATCTATCTATGATTCCGGATGAGAGACGGTACCCTATTGTAAATGTGATCTCTGACCGAAGGATAGGAACGTTGGGCGACGAGTTTATGGCTCTACGGGTCCGTGTGGGACTGAATTTCATCTGCAAAGGAAAGGTCTGGCGTATAGTTCAGATAGAAGATGAAACAGGGATGGTTTACGTAGTTCCTTCTGAAGATCCGTTTGCTGCTATTCCTGGATGGGACGGTGAGATGATTCCTGTGCCCTTTGAACTGGCCCAAGAAACAGGAAGAGTTCGGGAAAAGATTGCATGGAAATTGAAACGTGGAAAAACAGAAGCTGCAACCGCAAAACTTGCGGAAGAGATGGGAATAGATGATTTGACTCTAAAGAATGTCGTTGCGGAAATTGAGGAACATATAGGACTGGGCGCTCCATTGCCAACACATAATCGTATTCTCCTAGAGCTATTTGACAGGTACCTTGTGATACATGCTTGTTTCGGTGAGATCGTGAATAGAACGTTGGGCTGCATCTTTGATGGCATACTTTCGAACAAGGAGATGATAACTGGTTGGTGGAACGATGGCTACAGAATCTTGATCGAGCTGCCACGCAAATTACGGCAAGAGGAGATTAGAAGCCTATCAAAGATTCTTTTTGGCTTGTCCCCGCAAGATATGGAAAAAGCTTTCAACGAATACATGGAAGCTAGATTTCCCTTTGCTTACAAGATGAAGGCTGTGGCCGAAAGATTCGGTGCCCTGCCCCGAGGAAAGACTATTCTAAATCCTAACAGGCTGAGACAACTGTTGGAACAGTTCAAAGAGACACCTATTTTCGATGAAGCCCTTCGGGAAACGATGATTGAGAAGGTGGACGTGAGAAAGGTTAGAGAGATCATGAATGAAATCAAGAATGGCAGAATGAACGTGGACATATTGTACGGGCTAGAGCAGCCCACGCCCTTGGCTCATCACATATTGGCGAAGTACTCGGATATTTCAGAGTTGATGGCTCCAGAACGGGTTTTGCTATCCAACATAGACAGGATGAAGAGGGTGATTGAAGCCCGAAAGGCAACTCTACTGTGCTTTTCATGTGGCGAGTGGACTGGAGAAGGGAGGATTCGCAATCTGCCAGTATATCCCATGTGTGAGAAATGTGGTGCAAGATTGCTTGCCCTGATTCGGTTCAATCAAGATTCAGAAAGTCTGCAGAATATACTGAAAAAGCGGTTGGAGAAGAAGGAATTGTCAGAAGAGGAGCTTCAGGATTTGACGTATGCTAGACACACTGCCGATTTGATTCTGAGCTATGGTAGAAAGGCCATCATTGCCTTGGAGGTTAAAGGAGTAGGTCCAGAGACTGCCTTCAGAATATTAGCGAAGATGCATCAGGAAGAAGAAGAGTTTTACATGGATTTGTTAAAAGCGAAAATCACTTTTATTAGAACTCATCCATACTGGGACAAATGAGCTTGGGCAAGTTTCTTGTTGAAAGACAGAAATCATCGAAGGATACTTAGAAATCGGGGGAAAAGATTAAGCGGCTCCGAATTTTCATTTTCCCTGCGAATTTCTTCCATTTGTTTCTATTACGTTCCTCACTAAGGCGTAATAATCTAGCTCGCGAACTGATTTTTTGCATGATCATATACTCTGATTATGGAAAAGGATTACCTTTAAAACATATATATGCTTATACCCAAAATATTAGATTGGGATGAATGGATTAGAGTTGGTGCTTGAATGAGAAAGAGGGTAACAGTTTTGCTTTTTTCTATCTTGGTTGTCCTAGCTTCTTCTATATCCTTGAAGGTTGTTTCTTCAGACTATTTCAGGCACTACACCCCTGACAGCGATCAAGCAGAGCTGAGCTTCTGGATGGAAAACGAGACAGGGTTCATGAATGTGACTCTCTTTTTCGCAAAAATGTGCTATAAGATTGACAGTTGGGGAACCCTGGTTGTGGACAGCAATGACTTTTCTGTAAATTCTGAAATGTGGGAATGGATGGGTTATTGCGCTCCTGCAGAATGGTCTGCTGAGCACATTTATGATCTAGGACAGTTAGATGAAGGAGTATACAGTTTCTCCTTTTGTTGTTGGCGTAATCCTGTCAAGAGTGTGGTTTTTGAGGTCGGTTTTCCAGCTGACATCAACGATGATGGAAGGGTTGAAATGAGAGACATCGGCACTGCAGCCAGAGCCTTTGGCACACACAACCCTGACCCAGACTGGAATCCCGACGCAGACATATACCGAGATGGCACAGTTGACATGATAGACATAGGGTTCACAGCAAAACACTTCGGAGAAATCGTACCGTAGCGCGCGCTTTCTTCGAGGGTTTTCTGGATTGCCGTCTTGTCTTTGAGGAATTTGATTAAGCACTTTTTCGGGGGCAAATGCATATGGGCACTGTGGCCTTTCTGAACAATGTCTTTCCAGCATCTTTCTTGCAGACTGTGCATCGTGTCTGCTGGGGCTGCGGCGTTGTTGTGTTCACCCCTAGCATGCTGCGGATTTATCGAGTTTGACGAATCACCCGTCACTCAACATCACCCGGAAGTGCTTCCAATTTATAGCCCATTTTCTATCCACTTGTGGAGGACATAGCAAGTAATAACTTGCTGCTTCACGGGGTGACAGCAAGACTCGTCAAACCCTGAGAAACATATCTGGTTCTGAGCCGTTAAAAGGAAAGTGGTGAAGCAACCTTTCTAGATATAGGAGAGGGAGAGATATGTTAAAGTCATCAGAGACTTGTTTTCTCAAGATTCCATGACACGGGTCATAAGTGTTCAATGTCAGGACACCACCACGAAAGGAATTCTGTGATATTGATAAGTATGCAAAAATACAGGTCATATTCATTAGAATCGCCAAACATTATAACACGCCTGTGATCTCCGCGAAGATATATTACAGATCATGAGAACTATACTATACAGCTAGATTAGCTGGCTTGAGCCTTAAGGCTGTTGATTTGAAGGCAGTCTTTATCTAATATCAGGCAATGAGTGCGTACCTGGATCTGGTGTGGAGGTGAAAATGTTAGATGAATTTAGAACTGGCTGCGGAGCTAGTTATGACGATCGAAGGCTATGATTATGAAGAAAAAGAAATTTGGAATGACAATGTAGATCTTACTGCTTCAGACGAAAAATCAGATGAAAAGATCTTGTTGCGTGTCATAAATAACCCAGAATCAAATTCCGGCATGGTCGGTGTAGACACTGTCACAAAAATGGCTGAGACTATTGAGCAGAAAGACTATGATAAAGGTGTTCTAATTGGTGAGAGGTTTTCGAGCGCCGCAAGGAAGGCAATGACGCGAAAAAATATACAGATGATATCGGACAGATTCATGCAACCATTTAAGCCTCAGAAACTATATCTTACAATACAAGATTGCATAGACGGTCTATGCAAGGCCAAATGTGGCCGAGTTCCAAAGAAAGAATCAGATTGTGATGGAAGAGATTATGATGGTAATTATTCGTGTAAGATCAGGTTAGTCAGCGATGATAGTTCGTTCCATTTTCAACACGGTTGGACAAATCTTCTTAGAGAAGACCTTAAGCGGCTTTTGATATTGCGAAAATTAATAGATCACCAAGATGATGGTGACCAGAAGAATGTCTAGACGATCACGATATTTAGTGTTAAAGGTCAAAGGCCTAAGATTTCTCGAAACATGGTTTGGGACACCAAAATGTGTACCTCCAAACTTGACGAAGCTCTATCAGCTGACACTACACATGGTTACAATGAAAGGAGTAATGCCTACATACTTGGCACTTAGAACAGGGTATACTGGTAAACTCATCAATGAAGCAATAAGAAAAGGATATTTGGAGTTATTCCCTGTCCCCGAAAAGCCTGCAGAAGAAGCCTTAAGGAAAATCAAAGAAATCATAGGGAAGCCTCCACGCGAAATGGTTGTCTGAAACCTGCCTGATGCGCGCGCGGTTTGCATTTCTTCGTCACTGACTCGTTTCAACTCTTCCAAGCTATTCACTCAAAACCCTTCATTCCGTTTATTGGAATTCTTCATTAGAGAAACTCCTCAAAATTGAACAAACTCTTTCAATTTCCCTGATTTTCATGGGAAAAACGACAAAACTGGACAAAAAAAGACATGTCTCATAATGCTGCAGAGTGACATTTTCTCCAAAATCACATCAACACCTGACAAACATTCTATGCCATCGGGAAGAAGGAGCGCGTGAGGCGCCCATTTCAACGTAACAAGTAGTCCCTGGGTTGAAAATGAACAAAGTAAATCTAGAAAGAAAATCCCGAAATTGGTGGTTCCATGTTTCAACGGCGTCTTCTACGAGACCTGTAACGGCTTTTGTTTCTACCCAATATAATGCGCCTATTGTAGAATCTACGATTGTTGACTCGTGGACATGGCGAACGATTCTCTTTTGACTCGACTGTCGGAGTTATAGATCGAACCTTTCCTGCTTTTGATAGTGCACCGTGCGAAGGCATAATATCACCTCACTTATGTTACAAGAGGATTTCAAAACAAAAGAAGCAAAAAAAGCATCACAGAACTCCCAAGTTTCCTCTTATCCTTTATCCACTTCACCAGCTAGAGACATTTCATTCCATATAAGTGGTCCGATCGACTTGCTTTTTCACTGATTGTTGACAGGCGTGCAAACAATCAATGACTTAACACATGCGTGCACGTTACATCTCCTCTTGACGATCACGATGTGGCGAAAAGAGCGCCTTGGCAATGTCGGAGTATTTTCTTCAGGAAATTTCGTCCGTTTTCCGTTGTTTGATAACTTGCTACTCCATTATTCTTCTTCCTTCGAATCAATGCTCTCTTTCTCAGGAAACCTAAGTAACGCTTCAATTGGCTAAAGTTCAGATCGCATTCGTACATGATATGCGTCTTTTTTGCTGGATTTTTAGATTTCTTTAGAATGTCGGCTACTATTTCCATTTTGCTTCTTCTTTTTCTGAGAGTGTTCCTACTTACAGGTTTCGTACCCTACAGTCTCTTGAAAACCGTCCTAAGAAGGGATTGCTTTCACGAACTTTCTTTTCTTCGATGTCCATCTGCCTGTGACTCTCTTGTAGACCTCAATCAGCCCTCTGTTCTTTAAGTTAGGAATGGCGCCTATCATTCTAGAAGGGATATTTGTCGTCAATAACTCTCCATGCTTTTTGATGAATTCGTACACCTCTCTTTCAAAATCTGTCAATTCTATGGACAAGTCGAAGAACCTCAACTTACTACTTTTTCACTTTCGATTTTGAGTTCGCACGCGATGTCAGGATGTCTTGGGGTTTGAACCGATACAATCTTTTTAGATTCACCAAGATCACGGATCTTCTTCTGTGGCGGCGTCCTGATCCTGGACACTTTATGCCAATAGTCTCTCCGTCTGCACTTTTCCAGATAATTTTACCTCTTACGCTGCCACATTCTGGGCAATGAACAGGATCACCAATATTGTATTCCATTCTTCACTTCACTCTCGACTAAGCGTGTGTTATTATGATTGCTAGGGGTCAAAAAAGGGGCATGATGGCCTGATGGGATAGATAATCCTTGTAGCTATGTCATTTCGGCTATTTCGGCTTTTGGAGCATTAGTTTTGACGGATTGTATTCCTTTCCTGCAGCTTTCTCTTGACTCGTAGGATTCGCCAGAGGCTATGATCTCACTGTTCGGAGCTTTCAGTCTCCATCTGAATTTTCCAGCAGTATCCTTGTATATCTCAAATTTCGGCGTTGCTGACAAGAACAGTCACCTCATCAAGAATACCTAAGCTCCTATAAAAACATCCTTTGACACGCTCGTATCAAGCCATTGATGGCGGGCAGTGAATCGTTTGGATTTGTCGAATGATCTTATTAGCCTTCCTCCTATAGCACTTCATAACACTGTATTCGTTTTCAACTGGTTATTGACATATTCACGAAGTTGAAAGGTCACCTTTGTGAGCTGGAATGGGCGACTGGACTTTTTCAGAAACGAGCTTTCGTGTGTGAGCACGTGCTAAGGTATCAGCTCACTCAAGCCATATGAGGTTACGCACACGACTGTGTCAGCACCCCCGTAATAGACAAGGATTTGATCGTCCATCAAGATGGCTCCGCAACTGAAGACAACATTGGGTACCCTGCCAAAACGCTCATAGTCAGTACTAGGCTCTAAAATGGGTTTTTCCGAGCGGTAGAGAATCTTTTCAGGGTCATCTTTGTCAAGAAGAAGAACTCCTAGTCGGTACACTTTCTCAAAGTCTACACCGTGATAGATGAACAGCCATCCTTCGCTTATCTCTATGGGCGGACCCGCAGCACCTATTTTTAGACAATCCCAATTTCCCAATCTAGGAGCCGCTATTGCCTTTACACCTGACCAATACCGGAGATCGTCTGAGTATGCAATGCAAATATCTGGATCAATACGATGAAAAAGAACATTGCACCCACGAATTTTGCGAGGAAGAATGGCAGCATCCTTATTTCGAACACCTGGAAAAGGTGTCCATCTTTCTTCCCAAATCCACTGCTTGTTGATAAGATTATCAATTGCAATAGATGTCAAGGCTATCTGATGAGCGTTGGAAACATTGTCACGTAGTGCAGTATACGCCATGGTGCAGTGTTTACTATGCAAGGTTAGGCGAGGGTCCTCACAACCGAATCTCTCGGTGGAGTTTGCTGGCTCAAAAACGGGATGCGGTAGCCGTGCCTCGACATGATAACCGTCTAGTGAAGAGGCATATCCAAGTCGAGAAACCCCGTCATTGCCAACAGCACGGTAAAGAATGTGAACTCGCCCACCGACATTAAGTGCTGCAGCGTTGAAAACCGCACGCGCCTCCCACGCATGTTCCCGTAATGGTTTGAGAATAGGGTTCCCTTTGTATCTCTCCATCATGGATCTTCCTTATGTTCATCTTGGACTCTTATGAGTTTTTAACTTATGAAATGAGACTATGTATTTAGAAGCTCAATTGTGTACATCCTTGTCTTCCTAGCTCTTGACCGTCGATATCCCGACAAGTTCATCCAGAAGGTTCCTTAACGTCAACATTCCCCTCAAATGTCCCTTTGTATCTACTACTGGAAGATGTCTTATGCCATGTAAAACCATCAGATTCTTAGCCTCTGCAAATGAGGCATTTTCTCTTACTGTAATAACGTTTTTTGACATGACATTCATCAACTTTGTGTTCAATGGAACTTTTCGGGCAACACATCTGAGGGCATCTCGTTCAGTGAATATTCCTTTACACTTCCTATCATCCTCAGTTATTATGAGTGCTCCGACATGTTTCTTGAAAAGCATTTTTATGGCATCTTCGACTGTTGTCTTTTCATTTGTTGTTATGACGTTTTCTATCATTAGATCTTGAGTCTTCAACTTTCGCAAGTCACCTAGATGATTCTCTGACTTCTTCCTATATAATTGTACATATGGCTAAATGTTTGGCTTTGGCCTTCTGAAGAGCTCTCTCCTCCCTAAGTTTTCCAATTCCAAGCGAGCTAGGAGATAAGATATTGTAGCTTCAGCTCCTTGATTCAGATTTAACCCTTCAGGAGTAATACCGTCATGGCAAGCGCCTGTGACAGTATCATAGACAACGACATTTTGAGTATTCTTTCCCAAAAACCATTCAAAGGCAAGGTGTGCTAGTCTTTTATACTTCTCCTCATCAGTAATGTAGAATGCTGTCAAGGCTGCCTCTACCATACATGATGCCTCAATTGGTTGCTGATCATAAAAAGCTCTCTCATCACCCTTCTTGTACCATCCTTTGTTTCCAATCGGGACGAACTTCCCATCAATTATCTGAGTTTCAATGAGAAAGTCGAAGGATTTCTTCGCGATCCGGACATATTTTTCGTGTCCTACAGCTCTGTAAGCTTTAAAGAGGGCTTGTGGCAGACGGCTATTGGCGTATGTGAGATAGGGCTCGAACCAACACCATTCAGAGTAAGCCTCGACTCGATAATAGTCTGTCAACTGATTGGTCAATAATACTATATTTCTGGCAAGATTCCGGTCATCTGGGAAGGCCTCATAATAGGAGCAAAGACCAAGAATTGCAAAGGCTTTAGCTCTTAAACTCTCAAAGTTCGATGCATGAGAAAATCCTCTGTCAAAGATCTCCTTCGATGTGGTCCTAATGCCTTCGGAAAGATGAGTTGAAGTTGCGCATCCGCAGGCCCAGAGAGAACGCCCCATACAGTCTTCCGACCCTGCATCATCAAGAAACCTGCGATCGTAACTCAATAGATTCTGAAATCTGCCGTCTGGTCGTTGCATGTGAAATAAGAAGCTCAGATACGTATTGGCCAGCTTCTTCACCTCTTTGTCATCATTGACTTGAAGATATTTTATGCATGCTACGAGAGCGCGGGCGTTATCATCTGTTGTATAACCGTGATCGTACCGGGGAACTGCGTGAACTGCGTGCTGGAGTATGCCAGTTTTGTCAGTCAGTCG
>CAYGAG010000004.1:41228-86542 GCA_964347765.1 uncultured Candidatus Bathyarchaeia archaeon
CTCACTTCGGTTTGGAATGGAGTATTTGGTGTGCTGAATGATTCCAGTATCATCAGTCAGGGCTTTGAGATAATCCAGTTTGACAGGCGGTCTAATGTCTATCACCTCTTAATCTTTGAGGAGACGATTGAACAACCTGACATATTCTTCTGCGACTTTTGACCAAGTGAAGCCTCTACTGTAATCATATGCTTTCCTTGCGAACCTGAACCTTTGTTCTTGATCTTCCAGAAGTCTGTTTATACATTCAGCGATCGAGACAGGATTCCTGAATTTGCACAATAGTCCTCTTCCATCTGCCAAAGCCTCTTCAGCGTGAAGATATCGGGTGGATATAATGGATTTTCCTGTTCCCAAAGCATAGACGAGTGTTCCACTGCTAACTTGATTTCGATCAATGTATGGAGTAATATAGATATCTGTTGCTTGGAGATACCTAATCAGTTCTCGCTTGGAGAGAAAGCGATTGTGGAATCTCACATGTTTCCTCAATTTGAGTTTGTCAACTAATCTTATCAGCCTCTTCCGATAGCGCTCACCCTCAATCCTCCTAACCTCCGGATGAGTTTCCCCAATTATAAGATAGAGAATTCTTGGCTCTTTCTCAACTATGAAGGGAAGCGCTCGGATGGCGTGATGAATACCCTTGCCTCGGTTAATCAAACCAAATGTGGAAAGCACTATCCTTCCTTTCAACCCGAGAGAAGCTTTAGGTCTTTTGGTGGCAACAAATGAAACGTCAGGACAACCATGTGGGATGACATTGAGTTTGTGCTGTCCAATCTTGTGATTTTTTAGTAGGCGCAAAGCCGTTCTTGTCATAACCACGAATGCATCAGTATGGTTGGTGATACCGTGAAAAACTTCTTGAGCAGTTGATTCGAAGTTTGGCAAAATTGTGTGAAGTGTTGTTACTACTGGTTTTTTGAGCTTCTCTAGAAATGAGTTGATGTATTCTCCCCACCTTCCTCCAAAGAGGCCGAACTCGTGTTGGAGATTTACTATATTAGCTTCGGATAGATTGACGTAGTCGGCGGCTTGGATGTAATCGTCAATAGAGTCTCGTTCAATCTGAAACTTAACTCTCCTATCGTAGTTGTAGGCACCTCCCTCCTCATTTAGGGCTATAACAATTGATGGCCTAATCTCTTGAAACTGTTCTGTGGCGTTTATCAGATCCTTGGTAAAATTCGCTATACCACACTCTCGCGGTGGATAGGTTCCTATATAGGCGATCCTCTTTTCATCACCATCGAAAGCAGAGTGCTTTTGCATCACCTATTAACGTCACCTTCTTGCCCATGTACTTCAAGACCCTTGATTATTGTTGCTCCAACTATGCTTCCACTTGGTATAAGTATCTCCTTTTTTCCATCCTCTGCTCGTAAGATCGTGTGCATCAGTCTTATTTCTTTCACGAATCCTGTTTGACCAGACAGCGTGACTAGGTCACCATGTTTGAAAGGTCTTGAGATGACGAGAAATATCCCCGCAGCTGCGTGCGTCAAAACAGTTTGGGTTGCAAAACCTATTACTAATCCAGAGAAAGACCCCAAAGTCAAAGCAGCTGAAGGATTTATCCCGAATACAGAAGTCAATAGCGAAAGGAGAACAGCGACTCCACCTATCTTTGAAATCGTCCTAAGAGCAGAAGCTTGAGAGTGGTCTGCCACTTCCCTCATACTGTGATAAATAATGTTGCCGATGGCACTTGCGGTGTTGTAGCCTAAAGTGAGAACGATTGCGGCGTTAATGTATGGGACAAACGAAGCATAGGGTTGGAAAAGTGGAGTAGAAATCAGAGACCCAGACGAAATCGGGACTCCAGGATGGGAAATCCATCCCACCATTGTTCCAAATGAAGGAGATGTAGTGATCGAGAAAGAGACTCCTGACGCCTTTCGCAAAACAACCTTGTACCAAAGACTCAAATCCAAAGGAATAGAGAAGCTGGTCATTGCAGGTCTACAAACGGAGTATTGTATAGATACAGCCTGCCGTCGAGCATACAGCTTGGGATACGACGTGGTCTTAGTGAAAGACGCACACAGTACCTGGGACTCTTCCAATCTGACAGCAGAGCAAATCATTGGACATCACAACCAAGTTTTAGGCGGATGGTTTGTAACCCTGAAAAATGAGAACGAAATAGAGTTTTAAAGAGCCTTGCGCGTATTGATCGGCGCCGCGGGCAATACAGACCATATGGTGTCGTCCATAGTTTTGCGAAATTCGATGTTGTAAAATTCTTTGCAGGGATCAGAATTTTTCGCCGTACATTCATTTACGTATCCATAGTTTCTTGGAATTGTGGATTTTGCAGTGTCTAGCTGTGGATGTTCACCATAGAAAAAAGTCCACGTTATTTTTCAAGCTCTTTTCAGCTTTATTTAGGTAATCTATGCGTTCTACTTGTCCTAAAATACGGTGTCTATGAAGGAACTCTTCGCCATTGGATTTTGAAGTGTGCCGATATCAAGTTCTCGTCGTGTTTTGAAGTTTCCTCCGCGGTTCCCTTTAGGTTCCTTAGTGTTTTCTTGACCGTTTTTTTTCTCGATAAGATACCTGCCCCTTCAGCCAACAGAACCCTTCATTCCTGATTAGCAGTGGTTTTTATCTTGGCCCTCAACGTAATAGCGACCGTCACCGGTTTCTACTACCTTCTTCTTCTTGATGAGGATTTTAAGATGTCTCTTTTCTAACCAATCGAGTTTCAGCTGGTCCATAGTTACGGCAGTTCCAGGACAGTAAGCCTTCGCCTCTTTGAGTTTCTTCAGACACTTCCTTCTTATCTGGGCTGCAATCAATAGTGGCATCGATTCTGCCATTCTCTTACCCCCTTATGAACCATGGAATGAAGGTGCTTATTTTAATTTCTGCTACAGGATAATCAAAACGCTCAGGTTCATCAGGAATATGCAACTTGCCACAGGTCGCTACCAAGGTGCCATTCAAGACAATTTTTGTCAGGCCGCAATGCTTTCCTGCAGCTGGGTGCGGTCTTCCGTCGAATGGTTTTAATATGGTTGCCCGGGTTATTGGACTTAAATTTGTTTATATTGCCAGAGAGATGAAGGGGTTAGCATGAAGGCAAAAGACGAAGAGATTCGACGTAGATTCCCTAGGATTGTTATGAATTTGGTGATGGCTGTCATCTTTTGGATAATAGGTGCTTTTGTGCCCCCAACTGTTGACACCGTTGTTGTTCCAGGTCTTGATATCAACGCGGATTTCCTAGTACTGATTGTTGCGACGGTTGTTATGGCTATCTTTTTGATACGTGCTTTATCGGATGCTTTGGTGTTAGGCGATATCCTAGCAGACTTTGTTGTCAGGAGGCTTGGTGTAAAGGAGGAAAGGTCTCCGAAGAGAGCTGCAAGAGACTTCATTTACATAATAGTTATTGTACTGGTGGTTACGGCTGTTTCTCCGGTTTTGTCCACTGTAAGTGGAGATTTTGTGAACTTAGCCGTTACCTACATTGCTCTCGGCTTGATAATTTTGTTCATTTATGATATTGGTCGGATTTTATACAGAATAGTCGAGCAGAAGGCTGAGTTGTTGGCTGATCGCCTCGTCTTGATGATTGAGAAAAATGAAGAACAGTGAAGTAGATGGATGTAACTGTAGTAATCTTCATACTGATTTATCTTCTGACAGTTCTCATTTCGGCAACTGAACTTACTTCTTTGTCGGTTGCTGCCCTGAGTGGAGCGTTGTTGACTGCATGGTTTGGAATTCAATACGAAGTGTTCAGTTATGAAGAAGCTTTAGGCTTTGTGGATGTGAAGCTTCTTGCACTTCTGATCGGTACGATGATTGTTGTTGAAATTGCTAAGAGGAGCGGTTTGTTCCGTGTTTTGGCATTGTATGCCGTAAAATTCTCCGGTGGAAGCCCTGCAAAACTTTTTGTTTTCACCTGTATAGTTTCGGCTGTTGTCTCGATGTTTCTCAGCGATCCGATGGCTATGCTGCTTATGGCTGCAGCTACTGTGACGATAACTAGGCTTTTGAAGTACGACCCGATACCATACTTTCTGTCTGCCACTATGATGATAAACCTAGGTGGAATCAGCACACTAATAGGATCGGTGAGCAACATGATTATTGGGTTGGAAGCAAACATCAGCTTCACAGATTTTGTCAGTTACTTAACGTTATGCGAAATATTGTTGTGGGGGTTGACGATTTTGATACTTTACACACTTTTTAAGCCGAGGCTTGGGAAGAGAAAGACACTGCCTGATTACAAACCGCTGAAGAGCATTACAGACAAGGCGCTCTTTTACAAGTCTGCATTCATCCTCTTCCTCTTGGTTTTCCTTTTTCTGACGTTGGAGAACTTCGGAGTCGGACCAGAGGGCGTAGCCTTAGGCTGCGCTATTCTAGCATTGATCGTCAGTAAACTGGATCCAGCGGAGATCTTCAGAGAGTTAGATTGGGAGACAGTATTCTTCATTGCAGGCTTCATGTTCATTGTGGGCGGTCTAGAAAAGACTCAAGTCCTTAACGATATATCAGCGTGGCTTTTCCAAATAGCTGGAGGGAGCTCATTTAGCGCAACTCTCATAACTCTATGGTTCACCGGAATTGCAAGCATGCTTGTAAGCAACACTGCAGTCGCGTTAACATTCGCGCCGATCACTAGCTCACAGGTCATTTCAGGGCTGAGCTCTTCTGCTATATGGTCAGCGCTTATTCTTGGGACGAATCTTGGGGGTGCAACAACACCATTCAGCGGCTCAGTGTGCGTAATGGCTATTGGTGCTCTCAAACGCGAAGGAATCGCTGTAACATTCGGCGATTTCGCAAAAGTAGGTTTGCTGACATCGATAGTTCAGTTAGGTTTCTCAGGTCTTTATCTCATTCTAAGGTTTGGATTGATAGGTGCGTGATAAGCTTGGAAAGAATCATGAAATGGTTCAGATCAAGAAAGCCGAAACGTGAAAGAACATATGACGAGGAGAAGAGGGAATTTGAAATGGCCATGGGAAAGCCTTTCATCTCAATTAGAATCGAGATGCCAGAAGGTTTCGAAGAATCATGCCCTCAATTTCTGAATCTGGAGAAAGACGAACAGTTCCTTGAAGAAGTTGAAGACTTAGTTAAGAAAAGGCTCACTTACGACAAGCACGGTGTAAAACCTCAATCTTGAAATCAAAATTGATTGCGAACTTCATTTCGCTCACGCCAAACTCTAGAAGCTTAACTCAATGGCTGCCTCTTCAAGTTCCAGCCAACTCAATCTGTTTCGCTATCCGCTCAAACACGCGCACAATCAGGTCAATCTGGTTCATAAGTCACAGCTAATCTTTCATCTCAAAGCTTTAATATGCGAACGTTTTCAAAGAGTGATTCCCGACCGTTCAGAGATGGCTTGAAAAAGCGTTCGAAAGGACCAATATGGGGGCAATGCTTATGATAGAATTTTTATTACCTGTACTAGGATTTCTAATTGGAACTGTTGCTTCCATGGTTGGGGTCGGCGGCGGTGTATTTATTGTGCCGCTTTTGGCTCTGTTCTATGGCTTTTCTCCGTCCCACGCTGTGGGAACAAGTCTGGCAACTATAGTCTTCACTTCACTGGCGGCTACCCTGAACTACTCAAGACAGAATCGAATATACTACAAAACTGGTCTACTCCTAGCTTTGACCACTGTTCCAGGATCTCTTGTGGGCGCATATCTTACTTCCATCATAGAAGAGCGCCTGCTAGGCTTGATCTTCGCAATATTCCTATTCTTCGTAGCTTTTCGTATGATCTTCAAGCTGAACTTTTCACGAAGACAACGTCTCGCTGGAGAAAAGAATGAAGAAACCATAGACTCGGAGGATTCATTGTTGAGGGCAAAAAACAAGTTTTCTCAGGGTGTGGCCTTAGCGTTTTTTGCAGGGATATCCTCTGGTCTATTAGGCATTGGCGGAGGCTCCGTAATGGTGCCCATAATGGCGCTTGCGCTGAAAATGTCGATGCATATCACGGTGGCAACATCCATGTTCACGATGGTATTCACCTCCACATCAGGTCTCGTAGAGCACTTCAGACTAAACAACGTCGATCTCACCTATGCACTGTTGCTTGTTCTTGGTACGATATTTGGTGCTCAACTGGGTGCCTACACCTCGAAAAGAATTTCGGGCATAGGACTGCGCAGAATCTTTGGAGTAGTGCTGATTCTTGTCAGTTTAAGAATGATCATGAAGTATGGGCCAGCTTCCTTCTAGGGCGTGTAACATCTGATCCTGTTCATTCCTCTTTCTGGTATATAAATCGAGAAAACGGTAGCCTAGAGACAGATTTTCCAGATAAAAGGCACCTCTACCTGTTTTTTTTCAATATAATGCATATATACGTCTACGATTCCATACGGAAATCCTGAAAAGCAACGATATGGGTAACCGCTCAAAGGGAGCAAGCACAATGGCAAAAAGCAAGAAAAAAGGCAAGAAGAAGGGCAAGAAACAGAAATAGAAGATCAGAACGGCTTCTAATCACCCACTTCTTTTTTTCGGACTCGTTCTGCATGTGACTTAGTCGCTTCCACTTGACGCTGCTTCTTGAATCAATTTTTGAGGATTTGAGACTGTGTTTGCATCAGAGGAGAACTCTGCGCAGTCGTCCGGTCGGAGAAACTAGATTATCCCTTTTCTCTTCAGCATTTTTTCCAGAATAGGGCGCAGCTTATCGTTTTCGGCCTTGATCTTGTCCTCACCTAGAGAATTCATCTGCTCAGTCATATCTTCGACTACTTGTGCAAACTTCACACCCTCAGCCGCGGAGACGTATTCTACCCTCAATCTTTCCGGACTCAGTCCCAGCTTCTGAAGCATAGGGGCCAAGGCGTCCATTCGAGCCTTCATCTTGTAGTTTCCACTGATGTAGTGGCAGTCATACGGAAGATGGCAAGCACCTACCAAGACCATGCCTGCGCCACGTCTAAAGGCTTCAAGAATGAAATCTCGATCTACCCGTCCTGAACACATTACTCTTATCGGCCTTATGACTGGAGGATACTCGAATCTGCTGGTTCCTGCGAGATCTGCACCAGCATAGCTGCACCAGTTACACAGAAACGCCAAGATCTTGCCTTCAGGATTCGTGTCAAGGGCAGTTCTGATCTGGGCGAATATTTGAGCATCTGTGAAGTGCATCTGAGTTATGGCATCGGAGGGGCACTCTGCTACGCATGTTCCACAACCATGGCACATGGCTGCGGTAACCTTGGCCGGTTCTCCTTCCTCGGCGTGTATGGCTCCGTAGGGACACTTCTCCGTGCAAATGGCACACTTCACTTTGACGTTCCTGCACTTGTCGGGATCTACAACGGCTATTATGGGTTCGATCTTCCAAGTCTGTTTGGATAGCACAGTTGCGGCTCTGCCGGCTGCCCCGCTTCCTTGGGATACGCTGTATGGTATATCCTTCAATCCTTGGCATGCGCCTGCTAGGAAAATCCCGTCGGTCGGGGCGTCTATGGGTTTGAGTTTGGGATGGCTTTCCATGAAGAAGCCGTCTGCGCCTCTGGTTAGGCTGAGTATTCGGGCGACTTTATCTGTGCCTTCCTTGCGTATGGCTGCTGTGGCTAAGACGACCATTTCAGCTTTCAGCTCGATCGGTTGACCGAGAGTCATGTCCTCGGCATGGATAATCAGGTCTTTTGTTTCAGATTCTTCGAAGATTCGGCTTACTCTTCCACGTACGAAATTTGCCCCGAGTTGCCGTGCTCGTTCATAGAACTCTTCATATCCTTTGAAGTTGCTCCGCATGTCCATGTAGAAGACGTAGACTTCAACGTCGTCCTTGTACTTCTCCTTCAGTTGAACAACGTGTTTCAAAGTGTACATGCAGCAGAAGTTTGAGCAGTACGGATATTTGTTCGTGTCCCGTGATCCGACACATTGGATGAAAGCGACGCTGTGGGGTCTCTTCCCATCAGATGCCCTGACAACGTTGCCTGCAGTCGGACCGGCAGCAAGTATGAGTCTTTCAAACTCCAGGGATGTTATCACGTTAAGGTATTTACCATAACCATATAGCGGGTCGTCGTATGGCAGGTAGATGTCGTAGCCTGTTGCTACAACTATTGCTCCTACGTCGAGTTCGATCTCTTCTGGTTCTTGCTCAAGGTTTATGGCCTGTCTTGCCCCACAGGCATCCACACATTTGTAGCATTCGATGCAGTAATCCTTGTCTAAAGTGTAAATAAGTGGAACCGCTTGGTCGAACGGGACGGATATGGCTTTTCTAACGCCTAAGCTCATATCCCATTCGTTGGGGTATTCAATGGGACAGACGTCTCTACACTCGCCGCAGCCTGTGCAGTTGTCAGCAATCACATATCGTGGATTCTTTCGAATCTTGACCTTGAAGTTACCTATGAAACCGCTGACGCTTAGTAGGTCAGAGAAGGAGATTGTTTCAATGTTGGGATGTCGGCCGACATCGACCATTTTTGGACCTTCAATGCAGATCGAGCAGTCAAGCGTTGGAAAAGTCTTGTCAAGCTGTGCCATGTGGCCTCCTATACTCTCGCCCTTTTCAAGCAAGTACACTTTGAAGCCCATTTCAGCCAAGTCCAAGGCCGCGTTCATCCCGGCTATTCCGCCACCTACAACTAATGCTTTGTTGGTTACTGGAACCTCCATGGTTTCCAGCGACCTTAGCAGCCGGGCTTTCGCGATAGCCATCCTTATCAGGTCTTTAGCTTTTTCTGTGGCCTCTTCAGGGGTACTAGGGTGACACCAAGAGGAGAACTCCCTTATGTTGGCCATTTCGAATAGGAATGGGTTTAAACCAGCCTCAGAGACGGTTCGTCGGAATGTAGGTTCATGCATTCGAGGTGAACAGGCGGCTACAATAACGCGGTTGAGGTTGTGCTCCTCTATTCCTTTTCTGATCTCTTCCTGCCCAGGATCAGCGCAGGTATACCGGTTGTCTTTCACGTAGACGACGTCTGGTAAGGTTTTGACGAATTCTACAAGCTCCTTTATGTCTATCACGCCGGCTATGTTCAAACCGCAGTGACAGATGAAGACTCCTATCCTTGGCTTTTCAAATGTTTGAGGCGTTTCTTCCTGCACTGTTTCTTGAGTCAACTATGTTGCCCTCCATCCCAATCGTTTCTCAACAGATTCCTTTGCTTTCTGGGAACCTTTCGCCTTCAACTCTTTTGTTATCTCAACGGGTGAAGCTATCTTTTCTAGAGCCTTGTTCCACGCCCCGGAGGCAACCGGTGTATGCCTGACCCAGCCTCGTTGGAGATCCATAGCCTCTTCAACAGGGCAAACCGCTTTGCAGGCTCCACAGTAGACGCAGAACATCTCGTTCACATACACTTTGCCATCGGTTTCTAGGAGAGAGAGGGCGTCTGTTATGGGGCAGACATCTAGGCAGTCTGTGCAGCCGTCTGGGCATTTTTCTTGATGGATGACCAGCTTTCCATGGAAGATTTTTTTGACTTGGATGACGCCATCGGGACATTTGAATTCGCAGACTCTGCAGGCTGGGCAGTGTTCTTCATCGATGTTGATCTTGACCTGAAGATTGTCTTTCTCTTCTTCAGAGAGCGAATCCATGTCTTCCACAACTTCTCCGTCAGTTGTCAGCCTCGTCACTGATATCAGATCTAGGGGACATGCTTCTTCACATTCAATTTTTCGTGCAGGATATTTGCTTGGATCAACTTGGATGTCACGGATCAGCTGGGGAAAGCTTTCTTTTTCGAGAACTGATAGAACGTGCTCTCCGTTCACTGTTACTTTTACCGCTCCGTATGGACAGATTATGTCGCATATCGCGCAGAAGTTGCACTTTTCCAGGTCTATGTTGATTTGTGCGTGCTGAGCTTTCTCTTCAGGGTCTTTTGGCTGCTTTTCAAGCGTGATGGCTTCTTTTGGACAGGCGAGAGTGCAGATCTGGCATCCGACACACAGTTTTCTATCCACGGTTAAACGGTAGTTTCTGACATGTAGAATCCATTCTAATGTCAATTTTTCTGCTGTGTCTTTCTTCACCGTTCTCAAAGGCATCGTTACGCCGCTCCACTTGATTCAATCTTTTGTGCAGCACACGTGAAGTATGGACTAGTATTCTACTTTCATATATAGTTTAATCTTGGACTTGAGGCATTTCTAGGAAAACAAGGTTTGGAAAGCGCTACAGGACATTTCAAGCCTTTGATCTTCTTATTAGGATGAATGTCGGCAGTATCTTTTAGAATTTGCTCTTCAAGAAGCTGTGTTAGGATTGCTATAATTATCCTTTGCTTTTCAAGCTCAAGGTGTTGCGCGTGCTATTGGTGCAGACAGCAACATAGCATTTTAAGCGGTCACTCTTCAAAATGATGACTTCAAGACCAGCATTATGCAATAATTTCTCGAAGGCTGCTCTGGAAAACTTCTTCTTCAATCCTGTAACGACAAGAGGGGCCGCCGTCTTCAGAACACGTCCTGCCTCTTTAAGAGTCCTTAATGGATTGGGCGCGTTTTGAATCAACGTAACAGCTAGAAGCAAGTCAAAGACGTTATTCTTGAAAGGTGTATTGTCCGCATCAGCCAAAACCAACTCAACTCCATGGTACACTTCGGTTCGCTTTCTGGCGTGCACCAACATCTTTCTTGAAATGTCCAAACCCACGATGGCGCCGGCTTTATTTGACACATGGCAGAATGACATTCCCGTTCCACAACCTAGATCCAAGAGCCGAAATCCCTTTTGCATGTTTAGACGCTTCATAGCAGCGTCGATCTTTGCATTCTGCTCTTCAGAGTAGCAATCGTCATAAACGTTCGCACTTGAATCATATCTCCGCATCACGTCCCGCTTCTTCTCCCATTCATCCAAATGATAATCCTTCAGGATTTTTATGTCTCAAAGACTTCTAAGAATATCGGTGAACATCCTTGTCCAGAACCAAGCCCTTCGTCATTCTATCCAACCCGGAGATCGCAGAAGTCAGGAAAGAGTTCAGAAGCGCAATATCCCAACACAAGACTATACTGGTTGTCGGCAATTGCTGGGTGCACTATCGTGGAAGGGCAAATTCAAAGCTGGAGCCAGGAGAACGCATCCTGATGATTAAAGAGGACGGTTCCCTACTCATTCATCGACCAGTCGGCTACGACCCCGTTAACTGGCAGCCACCAGGCTGCGTCTTTCACATCCAGATTACAGGAGGCCTGCTAAAGGTTCACGCAGTCAGGCAGAAGCCTGCTGAATCAGTCAAAGTGTTCTTCGACAAGGTTCACATGTTCTCGGCTTGGAGCCTTGAAGATTCTGGGGAATTCTCTTTATATGCAAGTGAAGAAGACATGCAGAAAGCGATCTTAATGAGACCAGACTTTTTAGAAGAAGGATTCGAGCCTATAAGCTACGAAAAGAAGGTGGAACCCGGCTTTGTTGACGTGTACGGCACAGACAGGGATGGCAACTTGGTGGTTGTGGAGATCAAGCGCAAGACAGCTACAAGCGAAGCCGTTCTTCAGCTAGCGAAATATGTGGAAGCAATCAAAAGCAGGGCAAACCGTCAAGTACGAGGTATCCTTGTTGCTCCAAACATCGCAAAAGGCGTTCAGACACTATTAGCATCACTTGGACTGGAGTTCAAAGCACTTGACCCAAAAAAATGCGCAAGTATACTGGAGAGAGGTAAGGCAGCAAAACTGGAAACTTTCTTCGTCTAATCACAAAATGTCAAGATTTCGTGGTCTCGTACGCTACGTTCGGTCCGTAGGACGCGATTGAGATGATTGGTGAAGGACTGGACGCTGAGATCAGGCATTATGTCGATCGCTGCATGTTCTGTGCACAGTGTGCAGAGATCTGTCCGACGAACACAATAAGAATGAGCAAAGAATACCAACTGTCAGGATTTGACCGTTCTGAGATGGTTCATGAATACAAGAAAGGCCGCTAGGGAAATGTGTCTTACAAGTTGACATCAAAGCCACCTTTCCAGCATTCGCGGAAACCCAAGAAAAATGATCTGAGAACCGTCTAAGGTTTTGATTCAATTAAAACATTTATCTGCTACAATCCAGTAGAATGGTCGGCGTCTTTCCTATGAGTCGTACCAAGAAGATCCTCATGGCCTCAATCGGGATAATTCAATCAGTGATCGCCACGTTTCTTTTTGCCTTTGCATGCAGTCTCTATTTCGACTTGTTCGGCGTCCAAGGCTGGCCGCAAGTCTCGTTGGAGACTCTTCATTCCAATTTATTGATCTTGCTAGTTCTCGGATTTTTATCTATTACAAGCGGATTGTTTCTTGTTCATGAATCAATAGAGTAACAACTTGAAGGAGCTAAAGGTTGACGACAGAAAGGAAGTTCGGTCTGCTCAATACGATATTGATAGGGTTGAGCGGAGCCATAGGGTTTGAAGTCTTCGCTTTGTTCGACTATCCTTACCATGACCTGTCTGGACATAGAATAGTTCTGGCTCTCTTGTTGGCTGGGCTGATCAATCTGCTGATCATGCTTAGCTATTCAGAACTGAGCGCAGCCATGCCCACAGTGGGAGGTGAATACACGTACATAAAAAAAGCTTTTAGCGGATACTTATCCTTCATGTCAGGCTGTTTCCGATGGCTTGCCAGCATCTTCGTAGCCTCACTTGCTGCACTGTTTCTTACTTACCAGCTTGCATATCTCTTCTCGTTCGTTTCTATGGAGATCGAAACTCTCATTCTGGGCGGGATCCCGTTGATCGCTCCTGTTGTTATAATGTTCTTCACGGTCTTGGATATCAGGGGCAGGAAACAGGTAGGAAGTGTTTTGGTCGTCTTGTTCCTAGCGATCTTTGCGATTTTCATCAGCAGCGGCATACTTCATGGGCTGACTCCTTTGGAGATTTCTCCTCAAAACATTGCTGAGGATGTGCCCAAGGATTTTGCGGCTGCAGTCTACGTTTTTCCAATGTTCTTCGGTGTTAGAGCTTTGGTGGCCAGTGCTACCATGGTAAGACGCCCAGAGAGAAACGTTCCTAGAGGGATACTCTTGTCTTCGTTGATAATTATACCGTTGTACATAGGTCTCGCTTGCGTAGCTGCTGGAGTGGTTTCCCCTGAAGAGGTGTCTGAATCTTCACCTTTTCTTCGTCTAGCGGCGCAGAAAATTATGGGACCGGCAGGCGGGCTGTTGATGTCATTCGCAGGGATTGCGGCAGGCTCCTCTGCCTTGAGTACGTCGATATCAGTCCAGTCAAGCATTGCACAGGGGATGAGTAGAGATGGCTATTTACCTAGAACTCTGCTTTCGAAACATCCGCGGTTTGGGACTCCCTACGTAGCCCTTATTGTTGGGGCACTTTTCATGGTTCTCTTCAGTTCTACCGGCGTTGTAGCGTTCTTAGCATATGCGGGGAGCTTTAGTTCTCTTCTGGTCTTTGCCTTCGTCAATCTTTCTCTCCTAAAACTCAGAAATGAAAAGCCTCACATGGACAGACGTTTCAAGACTCCTCTGTACCCTTTGACTCCCATCTCGGGATTCATAACGTCGATAGTTCTCCTGGTTTTTCCGCTTTACTTAGGGGACGTTCATGCCGTAGATGCGTTGGTCTCTGGACTTGGAGTTACAGCATTGGCACTGATCACGTATTATCTTCGGATGCTCGGTCTTTGTCGTGTTCGAATAGCAGTGGGCGGAATAAGTCTGGCTGTAGGCGCACTATTGACACTGCTTGCTTCGTTGGCTGAAGCTGATATTGTCTCATCCATCTTACCGTATTTCCCAAGCTACGTTGTACTTCTTATCAGCCTATTCTTCATAATATCGGGAATCCTAAACGTCTTTCAATCCGATCCAGACTGAGAAACATCTTGGTCTGAGATTTTAGAAGTGATAAAGTGTGGTTGTGTTGCTATTCGTTGCTGCAGGCTTCTAGAGCTGAACGTATGGATCGAGTTCGATCCTTCTGGAACGCTTCACACCATTTCACGAGATATGAAGTGACAACAGTTCGCGCCCAATTGGTGTCATCTTTCTGTGATGGATTTAAGGCAGTTCTTGGATCAAAGACTCATATTCTTTTTCTGACAGCCAGCCTTCTTCTTTGAGGTTCTCTAATCCGATTCTGATAGATCCAAGTGAATCCTTTGATAGTGTGTTGGCTCGGGAACAGGCTTCGTTCATCTCTCGATTGAAGACAACAGTTCGATTCATTAGTGAAGGGAATTTGTTCAAAAATGAGGTCATCTCTTGTGATCGTGATTGAAGCAATTGTTTGACTTTAGGTTTGCGTAAGGCTCCTTTGAGTTTTACCGATAGCCCTATGGTATTTACCATTGAGGGAGCGAAAGTTGCATAGCGTGTGCCCGAGCTGGACTGGAAAGCGGCCAAATAAAATGGTATATAGATCAGTATTGGTCCGTCTCGAAATCTTCTGATGCCAAGCTCGTTGAACTCGTTTAGGGTCTTCTCTCGATTCTTGGCCAACTTGTCCATCTTAGAGATCATGTTGGAGGTTAGTTCCTCGAGCTTCTCCATCTCGTCTTCATATATCTGTATTTTGGCGTCTCTTGAAGACTCGACTTCCATCAGGTCTTTCCTGACTTCCTTAATCTTGGCGTCGCGTTCAGACTTCAATTCGAAGATCTTGCGGTTTTTCTCGTCCTTGACATCTTCTATCTTCTTGTTGACTTGTTTCAGTTCAGCGTTGATTTCGGAGAGTTGTGATTTCAAGTCGTCTTTCTTCTCTCTCCATCGTTGCTCGCTTCCACGATCTTTGTTGATAGCGGAGGTCTTGATTTCTGCTTCACTTTGTTCAACTTCTCGAATCAGCTGGTTTTCGGTCTTTTCAAGCTTTATCTTTTCTTGTTGCAGAATCACCAATTCGTCTTCAGCATCTCTGGAATATTCTGTCACTTGTTCGCCGTATTCTTCACGAATTTCATCCATCAATTTTGAGATAGAAGAATCTTGCTCCTCGATCTGCTGTTTGAATTCTTCCCTAGTTTTTCTTATCTCGTTGCGGATCAGCTTCAGAAAGCTTTGGGTCGTTTCTTCTAGAACTCTCATAGTGGAGTAGAGGACGTCAACATCTTTGGTAAGTTTGGATTTCTGATCTTGAAGTTCCTCCATTGTGCTGATGATTGAGGATTCATCAATTGTAGGTGAAATAGTCACGACGTTGGGTGGTGATTCCTTCTTGGGTTTGGCTTCTGTTAGATATGACTTCAGGTCGCCTAGAATTTCGTGATCGGTCATGAGACCGCTTATTGTTTCGGTCTTCTGGCTACTTGGAATGTTGAAGTAATTGAGATTGTCTGAGAGAAATGTGGTGTAGGCCTGACGCGTTTTAGAGGTTTTCTTCATGTTGTCGAGGAAACCTTGTATATCAGGGAGCCTGTGGTATGAAAATTTCTGTGAGGTTGTGCTTAATCCGTCGAAAAAGAAGTTGACCTTGCCGAGACTCGTGAGCCAAAAGGGGTAGAAGACCTCTGTGATGAAAGCCAACGTTTCTATAGATTGCTTCAAGAGGACTCCACGACCCTTTGCCCTTTCAAGCTCAGCTAGACAGAAGATTGCAGCTCTCTCACTTTCTTTGGTGAAGGGTTCCTTGCGATCCTTAGACGGGCTAGAGAAGGGAAGGAAATACTTCAAAATATTCTGATCCGTCCGAGTAGCCCCCTTTACACCGTATCATTTTACATTTGGGACTAAGGTTGATTTATAACTTGCGAAATAGCATACGAGATCCAGTATCCTGCCAAGGTCGCGTTTCGGCGTATCTTTGGCAAAGTTTAACAGTGTAGTCGTCGCTTTCATAGACAAGCAACGTGCGCAGGTATAGTGTATGACTGAGAAGAAAGAAGAAATCGTTGTACCAGGCCCAAGCAAACCTGTTACTCATCCTGAGAAAGAGGCTCAGAAGAAGGCGGAGAAAGCCCTTGAGGAAGAACGATTCAATGTACTTCAAGTCTCATGTAAAATCGGCACATCTTTCAGCGCTTCACTGTTGGTAGCGGGAACCTTACTTTCCATTCTTCTCTTATACGCTTTCTTGACAGGGCAGATCGATAGGATAATACTGTCGAGTGAATATGCTCTCCCAAGCCTATTAGTCTGGGTCTTTGTAGGTCTAACTAACGTCTTAGGCGGCTTTTTGTTAATGGGAAGTAGATAATCCGAGAGCGTACGGGTACGACATCTATAAAAACGGAAAGATCGACTTGCGAGACATACAGGCAGTGGCGAGACGCTTTGGAGAAACCGAAGAATAATAACGCTTTGGAAAGGCCAGTTTCCATTCACTAAGCATGTCCGCCGGCATCATCCAGTCTCTTCGCTTCCTCCAATGCCTTTATTGCAACTTCAATCATGTCATCACTTGGCTCTCTAGTTGTTAGCCGCTGAAATGCGAGACCCGGTATTGTCAGAATCTTCATGACTATGGAGCCCCTATACCTGCCACTGAGTTTCAGAAGCTCGTAAGATATGGCTCCAATCACCGGGATTAGGAGCAGTCTGTATGCAAGCCTTGCAACAAACCCCGGATTCGACATTATGGAGAAGAACACGATGCTTACGAGTAAGACAATGAAGATGAATGAGGTCCCACATCTAGGATGCAGTCTCGAGAATTTCTTCACGTTCGGAACATTCAATGTTACGTCAGCCTCATATGCGTTTATTGTCTTGTGCTCTGCCCCATGATACTGCAATACTCTTTTGAACTCACTCCACATGGCTATCAAAGTTAGGTAAAGAAGAAACATTGAAAGACGTACTACTGCTTCAACGATGTTAAAAACCAATCCTTTCAGATTTAGCAATTGAGTTAGAAGTAAAGGCGCAACAATGAAGAAGGAAGCGAACAGCACCGCCGTGACGACTGCTACTGCAAACTCTTTATTAGTAAATTCTTCCTCTTCACCCAGAACTGTATTCGCAGAGAAATAGATTCCTTTGAGACCAAAATAGAAGGTTTCAAACAATGCGATGATGCCTCTTAGAAACGGTAATCCAAGAATCCTGTATCTCTTAGTCAGAGAATCTATCTTCTCGGTTGAAGTCGATATCTCGCTGTTCGGTTCTCTGACACACATCACCAAATGGTTGCGAGAACGCATCATCACACCTTCTATCAGGGCTTGTCCACCAAATGCTAGAGAATCTTCCTTTCTTTCTTGAGCGAACAACTTCATACCTCAGAAGAAAAATGCTGATCTTATATTCTTTTGCGATCATGACGGATCTTCTCCAAGTGGAACCTTGTGCGATACCGGCTCGTCTCCACCTGAAAGGACATTGACCAGTACCGCACAGGCCTTGACTTCTATCTGCAAGAGATGCTTGTCAATTCATGTAGGCAAAGATTTCCTGAAGGCTTGTGATAGTTCTCAACTCATCTACCTCGTTGGTATTGACTCGTCTTCTTCGTATCAGTATGGCTTTCATGCCTACATTCTCTGCTCCTCTGTAATCCGCGTCTATGACATCTCCTACAAACAGAGCTTCTTGTGACTTAACGCCTAAGCTTTTGAGAGCGTATCTGAAAACAGCAGGATGCGGTTTCTCTCTCCCTATTGTGTTTGCGCCGACTATGACCTCGAACAGTTCTCGCTTAAGACCTGACCTCTCCAATATTGCATGTATGTCTTCTTCATATCCTGTTGAAACGAGTCCAGTTTTCAAACCAGTCTGCTTCAGTTTGTGTATGGTCTCATGAGCATCAGGATAAGCCTCGCATTCAGTGTGATCATACCATTTTGCCTGGATCATTTCAGCAAGCCTTTCGTTTTCAGGAACATCAAGATTCTTCAAGACGAACGAGTTCCACTTGCTCCAATACTCTTCATAGGGAAGTTTGCCATACATGGAACGGTATCCGAGATTTTTAAAATCGAGTTCAGTCTTCACAATTGCCGGTTTGATTTCTTCAAGGGACTTGGTAATCCCCAGCGAAGACAGCACTCTGTGAAACACTACCTCAGTAACCCATACTTTCACTAAGGTGTTTCCGAGATCGAACAGGACTGCCTTAATCTTCAGATGGCGCACATCCATAACTAGAGAGCATAACCGCCATGTAGAATAAAACGCTTGTGAAGTTATGCTTGATGCGAACCTGTGCTCAGTGATATTTCATACGTTGCTACCTTAAGCTTCAATCCGTTCTAGAACTTTGAGTACTCCGGCTTCTTCAGCCCTTCCTTTGAGGTATTCTCTGTCCAGTTTGCCTTTTTGGAGGGTTAGCACACTCTTCACATCTTGTTCGTCGGTTGCTCCGCGATCAGGTCTGGCCAGCTTGTTTATGATTAGATCCTCTGGGGAAATTATCCATGCTTCAACTTCAGGACTTAGTTTGGCCTTTCTTCTTCTTTTCAAAGTCTCACTGTCGAAGGTGATTCCATCCGGTCTTAACCATAGTTCAATCTCCACCTTCTCCTTTGTATCCAAGATGACAAAGACAGGGTTCAAGAATGAGGAGACAGCTGGCTTGAAGCTGATTGATCTTAACCATCTGCATAGACTTCTGAACTCTTCTACTGTCTCTATCCGTACGGCTAAGTCAAGATCAACGGTTGTTCTGATCCTTCCGTAAAATGGTAAGGCGTAGCCTCCTATAATCATGTTTGGAATGTTCTTTTCTTCAAGTAGACTGAGAAGTCTCTGAAGAGATCTTAATATTGCGGGCAATCGCGTTCAACTCCATAAAGAGGTCGAATGGTGAATGACCATTTTCAATGAGTCGCTTAGCATACAATGCATCTTCTACAGCATGTTCCAGATCTTCCTTTCCAGCTCTCAGCGGTTTCGTCATTAGTCGCCTGTGAGTTTTTATGAAGTCCAAGCCCAAAGGCGTGCATGCCATCTTCTTCTTAGGTCTGCCCCGTTTGGAATGGCGTGCGCCATCACTCTGCACCTCCATGATGAGGCCTTCATCTTCCATCTTTTTTATCAGGCTGATGACGTGTGAAGGAGCCCACCTCAATTCTTCGGCCATCTCTCTGACACCTCGTCCTACTGGTGTAATAGCTTCAAGTATCCGTGCCCTCTGATCTGTGGACATTTTGTTTCTCCAGTAGAAACAAATTCCTAGCCAGCTATTTAAAGCCTCCGCTCAAAACCTCCTCAGGAACAACCTTTCTCGCGAGAGAGGATGGCATGAGCAGAGATTCAGATATGAGACGTGAAGTAGAGATCGAGCCCTGACGTAGATATGGACAACGACGGCAAGATCAACCTCAAAGACATAGAGGGGGCGCCTAGAGCGCACGCTGAGATGTCTTTCGCAGGACTCCCTCGCGTGCGCTAGTAGATGGTCAGGAGTGAGAAGCAGACGGCAGATTTTCATCGTGAACGGAGAAGAAGAATTCCGCCGAAAATGTCAAGAACCCCGACTGAAGCCATCAAAGCGACGAGTACGTTGTCTTCAATGAAATCCTGAATATCGATGGCCTGCGCAACGACAAGATATGTCAAAGCTAAGACTAAGAATCCCACTAAAGATAAGATTCCTCCCAAGGCGATCTTCAATCGTTGCTTCTTAGAGAAGTAGGACATTGCACTGACCACCACTTGATATTCCAGAAGGGAAAAATAACGTTATCGCTACATCTGGGTTAAGCTTTCGCTTGTTCTTCACAAAAAAAGGCGGAGCGCCTTTGCGTGTCATCAGAAATTCAAAGCTGGGGCTTTCTTTCTTCGCCTGACAACTAGTGCAACTATCCCGACTACGGCAAGCACAATGACCCCTAGGAATATCAAACCGATGAGTCCTTCAAATGGTTGTGGACCTGTCTCCTCAGCGATCGTTGAGTAAGCTATGAAAGTTGGATCATGTGTTACTCTATATCCGCTATAGACTGGATAGGAGATTATGTAGAAGTAGTCGGCGTAGGTCATATTGAGTAGATGATTTCTTGCCTGTTCATACAAGGGTCTGTCCATATGAGCTAGTGCCAAAGGGATGTACTTCATCAGGAACGTGTGGATGTGGAATATGGGGTTTCTGGCAAATCCGTCTCGTTGGGCAGTTCTTGGAATGGCGGTGTAATTTGTTGCAGTCCCGGATGTGTAGTTATGCAAGGTGTAATTGTTTTTCATTGCAAAATCCACGTCGAAGATCTTTTCGCCATCATCAGCGAAGGTTGATATTGCGTCGTTGCCGACGACGATTTCATCATTGGCTACATTCTGCCCATCTACGCTGCTGCTGGTTGTGTGGTGAAGCCCTGCGGATGCTTGGAAAAGCACAATGCTCATGCTGATTCCATGTCTGTCTAGAAACTCGTGGATTGTTTCATTTGAATATCGTGACTGGTTTAAGCGGTAGCAGCCTGTGCTGTTGTAATGCACTATTACTGGGAAGATCCACCACCATGTGTCTACAACCCAGAGATCAGTCATTCTTCCGATGACGTAGTTGCTGACGATTGTTGCTGTGTTGTTTGTTGGATCAAGTTTAAATTCATAGCTGAAAGTTAGCTCTTCGTAGACGCTGATTGCAACCGGTATGCTTTGGTATGATGCGTTATCCGGATCTATGTTGATGCGCCACCATATTGCGGTGAGGTTCGTGTAGGTCATTCCCCACCGCCAAGTGTTTTCATCCGGTTGTGTCATGGGAATGGTCTTCGTTTTGCTATTCAGGGCCGGCGTATCTGTTGATATCAAGGATGAAAGGTCGAAACCCATGCTGAAGGATGCGTACAGAGTGTCGTTTTTGTCAGGTGATCCTTCGTGAACAGTTCTCGCTGACTCGTTGTAGGCTAGCAGCATTATATATGAAGACGCGGTCACGACATCCTTCTTCAGGTCTGCAGTCTTGTAGTGCATCATTAAAGTCTGAATTGGTAAGGTTACCGCTAACTTTCCGAGACCCATTGTTATGTTTGAAAGGCCTGCGTACAACATCTGAACCCCAGACTGATTCACATAGTTCATGTAAAGATAGGCATGCGAACCTGCAGGTGGTCGTGGCTTGCCATGAGAAGCAGCATAGACATCAACATATTCCAGATAGTCTATGGTCTTAGACCAGCTTTCCTGTTTGAAGTCGTCTGGCATTAAGTAGTCCACAGCCAAGCTTGGCGTCATAATAGAGATTGTCAACGCAAAGGTTATGAGCAAAACTAAGGCGGAGTGCCTCTTTTTCAATGTTTATTCGCCTCTTTTGATCTAACAGCTGAAAAGCGACCCATTAAGCTTATGAACTCAGAATAAATATCCCAAGACTCGCTGTTTTATAAACGGACCTAGCTTTGGACATCAGCGTTCACTCTAATCTCAGAGTTGATCAGCAAAGCTTCTCGGACAGTAAAGATGGAGTAGAATTGCTGACGCATGTCGTAATCAAAGTACGACAAATTGAAGCGCTCGTTTTGGACGAAGAAGTTGTCAGACACATGCATGTTTTGTCAAGCAGAAATTAAGATAACCATCAGCCTGATCAAATTTTTCACTTCTCCACTGTCCTACTATTCCCACGTTGTCATGCTTGGAATGGGGATCTCTTATGTATTGGTTGATATCTGTAGTAGCAGTTTTGAAACCTTCGCATATCTAGCTGACTGAAAAAATGGATTCTAAATATAGAAGATTTTTATAGTATGTTGTTGCTTACATGGCTTTGTTGCGAGGGGAATCTGGGGGAGACCAATTTTAATCCGAAACCTTCCCCCTTCTCTTCTCTCCTTTCTCCCCCTTTCTCCCCTCATTCCCCTCTCATAAGTGCAAGATCTACATAAAACCTGCTTTACGATTTTGTGTAAAAAACCTTTGACCATCATTACATGAGGTTCTACCGAGTTGTGCAGTCCTGCAGCTGAGCACAGGATCTAGGCTTCCTTTCAAGGAGCATTTAAGATATATAGTTATTGACAGCGTTTTACGACAGAATTCAATTCAGAAGGAGGATTGTTAGCAGTTATGGTTGTTCTGCTGATTTGCACAGGACCCACTTTTTTCTTTCCTCATGAGCACAGTCTACTGAATTTCGACGTAACCGTTCAAGGCTTGGAGAATGGTCGAGCGGAAAATCTTGGATCATATCAATGGTACTGAACTTGGCTATTCAGAACAAGGGGTGAATTAATGCTGAAGGATTACAGGGATTAAAGAATCTCATATCTCGTCTTTGCACGGGCTGGTTTATGAATGGTTGAAAAGCTGTGCCATGATCACTTGTCAGTACAGAAATCTGTTATTCTTCTCTGAAAGAGCGAGTCCTTCAAGATGGTGCTTTCCATAATCCACCGCTGCATAGGAATCTTGAAGCGACTTCCAATCCATTCAAGAGCTTGATTCAACGTGTTGAAGACATGGGGGTCTTGCTGAACAGCATTCCTAACGTTCTCTCTGACTTGCCAGACTCCAACGGGCATAATGTAGCCCGGACGCGCTTCGCGCAGCACTATGACCGTTGCCTGTCGCCGCTCCTTTACCAGTTTTTCGCAGGCGGCAAGCCGGGCAGCATAGTAGCATCCTCCTATCTCTGCGTAGGTCGTCCGTCCGTCATATCCCTCCCAAGACGAGTAGACGAGGATTCCTCTACCCATAGGATTCCAAACCGTGCCGGGGTACCATGCCTCCATAGCCTCGTAGCTCCACGTCCCAGGAATCATCAGAACCTCAAAGATGTTGTCTAGATAGCAGGATTCGTAGATTCGGTATTCACCTATCTCCGGAAACATCTTGACTTCGTCAATCAGTTCTTTGGAAACAATGTCATCAACAGCAGTAATGCTCCATCGAGTCGGAACAAGTCTTCTACTCCTCCCCAAGCCAAAGGCGCCTATGCTAAAAGCCCTCTGAATCTTCGTTACGAATACACCTTTGCTGTAGAGTTCTGAGACTGCTTGAGCAGCCTTCAGATCTGTATCGGTATATGCCTTCTCTACACGATGATCCCAACGAGCATTACCTACATATAGGTCACGAATTGGAGCTGATGGCCCGAAAGGTTGCACATCAGTGTCCAATGTGAGGACGCCCCGAGGTCTCTTCTTCAGCCTCAACTCCACATCCACTGGCTTCACAGCCAAAGCCAGTTCCCGGGTCTTTTCCAAGATCTTTCCAGCTTCTTCAACCCTTCTAACGTGTGTACGATGTTTCCCGCGGATCAGCATGGAACGGAACCCGACGATCTCATCTACTGTTTTTCCAAACCAAAGCTCAGGTAAATCGTAAACGCTTGTGTTCTCGTGAACAGGAGGGACGAGAGGACCGGCATAAACATATGGGTATCCAATTCTTCCAACAAACACGCTAGGAGGAGAAGCTCCATCAATCTCCTCGCTCTGCATTAATGGAACGCTTTTCATGAAGAACTTCGCCTTCACTATTATCGGACATCTAGGCTTGCCGCAGAGAGATTTTGAACCCTTACACGCAACGCAGAGACCACTCTTCGAAGCCCTAGTGACCAAAAGATCCTCCATCTGATCAGCGTCAGATTTCGGTTTTGACCCTCTCAGAAGACTGTGCAGCCATTCATTTGAAGACTTCTGAACCCCTCGTCTGTACGAAAACTTCAACCTGCATCAAGAATACCAACTCCTAAAGCTTTCTCATATGTCTTCTGCAAACCAAGAAAGCAAAACGTCCGCGCGCGCGGATTCGGACTCGAAGCATCGATTTCCAGTTTTTCGATCCATATTCTGGCTGAATAAAGTCCCCACTCAGTCACATGTGCTCTTAAATATGGCGAAAAGCATTCGCATGTAAAAAGCGTATTGGAGGAAGCCTGATACGAATAACTGAAAAACTGTACGTAGGAAACAGAAACGAATGGCACGCATGGCTTAGAAAGAATCATGGCGTCAAGAGAAAGATCTGGTTGATCTACTACAAGAGACACACTGGTAAGACTGGAATTTCCTACGATGATACGGTTGAAGAGGCACTCTGCTTCGGGTGGGTAGACAGTATCGTACAGAGAATCGATGATGAGAAGTTTGTACGAAAATTTACACCTCGAAAGAGCAAAAGCAAATGGTCTGAAGCAAATAAGAAGAGGGCCAGAAAAATGATTAAAGAAGGAAAGATGACCGAGGCAGGGTTGGCAAAGATCAGAGAAGCAAAGAATAGTGGAGAATGGTTCAAGACTCCTCTGAACAGAAAAGAACTTGTGATTCCCTCATACGTAGAAGAGGCTCTTGCAGCAAACGAGAAGGCTCGACATTACTTCTCCAGTTTAGCCAACACCTACAAAAGGCACTTCATTGGATGGATTACAAGCGCAAAAATGGAGAAGACACAAAGAAGACGTCTTGAAGAGGCTATCAGGCTTTTAGAACAGAACAAGAAGTTAGGGTTAAAGTGAAATCAAAACACGTCTGTAATGAAATTCGGGAAGAGACAGGAGTTCGACAGACAATGGTCAAGGTGCGGCTGCTGAGAAGATCTGACATTGGTCCGGTTGTTTCCTGCTGGAACTCCTGTTCGGCTTATGATGGAATCACTGTGGAGCAGTTTGAAGATACGATTTTTGACGATCCAAACTTTGAGAAGGAAGGAAATCTCTTCGCAACTACGAAAGTTGATGAAATAGTTGGCTTTGTAAGTGCTGTCGCTAGAGAGGGAATAATTGGCAAAGATGGAGCAGGTAGAGTCGAAGAGAAGGATTGTGGCTACATCAAATGCTTATTCGTACTGAATGATTGTCGAAAAGAAACACAGAAGCGTCTGCTCAAACAAGCGCTGGCCTTTCTCAAATCTAAAGGGAAAAAGCTAGTGAAGGTGGGTCAATACTCGGGGCGATATTTCTTTCCCGGAATCGACGCGAAGTACATGGAGGAGCTGACGTTCTTCAAGGAGAACGGTTTTGAGGAAATCGACGTAGAAGAAGATGTTGCGATAAATCTAGAAGACTTTCAACCTACGAAATATCAAAGGAGGGCACAGCAAAGAATAGAGAAGATGGGGGTCATAATCAGATCTTATCAACCTGAGTTTCTCTGCAGAATGCGCCGTTTCGTTAAGGAAATCAATTATCCCCAGTGGTTCCCTGAAGGATGGGAGTGGGACTTCGGGGGGCACCACTATCACCTAGTTGCGTTGTTGGAGTCAGAAATCGTTGGGTGGGCCAGATTCTTCAAACATCGGGAACGTTGGTGGTTTGGACCAATAACTGTCCTCGAAAAAGTCAGACGAAGAGGCATCGGGACCTGTCTTCTCCTTGAGTCGATGCTTCAGATGAAGACTTTGGGCGCTCCATATGTCACTGCAGGTTGGGCCAACGTGCCCTTTTGTGTTAAGAACCGTTGGAGAACCAGTCGCCGATACGTTGTCCTTCAAAGGAACCTGACTGATTAGAGCCAAAGGGGACTGAAAAAGGAAATACGCAGAGTGCACAAGATCATCTGTGCAATCTTTCGCGACGTCACCGTCAGTATACCTTTTCCAATGTCAGATCCGTCCCAGTCTTCGCGCGTGCGGGATTTTCTCTGTCCTGACTTTCTTGGCGAAGATTTATCAGCTCTACACCCTAAAACTACCCTCATGGGCTTCAAGGAATGGATCATTCCTCAAGACAAAGTGTTCTTTGATTTATTGGAGGACCAAGCAGAATTAGTTTTGAAAGCGGCTGAATTGTTCAAGGTAATGATTGATGACTACGACACTTTCGAAGTGAAGATCAAGAGGATGCGAGCACTCGAACATGAGGGGGATGATATAGTCCATAATGTTGTGCAGAAGCTAAACAAAACGTTCATCACCCCGATAGATCACGAAGATATTTCCAAATTGACTTCCCTATACGATGACGTTTTGGATTACATAGATGCTGTTGCGAACAAAATATTCCTTTTCAAGTTGAAGAAGCCAGATGGCGTAATCAAGAAATTTGCGGATCTGATTGTGAAACAGGTGAGAGAAGTGAATGCTGCAATGGGACACATGAGAAAAATAAGGCAGAAGGAGATAGAAAAAAGATTCAAGGCAGTACACAAGCTGGAGAATGAGGCTGATGATCTGTTTGACCATGCAACTGTGGAACTCTTCAAAGAAAAGGATCCAATCAAAATCATGATAATGAAAGACATCTACGAATATTTGGAGACTGTAACAGACATGTGTGAGGATGTCTGTCTGGCTATTCAAGATATAGTAATGAAGAATGCTTGATCTCATGTTTAGTTTAGTTCTTCTTTTCGCGTTAGGACTCGCGCTTGTTTTTGGGTTCTGGACTGGTTTCACAGACGCAGCCTACTCGACTGCGGGTATAATAGCAACGAAAGCTGTGAAGTCAAACCAGGCAATAGCGCTTTCCGCCGTTGGTTCTTTAATAGGTATGACAGTTTTCGGATCCGCCGTAGCTAAGACAATAAGCACTGGAATAATAGCAGAAGGATTTGCTTCAGGTGAAGTTATCATAGCAACTCTGCTGGGCGCCTTGATTTTCGACGTAATATTCTCCTGGATCTACTCGTTGCCCATATCTGAGACACACATATTAGTAGGAGCGTTGGTCGGAGCGGGTGCCGCAGCTGGCGGTCTCGAGGTCATCAAAATTCAGGGCGTAATCGGAAAGGTGTTGATACCATTGCTCACATCACCATTCATTGCTATTATACTTGCATTCCTTCTTACGGCATTCATAGTTAGGGCTTTTAGAAAGCATTCTGCTGGAAGGATGAACAAATACTTCAAAAGACTGCAAATAGTCTCAACGTTTCTGTTTTCTGTTACTGATGCAACAAACGATGCACAAAAAGTGATGGGAGTGATCACAATGCTATTGTTCTATTACGGTCACATCTCAGAATTTACCGTTCCATTCTGGACCATTCTAGTCTCATACGCTGCTTTGACGTTGGGTGTGATATTTGGCGGTTGGAGGATAGTAAAAACCATGGCCAAGAAAATTACTCGCTTAAGACCTTACCAAGGTCTTTCTGGCGATCTAGCAAGCTCCATAATTCTCGGATCGGCTGCAGCGTGGGGTATGCCTGTAAGTTCGACTCACGTTGCCAATGGAACTCTGATCGGAGCAGGATTGTCACGTGGGACTAGGGCTGTTAGGTGGGGAACAATAAGGAATATTCTATGGGCCTGGATCCTATCTGCGCCGTTGTCTGCAGTGTTTTCTTTCGCCCTCTATCATGTAGTTGCATTTTTCATCTGATTGAGAGAGGAGGGCTTCATCCAAAGAGGACCTTTAGGGCAAGAACGAATGCTAGAATCCCTTGAAAACAGCACTGCCTTTATGCACACACTAAGCCAAGCCTTGTAGGAGTCTGAAGCTCCTTTCTAGCCGCGTGCAGATGAATTGTGTTCGATTATTATGTTACACTTCGCACGTTCTCTCTAATGTTGTTGATTCTAGTCAGATTCGCTACTGCACAATTCATCCTGAAGGAACTCTTCATCGTTCTCGCGATCTGTTTCAGCACGAAGCTTGGCCTACGCATGAAGTGGTAAAAGGCTCTGTGAACCATCTGTTCGACTTCTTCAAACGGTACAGCACCAGGATATATCCGACAGACTGCAACACCAGTCTCCCAATGCTCTCCTTCTTTCAGAAGACCTCTCGTCTCAAGTTCGTCCCATAGATCGGTTCCCGGATGAACTCCTAATATGTTAAACTGTGGCAAATCTATGGGGATTCGCTCTGCAAACTCAAGTGTGTGCATAATCTCTTCTCTAGTTTCATTCGGAGCCCCTACGATAAAAGATGCCATGATTATATCTATTCCGGCTTTTCGGGCCTTTCTCACAGCTTTCATGGATTGTTGAGGCGTTGTCTGCTTACCATAATAGTTCAAGATTCTTTGGCTGGCGCTTTCGATGCCGAAGTAGATGATTTTGCAGCCGGCTTTAGCGAGTTCGCGTAGTAATTCGTTGGAGCAACTGTCAACTCTCCCTTCGCAGATCCATTCCATATCTACCTTTTCTCTTCTCATGGACTTGCAGAGTTTGATCACTCGCCTTTGATTCAATGTAAAACTGTCATCCACAAAGATGAACTGTTTATATCCTTCGCCTGCAAGAAGATGCAGCTCATCTAACGTACTTTTGACACTTCTTGGTCTCCAGGTATTGTGAGTAAACTGGCAACAACTGCAGAATCGACATCGGAAAGTACACCCACGGGAACTGACAATGCTAGTGAACTTCTTTGAGGCTATATTTGCTTGAGCAACTGCACAGTGATACTCTGCGTTGATCAATTTGCGCTCTGGAAACGGGAGAGAATCCAAATCTTTGATGAGTGCTCTGTCAGGAGTGGCGACTAGTCTGTCTTTTCGTCGGAAAGTGATCCCAGAAACCCTTCGGAGATTGTCCTCTCTTTGTAGGCAATCCGCCAGCTCGACAACAGTTTTTTCCCCTTCGCCTCGGACAATGATATCAACTGAAGGATATTTTCCTAAGACTCGTTGATGGTTAAATGTTGCATAATGGTTGCCAAACACTATGATGATGTTAGGATTCTTCTTCTTCACCTCATGGCTAATCAAAGCTGCCGTGCGCCCAGAGCTCGAAAATGTTGAAAAACCCAGAACATCAGGATTCTCTTTCTCAACCCATCTGGCTGTCTCCTCTATCGTCAATCCGCTTGCAGGTTGGTCCAGCAAAGAAACTTCCATGCCCTCTTCGCGAAGCACGGCAGCCAAGTACATGATGCCCAGTGGCGGAAAGGACGCAATCCCTTTTCGTCTCTCTCTGACATCAAGATCTTCATTTGGACTAGAGTTAATAAGCGAAAACTTCATCTCTGAGTTTCCAGCCAACAACCATGTTCCCACTACTATACATTTATCAGTTGCGGAAGTGAGCACCGGCAGATGAGTGATCCACATACAAGCTGATACAGACACAAACCTGCGAGTTCATGGACGTAGACTTGGCATGAGTGCCGGAGTGCGCTTACGCACATACTAAGATGTTGTTGTATGTACGTAGTATCTGCACCGCGCAAAGCAAATATGAGTGATATTGATTTTCTACCATCAACAGAGTTGCTTCAATGTCGCACACAAGGGAGTTGACACGGGAAAGAATAATTCAAACACTTGTCGATGCTTTGAAACCACTCGATTACATCCACGCTTTTTGGGAAGCAGGTGCTGCAGCATTCAACCGCATCGATGAATGGTCGGATATAGATCTCTATCTAGTTACAGATGACAAAAAAGTCGATGAGTCATTCCTTGCCGTCGAGAAGGCTTTGAACACACTGTCCCGGATTAAGCATAAATATTGTGTGATGCACCCTTCAGAGTCAGGGATATTCCAAGCCTTCTATAGACTGGAGGATGCAAGCGAATATCTGGTCATAGATCTTGCTGTCTTTAGACTCAGTAGTCCAGACAAGTTTCTAGAACGTGAGATTCATGGTCACGCTGTGTTCTACTTCAATAAGTCAGAAAATGTCAAACCGCCCACACTAGACAGAGAATCTTTCATCGCGAAAGTGCACAAAAGATTGAGCAGACTACAAGAAAATTTCGACATGTTCAACAGCTTCGTGCAAAAGGAGATCAACAGAAATAATCACCTTGAAGCCGTTGATCTATATCGTGTCGTTACACTTACTTCGCTGGTCGAAGCCCTACGTATCAGATACAACCCTCTCCACCAGGGCTTCAAGATGAGATACATACACTACGAATTTCCATCAGAAACGATCAAGCGACTTAAGCATCTCTTCTTCGTTAAAGATGAGGTAGACCTTCAGGAGAAGTACAACCAAGCAACAGAGTGGTTCCGGAAGATAATGCCGGCTATTGATGAGAAAGAAATAGAAAAGCTAGTCGGAACATTCTAAGATCTGCGCTGAGATCTGGATTCACACCCCGATTTTCACTCACAGAGCCCGTGCTACATGCATTCGTTTGCCAGGAGACACTTTCGGGAAGAAGGCTTTCCAGCTACTCCTGGGTCGCAATCCTCTAAATACGAATTTATACTATTCGCGTGCGCGAAGGCTCTAGAAAAGAAAGCCGGCACCATTAGGCGTTGGCTTCACAATTTTCGAATAAGTAGCCAAGATTCCCTTCTTCACCTTTGGCTTTGGTGGCTTCCACGTCTCCAATCGCTTTCTTAGATTCTCTTCTGGAATTTTCAGGTCAAGACTGCGATTGGGTACGTCAATTAGAATTATATCAGCATTCTCAACGATGGCCAAGGGTCCACAAGCCATAGCTTCTGGCGATACATGTCCTATGCAGGGCCCTCTAGTAGCACCGGAAAACCTGCCATCGGTCACCAAGGCTACACTGCTTCCAAGCCCAGTGCCCATCAGGGCCGCTGTGGGCCATAACATCTCCTTCATACCAGGTCCACCCATAGGCCCTTCATACCTAATCACAACAACATCTCCAGAGTTTATCCCATGGCTCATAATTGCTTTGAGCGCTTCTTCTTCACACTCAAAAACCTTCGCGGTGCCTTCAAACTTCAGCATTTTAGGATCAACTGCCGACTGTTTGATCAAAGCACCTTCAGGAGCTAATGAGCCTTTGAGTACTGCAATTCCTCCTTCCTTGTGAACGGGGCTATCTTTTGGTTTGATAACCTCTCTGTCCAGCACTCTTATGTCTTTCAAATTCTCTCCTAGGCTTTTTCCAGTTACAGTCAGCACATTCCGATGGATAATTTCTTCCAATTCCTTCAGTACTGCGGGTATCCCTCCAGCTTCATCCAAATCCTTAACTGTGTAGTGTCCTCCGGGATCCATATCACAAATATGTGGAGTTTCTCTGCTTAGCTGGTCAAACAATTCGAGATGTATTTCTATATCCAGTTGTGATGCAATTGCAGGAAGATGAAGAACAGTGTTTGTAGACCCGCTTAATGCCATGTCAAGAATGATCGCGTTTTCAAACGCCTCGAAAACCATAATATCATGAGGACTAACATCTCCTTCAATTAACTTCATTAGTTGTATTCCAGACTGCTTGGCTATCCTCAATCTTCGTGCATCGACCGCAGGAATCGTAGCAGATCCGGGTAGCGACATTCCAAGTGCTTCAGCCAGGCAACTCATGGTATTGGCAGTATACATGCCTTGGCAAGAACCTGCTCCTGGGCAGGTGTATTCAGACAACTCTTTCACTATCTTCTGGGGCAGATCAAAAAACATAGTTCCAAACATCATTTCCAATGCCGTCGAAACTGTGAGTTTCTGCCCCTTGTGGAATCCTGGAAGCATTGGACCACCATTGATAAAAATTGCTGGAATGTCAAGATGAGCCGCTGCCATAATCATCCCAGGAACTATTTTATCGCAAGAGCCAATTAGAACCATGCCATCAAATCTGTGAGCTTCAATCATGATTTCAATTGATGCTGCAATTATGTCCCTGCTTGGAAGCGAATATCGCATACCGTCATGTCCCATAGCAATGCCATCACAGACCGCGATCGTGTTGAACTGAAAAGGTGTTCCACCGGCAATTCTTATTCCACTTTCAACAGCCTCAGCAATATTATCAAGATGCACATGCCCAGGAACAATGTTGGTTTGGCTATTTACAACAGCCACAAGTGGTCTATTCAACTCCGCATCAGTGAAACCACAAGCTTTCAACAGGCTTCTTTTGCTGTAGCCTTCTATTCTCCCATACACTTTTCTACTTCGCAGCTCAGTCTGCATGAACAAACATCCCTTGTGTCGCTTTTCAACATTAACGACTCAGTATCTTACTCTCTAATTGAGAAATAATTTGCGGTCACGCACGGTTGCTACTTGCAGTCGCATTACTGGAAAAGCCTGAAGTTGCTGTGGCTAGTTTGGAACGCTTGCTAAAAAACTAGAACTATCAAAACGAAAAAGACGGAGTCAACTGGAATTTCGGGAGATGACAAGCTTTTCATGAGTTTACACTAATAGAACCCGCACTTCGGCTACGGTTTGTCACGGCATCATATGAGAGCGAAGACTGATCGTGTGAACATCCGCATGGGAAGAGAAGATCAGTTCAACATTGTTAAGAAGCGAGGTCTGGAGACAACTTCACGAGCTTCGCCTATGACCTCGCGCGATTGGAGACAACACCTGTTAGAGTTGATTTTATATAATCTTTGATTGAAAGATCGCGCAATTGACAGGTTGATTTAGTGAAATGTTTATTGAAGCAAAGAGAAAATTTAAATCCCCTTCGTGTGACATGATTCGTAGGTGATGACTTGGCTAGGGTAACGCGAGAAATGGTGGAAAAAGCAGGTATCAATGTGGACGAGCTTCTTGAATTGCTAGTTAAGAATGCTGCAGCCGAGCTTACAACTTACTACTATTATACGATCCTTCGATGCAATCTAATAGGACTTGAAGGAGAAGGGATCAAGGAGATCGCAGAGACCGCTCGCATTGAGGATCGCAACCACTTTGAGGCTCTTGTTCCACGCATATACGAGTTAGGAGGCAAGCTTCCAGAAGATATGAAGACGTTCCATGACGTCTCAGCTTGTCCACCCGCTGGACTGCCAAGAGACCCAACTAACACTATGGCAATGCTTAAGGTGTTGGTAGAAGCAGAGAGATGCGCAGTGCGTGGATATACCTACATCTGTAACTTGACCGCGGGAAAGGATCATCGAACCTATGATCTGTCTCTGGCAATTCTTAACGAAGAAGTTGAGCATGAGTCTTGGTTCTCCGAATTCCTCGGTGAGGGTCCATCGGGCCACTTCATGCGTAGAGGCGAGACTTCACCGTTTGTCTCCAAGTTCCTCAGGTAGGCCTTTTCTGCTCCTATCCCTTTTTTTCAGATCTCACAAGTAACGCGTAACACTGATTCATGTGTTCCATATGATTGAGGAAATAATCTGGCTTGGGTCTGTGGCCAGCTTAGCTGCGGGTTTAGCCACTGGTGCTGGAGCTCTGCCAGTGCTGTTCATCAAAGAGATTTCAGACAGATTTTTGGATGTCATGCTTGGATTCTCAGCTGGTGTTATGCTAGCAGCAACCTCATTCAGCCTGATAATTCCAGCCATTGATTTGAGTAGTCCCTGGGTTGCCGTCTTCGGGATCATCTTAAGCGCCCTTATACTTCATTTGATTGACCGCTCTATTCCTCACTTCCACCCAAAGCTGGGTGCAGAAGGCCCCTCTTCAGGGCTTCCACGCATTTGGCTATTTGTCCTTGCCATAACTATCCACAACTTCCCTGAAGGTTTAGCAGTGGGAGTCAGTTTCGGAATAGGAGACGTAGCAGCAGGACTGGTGATTGCCACAGCTATCGGCCTACAAAACATGCCCGAAGGACTTGCAGTCGCACTGCCGTTGTTGAGGGAGGGATACAGCAGACGCAAAAGCTTATGGTACGGAGCCTTGACGGGGCTAGTTGAACCTGTCGGGGGTCTGTTAGGTGTTGCATTAGTCTCGATTTTCCATCCTATTCTGCCTTGGGCGCTTGCTTTTGCGGCGGGTGCCATGCTTTTTGTCGTTAGCGATGAGATGATACCTGAAAGTCACAGGAAAGGTTTTGAGAGAGAAGCAACCTTCGGATTGATAGCTGGATTTGTCATCATGATGCTATTGGACTGCCTATTCAATTGACCAAGTCCTTCCCTTCCCCATATATAAGAGGATCAGATCCATGAGGGAGTTCAACAAAGAAGAACTCGCCCAACACAACGGGAAACACGGAAAACCAGCCTATATAGCGTACAATGGAAAGATATACGACGTGTCAACTAGTTTTCTTTGGAAAGATGGGAACCATCAGGTTCTTCACAACGCTGGCGTGGATTTGACGGATGCCTTGAAAAAAGCTCCACACAGCCACGATGTCGTCGAAAAGTTTCCGCTCATTGGTATCCTGCGATCGACAGTTGTCTAATATGCAATCTAGACTATGAGAACGTGGGCACCTGCGTTGGTTTTACCCGGGATACCATAACAGGCTAGTCAAAGTATTACTAAGAACCCTTGATTGCCCATTGTGGTATGAGAAACCTGATTTTTTGCGAATGAATGAAAGCTTTTCATCTGCTCTTTGTCTGACAACTATTCCTGCTTTCAGATCATTGTCAGAAACAGAGGAATTTTGCTCCAAGAACTGGAAAGTCACGCTGACTTAGATTCTAGTCGGATTCACACTTGAGCTAAAATCAAATGTTTCTGTAGTGCCGTTTTTCCCTGGTAGTCAAGAGGGAAAATTGTATTAGCCAGATAATCAGAGTACTTATAGATCACCTGTTGTGAGGAGGGAATTACGTTGAATGAAAATACACCCAAGATCCTTGTCGTTTTCTATTCGATGTATGGTCACATCTTCACAATGGCCAGAGCAGTAGCCGAAGGTATTCGTGAGGCGGGGGGCAGGCCAATTCTTAGAAAAGTTGCAGAGCTTGTTCCAGAACAATTTTGGACTGAAGACGCTAGAAAGGTAAAAGACTTAATGAGGGATGTTCCCGTCGCTGATCCTCGTAAAGACCTAGATGATATCGAAGGAGTCATCGTAGGCACTCCCACTCGCTTCGGCAACATGTGTGCCCAGATGAGAAATTTTTGGGACCAAACAGGAGGAGCTTGGATGAAAGGCAATCTTATTGGTAAGCCAGCAGCAGCATTCACCAGCTCGAATAATCAACATGGCGGACAAGAAACAACCATTATCTCAACCCACTTCACACTTCTGCATCATGGCTTTGTTGTGGTTGGATTACCCTACTCCTTCGAGGAACAAATGACGATGAAAGAAATTTCAGGTGGATCACCCTATGGAGCCTCAACTGTTGCTGGAAGTGGTCCACCCTACAGACGAACGCCGACGGCTAACGAATTGAAAATGGCAAAGGACTTAGGGAAACACTTGACAAAGATTGCTGGAAGATTATCATCCTGAACCTCTTTGAAGATGTCGCCGCAACTTCCTCTTTCTCTTCCTTGAACGCTCGACCAGCCTAAAGCTGAGTGAAACATTGCCTTCCGGAACTAGAAGCTTTCCCTAGCGCTCGACTTTCATTTGGCAGTCAAATTTCCGCCAAGGATTTTTGATAGTCTACGACCACATAGTTTGTGCCTTTCTGAAGCACTCTGTGACCTTCTTCTTCCAAAAACTCTTTTTGGTGTTCCACGCCGCCCGGATACTTTGGATTTATGATGCCGCCCCTTTTGAGAGTGCGCCAGTACGATGTTGTATCTTTCTTGCCTTGTTGCTTTTGCTCTTCTGCGGCTTCAGCTGCAACTCTGGCAAAGATACCGCTGGTTAAAGGGCAACAGATGGTTGCGCCGTGCTTTTTGGCGAGAGCTGCTCGGATGTGATTTATTGTAGTTACCTTGCCTTTTCTCACTTTCCGCATTAGTTCATCTACTTCTAAAGGGGCCGGGATGACTACTGTCCCCGTGGCACCCCATCGCTTACTCAGTTTTTCTGTAATGTTCTCCACTCTAGGGAAGTCCTTGCTGTCATGTAGTTTTTCTGTCCAGCTTTTTTTTCTATAAGGCAAAACTCACTCACTGAACTACTCGTCAATCACTGTTTTAATAAGTCTTCGGGGCGAAGATGGTTCGCAATATCTATCCTAACATGTATGAGGGGCGGTTTTTCCCCTTGCAGAAGTATTTGGTAAAGCAGAAACCTACCAAAGCAATTTTTAGCCCTTGCAGGCTTCGACTTGCACACTCGTTATTTTTCCTTCCAACTCTTGAGAAACATCTATGGTGTAGGTTGATTCAGAGACAATCTTAACGTCTTTGAACCCTGCTCTTTCTATCGTGTCAAGATACTCACTTTTTTGAAGTGCACCAGCAATGCATCCTGCCCAAGCGTCAAAGCTTCTCCTAACATCTTCGGGCAAGTCTCCTTCAGTGACGAGATCAGAAATCATAATTCTCCCACCGGGCTTCAAAACTCTATATGCCTCATGAAATACTCTCTGCTTGTCTGGAGACAGGTTGATCACACAATTACTGATAACAACATCCACAGTTTGGTCTTCAAGTGGTAGGTTTTCTATTTCACCGAGCCTAAACTCGACATTGTCATAACCATACCTTTTGGCGGAGTCCGTGGCTCTGTTGATCATCTCTTCTGTCATGTCAACTCCAAATATCTTTCCACTTGACCCAACCTTCTTAGCAGCCAAAAACACATCGATTCCGCCTCCAGATCCTAGATCTAAGACGACCTCTCCTTCTTTCAGACTAGCTAGCGCAACAGGATTCCCACAACCTAAACCCATGCTTGAGGCTTCCGGTACGCTTTTCAAGTCCTTCAGAGAGTAACCTATTCGCAGAGCCGTATCTGCTACCGATGGACCGCAACTACACGATGAACAACAGGATGTCTCACTCTTCGCTATCTCACCGTATCTTTTCTTCACAAATTCTTTAATCTCTTTTTCTTCCATTTTTCTTAGCACTCTTTTTATTGGATGTCCTATATATCGCTGAGGAAATATATAAATATATTGGATGCCCAATAATAATATATGGAAGAGCAATGTTGTCCAGAAACTCCAGACTGCTGTGATATGCGTGGAATGCTCTCCTTTTACATACTTTGGCTCCTGTCAAAAGAGCCCATGAATGGGCAAGAAATCTCCAAAGAGCTTGGAAAAAGAAGAGGCACTAACCCAACCCCAGGAACTCTATACCCCGCGCTGAGAGAACTTAGGACAAAGGGGCTGGTTGAGATGGAAAGAAAGGGGAGAAGGACCATCTACACGCTATCAGAGAACGGTAGAGAAGGACTCGAAAAAGCTTGCAAATATTTCTGTAACGCTTTTGGAGAGATCTTTCAGGAATATGGGAAAAAACAATAAGAAGAAGCTTTGACTGAGTCTAGATGATGGCTAATCTTCTGCAGATTCAACAGCAGACTTGTGCCTTTTGGCATTTTGGAGCACGGAAGGATGTCGAGAGAGAAACTGTGGGCCTTAGCTTACATCCCTAAAACCTTGGTATTAACATTGGCACTCTATTTTCATAATTTTGGTATTCCTTGGTAAACTCTCTTATGAGCTCCTTCTCCTCCTTTCTTGAAATGATATAGATAAGCACAATCATCAAAGGAGTCAGAAGCAAGGAGTATAAAGCGGATAACAAGAAAGAAATGCCTATATGAGCTAGCAATCCCCCAAGATATTGTGGATGTCTAACAATCGAATAAGCTCCGGTTATAACGATTTTCTCTGTTCTATGAATTTCGGCCGCTTTTAGTGTTACATCTTTTACGCCATTGATGGCAAGCCAAGCACCTGGAACGAGAATTGGCACACCAATTATCACGTGCACCAGAGGAATTGAAAAACCGTCTACGGATAATAATGCTGTCAGATTGTGGAGGATCGGAACAATAAATTTAGGTTGAGGTGAAAACCAGATTCCCATCCAAAAGAAGAAGAGACCCCATCCTGAAATCAAACCGCAAATCTCTCCTATTCTTGTTCCCTTCTCTTTTCCAAACTTCTCTTGAAGTTTTAGGTGTTCAACTGACAAGAAATGAATCGGTATCGTCGAAATTGCACCTAGTACGCAGATAGGAAGCCAGAAATACATTTAGCATCCTTCATTTTCATCGCAATTAGCTAAGAGTGCTCGATGTAATTTCTTTCTTTCGCAGAAGATGAGCTGTTCCATTACGTAGAATTGTGAGTTGTTTGAGGATTACGCAATTTCGAGAGAATCTCAGAATCTGTAAGGTTTCAAAACTGTGAGAATTGTTGTCCTCGCAGTCTTGGTCCTCTGCATTGGAGTTACTTTAACATTCTAACGCCTCTCCCACGTGGAGACAGACGTCTCTGATAGGGTGATTGTCTATAGAGGTTGGCCATTTTATTGGATGATAGGACCATGGTTGTATTGGAGTCTACCATCCCGTCTTATACATTTGATTTCGGATTCATGAACCTCTTGGTTGACTTTGTTTTCTGGCTTACGCTTTGCCTACCCTCATTTGTGTCAGCAAGCCATCTACAGACGCACGCTTTCACTATTCTTCTTGAAAGACACCCTCCCAGCCCTCCTTAATCAAGAAGGGGATCAATAATAGAGCGGCCGCGGGATCAGCCCACCACCATCCAAAGAGGGCGTTGAACCCAAGACCCAAGAGCACGGTCAGATCTTGCAGGTCGCATATCAAACTCTGTAAGGCTTCAGCCCGAAGGGCGCGAGATCCTAACCGTTCTGCTATTCCGGTCTTCGCCCGAAACAGTATAGTCATCAGAAGTGCACTTGAAACCACTAGCGCGATGCCCAGACGACTTTCTTGAGGTTCGGGAAGCCATCCTATAAGAACAGTCAGAGACTGGACGAAGATATATGTTGCCAACAGAAAAAATGTGATTCCCACAAGCCTCATTGCCTTGGCTTCGGCGAATTCTTCCTCCTCTTTCCCCCATTCCCGACCTAAGCGCCATATCAGAACCCCTCCAGCAAAGAGCTCTATCAAGCTGTCCAGCCCAAAGGCAAGGAGAGCTATACTGCCCGAATTCACACCTAACCACAATGCCACCATGACTTCAAATGCATTCCAAGCTTCCCCTATCCAGACAAGTCGCAGGGCTCGTCGCCGAAGCTCATTCCAAATAGTCAACAACCTGACCTTCTCGTGTGAGCTTGTAGATCATCTTTCCTTTATTGATGGTCCCTTCTACACAAGAGCCATGCTCTAACACGCTTAAATGCCATTTAAGAGTCTCAGCGTCCAATCCAACTCTCGAATGGAGATCTTCAACAGTTTCACAACCTTCTTTTAGAGCCCGGAGGATTTCTCGTCTCACAGGGCTGTTGATCGCTCTCAAGTAGCGTGTATGATATCTCTTTGTTTTCTCGATCGATCTACTGATTATCTTGGAGTCCTTCTCCGGCAAAGCGAATCACACAGTTATATCGCGCTCACAATGCGTAATCACGTAATGATGTTTAAGGTCTTTTCTCTTCAAACGGAGTGAAATTGGATGATATCCACACAGGATGGAGCATTCAACCGAACCCTACTTAAAGGAACAAACAACATCCGATTTGCATCTGAGACTGTACTCCGTGCATTTTCAATCCTTACTGCCTATGACACATGAAAGAGGCCCAGATTGAAAGAAACACATATGAGCATGCGAGCAGTGCATGTAATTTTCTAAGGTGGTCTGATGCCAAAAGTTGTCCATTTTGAAATCAATGCTAAGAAGCCTGAACTATTAGCAGAATTCTATCAGAAGGTGTTCGGCTGGAAGATTGGGAAGTGGGAAGGCCCTGTTGATTACTGGCTCATCACGACTGGTAGGAACGACGAACCTAGAATGGATGGAGGTCTGCCAGAAAGAACCAATGCTGAACCTTCTACCGTAAACACCATTGACATCCTATCAGTCGATGAATTCACAAAGAAAGCTGAAATGAATGGTGGAACAGTAGTCTCACCCAAGCCTGCTGTTTCAGGGGGTGGCTACATGGTTTACTTTAAAGACCCAGAAGGAAACGTCTTCGGTATGATGGAAGAGGACCCTTCAGCTCAACAGTGTGAAATCAAAGAGTGCTTACTTGAGGACTAAGATCATGGGGAAAAATGACTGGACGAAAAAGGAACTGATAGGAGAGGTCAGTTCTCATACAGCGGTCACCATCCCGGTCAACACGCAAGTAGAGGCCCAGCAAAGAATTCTTGACCTTTCAGAAATGAAGCGTCTAATGGAAGATGCGCAGTTGATCGCGCTAGGTGAATGCTACTGCAGGAAGAAATACCAGAAATGCGACGGCCCTATTGATGTATGTCTCAATCTGGACAAGGAAGCTGAGGATTTCATAGCCAAAGGACTGGCAAAGAAAGTCAGTCTAGACGAAGCACTTGAAGCACTGAAACGTTCTCACAAAGCAGGACTTGTTCATATCGCCTACACCTTCAAAGAAAAGGAGAAACCAGAGGTAATTTGCAGTTGTTGTTCATGTTGCTGCCATTCTATGAGCGCACTGGTCAGATTTGGAATGCCTGATGCTGTTTTTGAAAGCAAATACATCGCAACTAACAATTCTGAAACATGCGTAGGCTGCGGCACTTGTGTTGAGAGATGTCAGTTCAGGGCTAGGCACTTGAAGGATAAGGAGATGTTTTTTGACAGTTCTAGATGTTTTGGTTGCGGCCTCTGTGTGAGTGCATGCCCTACTCAGTCAATCTCTCTAATAGAACGTGAATAAGCATGATTGTGCTTAAATAGGCCTAATGAAGCTGAGATATAGCGCGAACTGATAAGAATCATGATGTTTGGGCGCCCTTCTGGTTTTTTGTTGGCCAATGGGAAGGCAAAAGTGAAGGCTGCTCCGGCGAGTCGGGAACTGAACGGAGCTATATGTTTGTGTTAGATGAAAAGTTCCTTCAGGTAAGAAACAAGTCTACTTTTGAACCACACAAGAAGAACCTGAAAGGTGAGACTCACGAAGAAATCGGCTTTCTTGGCTATGATGGTAACAGAGAAAAGTTTGTACTGCGACAATTTCATGTGGAAGGGTTTGTCAACCAATATGTTCTTGAAAGTCTTGCTCACGACGGCAAAACTATAGTTTTTGTCACCGAAAGCATGGAGAATCTTCCGATTGGCTGGCGAGCAAAAGAGACACAAAAAAATTCTAAAGGAAAACGAATTCAGCGAGATTTTTGAACTGGCTGCACCTGGAAACGATTTCGAGGTCTACATGAAAACCCGCTTACGAAGAAGAGAGTAGCACACCAGAAAGACTGATTTCTCTTAAACCTCTAAAGACTAGCGGGTGCACATTAGGTCTTACTTTCATCCTGCAATTCCAGAGAGGTATTTCGCAAGTTTCTTTTTCGAGTCGATGTTGATTTCCCTTTCAATCATTATTCTTTGTGCTTGGGGGGAGCCTGCGCCATGCATTGACTCAACTTGATATCCAACGGCCCCAAGCCCCATCGATATGTTCTCTATTAACCTCAGAATTCGAAGCCTTGATTCTGTCGGTGCCTCCTTTTCACCTTTTAGGTATTTGGTGATGTAATTCTTGGTTTCTGGATTTCTCAAATCTTTCTCTGATGGTAATGTAGTCACCAGACCACCAGCAATGTCTTGTGCTAATCTAACTATCTCATAAGGAAACCGGGTCACATTTTGTTTGCAAATGTTTGATAGTAGGATGTTGACCAGATATGTTCCTGATGGCGTTTTGCATCCTTCTGCTGAACAGGCTAATCCACAAGCATACAACGTTTCGTTTAGATGGTTCATTTCAACAATTTTATCTCTTATATGCGACGCCCCTGCTACACCGTTATACTCGGCAATCGTGGCCGCTGCACCTATCAGCACATCGCCAACACCTGCTTTGCATCCACCATAACTCTGTCTATGATACGCGGAAAATGTGTTGACAAGTGACCATGCAAATTCATATTCTCCTGCCATAAATACTCTTTCCCAGGGGACAAATACATCATCGAAGATTATCATTGCTTCTTGCCCACTGTATCTTGCATTGCCAAGATCAATTTCCATATCTTCAAGTTTTCTTAAATCGCATGACTGTCGACCATAAATATAGATCAATCCTTGAGTATCGCTTGGTATTGCGAATGATACTGCATAGTCTCTGTCTCCCTTACGCAAGGTTCTAGTCGGCATGGCAATTACTTCATGGGAGTTTACTGCACCTGTCTGATGGACTTTTGAACCCCTTACAACAATTCCTTCGTCTCTCTGTTCAATTATTCTGAGGTACAGATCTGGATCAGCTTGCTCACTTGGTTTTAGACTCCTGTCCCCTTTCGGATCTGTCATAGCGCCGCAGCAAACCAGATCGTTTTCCTGAACATACTTCAAAAAATCAACGAATCGCTTGTAATACGTAGTTCCAAGCTTTTGATCCATATCAAATGTTACACATGAAAGAGCGTTGAGTGAGTCCATTCCCACACATCGTTGGAAGCAGATGCCTGTTTTTTGACCTAACAGTCTCAGAAGTTTGACTTTCTTGACTAGATCCAGTGTACTTCTATGCATATGGGTGAATCGATTGATCCTTTCTCCTGTCAGATGCGAGGTTGCAGTTGCCACATCCACATGATCTTGGTCACTCGCGATATCATAGGTCACAGCAACTGAGTTAATTGACGGTCTAATGATTGGATGGTCAACAGGATGCTCCAACTTCTCCCCGAGCAAATATACTTGGATTTTTCTTTTTCTAATGCTCTCTACATACTCTCTGCCTGTCTTTACTGTCATCTGCGAAACATCTCTCTTTCATTATTCGGAGCTTCTGTCTCTTATTTAGCTTTCATCTGCAGAGTGGTCAGAACCAGAAAACACGGCTGCGTGCGCCTTTGTGCGAAGGCAGGGAAATAGCACAGTAGGTTCCCCCAACATCCTCAATCCACTCATGAATTGTCACAAAGGAGAAACTCAAGATGCGATATCTGTAATGCTGCAAGAATGGACGTCGAGCCTTCCAAAAAAACCGAGAATCAGTCTTTTTTTCAACAGATAATCTATTGAAAAGCGGTCTCAATGAAATATGATCTTCGATTTTACCATGGAAAAGGATCCTTGCCTAGATCTAAACTCGTGCAGGTCTAGCAATTGACAACTTTGTATTCTTGCGCGTTCTTTACACCCAGCCCAATTTCAGCAGCTCTGTGAATCTGAGTATAACTCCAGGGATCATTTCGCAGACTAGAGCCCTCGTAGGCTGCAACGGTTTTCAAAGCTTCGACATCTAAAGCTACTCTATCTCCAGAAGCTAACACCAGACCTGGATTTCGAAGTTCACCGGTTGCTGGTCCACCCGAGATGAAGCATTTTCTGCCATCCATAATGATCAGATGTGGATGAACAACTAAGTTCAGGTCTGTTATCTTTTCCTCTAGATGTCTCATGTGAAGCCTCATCCTTTCACTGGGCTTCATGAAACCTACGGCTAGTTTCAAACTGAAGGTGAATTTCGCGAATCTGTGTGTTTTCATGCAACATGTATAGACAACTTTTCTTGTTTCCAATGCATTTTCAGGAAGGCTCACGCTCTTCAGATATGTGCCGCCCGTTGACACTTTCCGCCAATTACCTTCATCAAAGATTACCACTTCTGCTCCGGCTTCCTCTGCTTTTTTCAGCATTCCTGTTTCTTCCAATACTTTTCGAGTTGAAAGTCGAAGCATAGACGATTCCCCAAGTACAACTTTTTTGGCACCATGCTCATACAACAACTCGATTACTGCTTTGACAAAATCAGGGTCGCTAGACCCCGGCGGAGAATCCGCAGTATTGAAGTTTGGTTTCAACAAGACCTCATCCCCCTGTCGGATGACTTTGTTGAAACCTCCAATCAGGCTCACAGAGATCAAAATGGCTTCCTTTATGGAAGTGAATTTCGTTGCTTTGCCGACTAGGATCTTGCCGTCTTTCTTGTATGGATTAGCCGCAACTATGCCAATTCTATCCTCAACACTCGAAACGGACATGAAAGACACCAACTCATACTCGTTTGCAAACCAACTACAGATAGGAGACTATATAAACATGACGTATGTCATATTGTTGTGACGTGCACCGGGCAGCATATTAGGATAGATCTTTTGAGACTCCCAGAGATCATGAGAACAATTATATAAACACAAGAAGTTACCAGAAGGATGGTGGAGCGCGCATAGAATTGATTCTGGTTCACAGCGCAGGTATTGGTTTCTTCAATATGATTAAGGACGATCTACACATGGTCATCTCCCTTCCAAAATACCAGTGTAGATTCTGCGCCATTATCCAAGATTTTCCCACTACGGCTGTGTGTCTGATATGAAAGAATATGATCTGATATCAATTGGCACAGGTTCCGCCATGAACATTGTAAGCATTATGGTTCAAGAGAATCCACAGATGAAGGTAGCTGTTATAGATAAGGATGAGCCGGGAGGTATTTGCTTGACCCGCGGCTGCATACCGTCGAAGATGCTGTTGTATCCGGCTGAGCTTGTCAGACTGATTGGTAAGGCAAGAGAACTCGGTATAGATGTCAACATTAGAAAGATAGATTTCAGAAGGATTATGGAACGAATGAGGACGCTCATCTATAAGGACATAGACATGATCCGTGAGGGACTTTCCAACTCTCCAAACGTAGATTACTATCCAGCTGCTGCCGAATTTACTAGTCCTTACACGCTGAAGGTTGGTGACGAGACAATTACGTCAAAGATGATATTCTTGTGCACTGGATCAAAGCCTCTCATACCACCCATAAGAGGACTGGATGAAGTGGATTACCTGACGAGCGACACCGTCCTGAAGATGAATCAACTGCCTGATAGCATAGCTATAGTAGGCGGAGGATACATAGCCGCTGAATACGGCCATTTCTTCTCAGCAATGGGATCAAAAGTCACAATAATTGGCAGAAATCCACAATTTCTCAAACAAGAAGAACCAGAAGTGTCGGCGCTAGCAGAAGAAGCATTGGGAAGACATATGACAATCCTCACCAACCATGAAGTGCATGAAGCAGAAAAGACCTCAATAGGCAAGAAAAGACTTATCGCAATGAACAGGGAGAACGGAGAAAGAGTTGTTGTAGCAGCAGACGGGATATTGATAGCAGCCGGAAGAGGTCCGAATACGGATATTCTATATCCTGAAAGAGCAGGGATAGACACCGACAAAAGGGGCTGGATTATCGTAAATGAAAACTTGGAAACGTCTCAACCAAATATCTGGGCCTTTGGAGACGCGAACGGAAGATACCTCTTCAAACATGTGGCAAACTATGAATCTCTAGTTGTCTACTACAACGCCATATTAAGAAAGAAAATGAAAGCGGACTACCACGCGGTACCACACGCTGTCTTCACATATCCTGAAATTGGAAGTGTCGGTTTTAAGGAGAAAGAGGCAGTCGAGAAATATGGAGAAGACAAGGTGCTAATTGGGAGACATCGATACGAAGACACAGCTAAAGGAGAAGCCATGAATGTGAGAGACTACTTCGTCAAGGTAATCGTACTGAAGAAAAACATGAAGATCTTAGGAGCGCATATCATCGGACCATATGCTTCCGTTCTCATACAAGAGATCATAAATCTGATGTATACTCCAGAAGGGAGCGCAGAGCCGATAACAAGCGGAATGCACATCCATCCTGCTTTGAATGAGGTAGTAGAAAGAGCGTTCCGTTCTCTTATGACGCCACATGAATACCATCATCTAATTGAGCACACCTGATGTTAAATGAGGATGAAAAAAAAGCAATGAGTGGGAAGACAGGTCCAAGAAACTCTGGACAGACAAGATTTGGACTTTCTCCTATTCTCGTCATTGTGATGACGCTCTTCATAGATGCAACAGGATTTGGGATAATAATTCCTCTTCTGCCATTCTATGCAGAAACCTTCCAAGCAGGATCCGCCGCCTTGGGTATTTTAATTGCTTCATTCTCATTAATGCAATTCATTTTTTCTCCCATATTAGGGAGAACATCGGAT
>CAYGAG010000004.1:86572-94693 GCA_964347765.1 uncultured Candidatus Bathyarchaeia archaeon
CACTTCTCTTGTCTAGGATCGTTGCTGGATTGGCCACTGAGACTGCGGTAGCCCAAGCTTACATCGCTGATATCACCAGCGAAAAGGAAAGAGCCTCCGGAATAGGCAAAGTGGGGGCGGCTCATGGAGCAGGCTTCATAATAGGGCCTGCAATAGGAGGTTTCCTGAGTGTTTATGGGTTTTCGATTCCTGGCTTGGCTGCTGTCTTTTTAACCTTGGTCAACCTTCTGTTTGTATTGTTCTTCCTCCCAGAATCGCTTGATGAGAAAAGCTCCAGGCTTCTACTGTCACCTGGCTCCACCAGCAGCTTTTTCCATAGGCTACTGGCTGCTTTTGCAAAACCCTTGATAGGATCTGTTTTGATGATTTTCTTCATCGTTTTCCTGTCCTTCTCAGCAATACCTGTAATAGTGCCTCTTCTCGGTGTATCCTTTTTCGGATTTGGGTCCGTTGAGATGTCCTATTTCTTCATGTATATTGGGGCTGTCCAAATAATCTTGCAGGGTGTAGCAATTGGGAGGCTGACTAAGAAGTTTGGCGAAGAAAAGCTCATAGTGTTCGGTCCTCTGGTGATGATGTTGGGAATATTCCTGATGCCTTTGATTCCAAACATTGCAATTTTCATGCTTTCATTAACGATGATAGCTTCGGGCAGTGGGATAATGCGAACAGTTGTGCCTAGCTTGATTTCAAGAATTACCCCTGCAGATGAGCAGGGAGGCACTTTGGGAGTGGCAAATTCGGTAGCAAGTATCGCAACTGTTCCAGGTCCTCTTATCGGAGGTTCTCTCTTTGAGTTTGCTGGAATAGCTGCTCCCTACTTCGCAAGTGCATCTATGTTGATAGTCGCATTTGGGCTTGGATGCAGAGTCTTTCATGCTTGTGCACGAGGATTGAAAGGATAGTTTATTCAACCATCAATTCATCTCGGATTTTTGTCCATAAGGTCTTATCGCCTGCGAAGTACATCACACATAGTGGAAGTTGATAGAAGCGGAAATCAGGCGTTCTAGGGTCTACTTCGGGAGATATCGTGGCTGTAAGGAGAGGCCAGACGAACCCTGCCCAAAACACTCTGATTCTGGCGAGCGAGAGAGAACGGCTTACCCTTTGGACTCCACATCTTCAAAGGTGATACAATCTTGGAGGAGATCTTGAACAATCATTGACTTCCTCATAACTTCACATTCACGATTTTTCAAGATCATTTTCTTCTTTCTTATCCTATCCAACTTGAGGCGTGAACGAAAACTGGTCCAGACTCCCAAAGCAGTGAGAATTGCAAAAAAAGCGACGTTTGAAGCATCAAGCAGGAGAGCGTGCTCTGCTTGCAGGAAGGAAAGGGTGTATGCGATAACAGTGCTCGCAGCAGGAGCTATCACGGTAAGTGCCAGACCCGTTCTGAATTCAGCGAGTGCTGTTCTTTCCTCTGCAAGATAGTTTCTTTCTAGCGCTAACAAAGTGCGGATTTCGGCTAGAATTTCCTGCTCACTCGTTTCTACCATCTTGGCATCCATAGATTCCACTTGCACGCTTTTTAAATAGTTTGCCGAAGCAAAGCACTGTCTTTGCTGAGATTACATTACGCATAGACTATAGTATGCAAATCAACGCGCTTGTTGCTGACTAGTTAGATATTCATCAGATTGGAGTGATGCTTCCTCTTATCTCTGCTGAAACCTTGTCATGCTTTGCCAAGTACTCTTTCAGTGCGTCAATAGCGTCAATATCCAGATTGTGTCGGTCGTTGCCATATCGCTCCGGCACCCCCTGCGCAGTGACAAAACAAGCGGTATAGATTTTGGATCGATCCAACTGTTTACCGCCTACAAAGAATTCTTGGACGCGTTTGCCTTCTGGGTTCTCCACTTTAAAATAGATATTTAGGCCGAGGCATCGTTTGACATAACCACCCATCTGCTTGTATGGATCTCGGGAGAAGGTACGTTCCAAGTTCTCCTCCATCATCACCCAAAGTTCTTCTCCAGTGATTTGACACAACGAAACAGGTGGATTTGTGGGAATAATGTTCCATAAGTCATTAACAGTAACTGGTCCGGGCACTACAGTCGCGCCGTAACGCCAGCCATTGGAAAAAGCTAATTCTGCGTCACTGACATCAAGCAAGGCTTTGAGCAGCAGATTGTCCATTGTCGCTTCCATCACGGTGCTCCGATTCAACGCGGTCTCAGTCTTCCCTACTACAGTATTCAACATGTCTCGATGCGGAGCCAGAGCGTCTTCCACCATTGCGTCAACCTCTGGATCAGGATTGATGGTGTCATCCACATCTATTAGCTCATGGGAAAAATCAAGCACGCGCCCATTTTCGACTTTGAGATCCAGTCTACCGATAAAGGAACCGTGACAGCCAGACTGCATAACGATCGTTCCATTGACAACCACTGCTTCATAGACTCGGTTGTGAGTGTGCCCACTCAACAACACGTCAATGCCATCCACCTCGGAGGCAAGTTTCAGTTCCTGGGGACAACCTAGATGTGATAAAACAACGATCAGGTCTACCTCTTCGTTTTCACGCAGGTGTTTGATATAGTAGCCTAACTCTTTGTTGCCCAGTGTGAAGTAGATGTCCTTGCTAAAGTGTTTCGGCATAGTTTTGTCTACAATGTTGGACGCAATTCCGATCACACCTACACTGAGCCCCCCGGCCTTGACAATATGGAAAGGAGGGAACACAGGCTTGTCAGTATTTTTTTCATAGCAGTTGATGGCAAGCATTGGAAAATCCAGTTTGCTCACAATTCTCTTGAAGTTTTCTGGTCCATAGGCAAACTCCCAATGAGCGGTCATGCTGTCGAAAGCCAGTGCATTTAGTATCGGCACTAATGCCTCGCCTTTACTGTTGACCGCGATAAAGGTGCCATGAATAGTATCCCCATTGTCCAACGCAATGACAGCATCTGGATTTTCCTGTCGAGCCTGTTTGAAGAGGGTGGAGATACGTGCATAACCTCCAGCCTTTCTATAGACTGCCTCGTCGCCAGCCCAGTACAACTCAGGGTGAGGTACGAGGTAACCATGACTGTCATTCAACTGCAAAATCGTCAAATGCGTGTTTCTAGACATCAAATCGCCTCCAGTCTTATGGTATCCGTTCCATAAGCCTATAAAGTTCCTTAATCATGGGCAAGACATTCCAGAATCGCTTGTATGTATGTAACAGGAGAATTCGATGATGCTCTTCACCGCATCTTTTGTCCTTGGCAATATCGCTCACGCTGAAGGATGTCCTCTATCTCTCTAACAACAGCATCTAAGGATCTGTATCCAATGATCTGCCCGATTTCTCTGCCCTTACAGAAGAGTATTAAGGTGGGAGTTTCTTCCACACCTAGACCTTCAGCCAACTTCAGGTTCTCCAAGCTCAGAAACATGTTCATTTTCAGAAATTCTGCCTTGTCGCCAAATATCTCTGGAAGCTTTTCATGAATAGGTCTGAATTTTTGGCACTTGCTGCAAGACTTTATCCAGAATTCAACGATCAAAGGTTTGTAGGATCCGTCAACAGTTCTTCTAAAAGAGTCAACCGGAATCTCAACTATTTGACTCATATCGGAACCAAACATCCGTCTTTGCTCTTGTCTTTCGCAAAGTGGAATCGCCCTTGCTAGGTGAAGAACCTTCCCATTACATAGGCACCTAGAAACATCGAACCGATTCCGATCAGAACAGGGATGTTGCCTACTCCCAAGCTTGCCCAGGCTGATCCTGGGCACTGGCCCGAGATCCCCCAGCCTATACCGAAAATCACTGCCCCTACGATTGTTCTCTTGCTCAACATGCGCTTTCTTCTTTTGAATTCTCCTCCAGTTAATGGTCCTTTCAAGACTTTTGGAACAAGATTTATGGTGATCGCTGTGACAAAGGCAGACGCGCCAAGCAGCAGGAGCAAGCCTAGATCTTCAAGTTGCAGGAAGCTTAGAACTATTTCTTGTTTTGCCATTCCACCGAACGCTAATCCAAAGCCAAACAGCAAACCTCCTGTGAACACGAAGAGATGCCTCATCTTCATGGAATCACTCCCAGAGCTTGAACAACTATTGCCGTTAGTATTCCCACAACAAGAAACGTTATGACCGCGTACAGCGAAGTCGTAGAAAGCGAACCTAGTCCACTTATGCCATGTCCAGAAGTACATCCTTTTGAGAGTCGGGTGCCAAAGCCTACAAGGGAACCGCCCAAGGCAAGCCTCCACCACTGTACTGAAGTCGTGAAGAACCCGTTTGGAGACAAGGTTATTAAATAGATGAGGGCTCCGAGGATCACTCCGACTGCAAAAGTGAGTCGCCAACCTCTTGAATCCAGATACTGTTTCTGCTGGAAATATGGTCTCTTTGAAAAGTAGGAAAGTGTGGTACTAAAGAAACTGCTTTGTGTTGCATGAAGTCCTGTTGCAATATAGATATGGCTTACTCCTACGCCTATGAGTATGCCGCCTACTACGTATGGGACTATTCCTAGTGGAAACATGTCTTAAAATGAATCTTTAGAGTACAGATAAGTGTTTTCTATACAGAAAAGACGTGTTTCTAGGTGGACCCCTGCTAAGGCTTGACTAAGTTGTACCCGGCGGCTTGCCAAGCAGTCATGCCACCCAGTAAATTATACACTTCCCTGTATCCCTCTTTGCGTAGAATGCTTGCCACAAGACTAGCATGGTTCCCTGTGTTGCATGCTACCACGATGGGGCGATTCGCCGGTATCTCATCGAGACGTTTTTCAACGTGACCTGCATAGATGTGGTGGGCTCCTCTGATGTGTCCATCGTTCCACCTGTTTTTTTCTCTCACGTCAAGCACGACTAAATCGTCCCCTCTGTCTAATCGTTTTTTCAGATCTTGCGCGGTTAAGAGGTCTAGCCGTCCCGTTGGCAATGCCTCTTTGGACCATGAGTCTATTCCATCACGGAGATAGCCAACTATTTGGTCATACCCTAGTCTAATGAGGAATCGAACAGCTGTCTCTAGATCCGCATTGTTTTCTAAGACCAATATAGTCGGCTTGCCGTAAGGCAGTATCCATCCCGCGTACAGCGGCAGCCTATTCAGCCTTATACTGTATGATCCCTCGATGTGGGCTCCCCCAAAAGATGGAGGTGTACGGGTGTCTACAATTACTGCTCCAAGCTTCATCCGTTTCTTGAGTTCTTCGGGTGGGAGCGGGTCAGGATTTGGAAGATGTCCTAAGAGCGGTGGACCGTTCAAGTTGTATTGCTCCATCTTACGAAAGTATGGAGGCGTTTCGTGATGTTCAGATGTTTTGAACTTGATGAATTCTTCCCTGCTTTTGTGTAGGATAGGACTGAGAATGCGTTCCAAGCCTAAGGTGCTTTCTTCTCTTTGGCTGATAGCTCCACCACAAACTGATCCTGCACCGTGAGCTGGACAGAGTATCACTTCATCTCCCAAGGGCAGAATCTTGTTGAAAATACTGTTGTAAAGATTTTCTGCCATCTGTGAGGTCTTCTCTGGTCCATAGAGATCAACACGTCCCACGTCACCCACAAAGAGAGCATCCCCTGTAAAAACCGCTATTGGTTCTTCACCTGAATGAAGGTCAACTAAGGCGTAGGACATGCTTTCATCTGTGTGTCCTGGAGTGTGAATTGCAGTCATCTTCGTTTCTCCAATGTAGAACTCTTGGCCGTCTTTCAGTGTATCTCCATACCTGAAGTTTAAACCTGGGCCATGGTAGACTTTTGCTCTAATGAGGTTTGCCAGCTCCATAGAGCCTACGACATAATCCTCATTGCGGTGAGTTTCAAAGATGTTCTTGATCTTCATGCCTTTACGCCTAGCTATATTGATGTATACTTGGCAGTCACGGCGCGGATCTATGACCATCGCCTCATTATCGGAACCGACAAAATATGAAATATGAGCCAAACCTTCTGACTTAACCTTTTCAAGAATCATACCTGACGCCTCTTAGCATTGTGAATGAATACTAAGATACAAAAAATTTTCCCCTCCAACATCTGTTGAAGATTTGAGCACTTCTGTTAGCTTCAGAACACGAAGACCTGCTTCGCACACGTGACAAGGTTACGAGTGCCCAGGATTTGATGTCTAAGCGCGCTTGTCGTCCTCTAGGTCTTGCTTTTCAGGTCGAGGAGGCAGGCTTGTGCGTGCCCTCTTACTTTTACCTTTTTGTAGACTTTTTCCACGATTCCTTCCTCATTGATCAAGAAAGTGGTTCGTTCAGTGCCCAAGGCGGTTCTACCATAAAGGCTTTTCTTCTTCCAGACATCATAAAGGTCTAACACTTTCCCTTCGGGGTCACTGAGCAAAGTGAAAGGCAACGAATGTTTCTGCTTGAACTTCTGATGAGATTTGATGCTGTCCTTACTCACCCCAAGTATCACGATATCTTCTTTCTCGAACTCTTTGATCATATCTCTAAACTCAATGGCCTCACTAGTACATCCTGGAGTCCCGTCTTTAGGATAGAAATAGAGCACTACTTTTTTGCCTCTGAAATCTTTCAAAGAAACCTTCGTTCCATCATCTGATAATAGGGTGAAGTTTGGGGCCTCTTCTCCTTTGTTAACCAGTTCTGATCACTCCTCCTTATTGTAGGCTTTTCTCAGATTTAAGACAGATGTTTCTGAGGTAGGAAACGAGCGTCGTGAGTTGCAGTTTTCACAGCTTTGAGTGCACTGATTTCCTTGTCTTTTACCTCCAGCATGATGTCGAAATCAAAAGGTTCTGTCTCTTCCAAGAACTCTTGAAAGTGTTCCAAGTTGATCGTCTGAGCGTGTTTCCCCTTCCTGCAGCCCACCTTCTGGGAGCTATAGTCAACCATGGGTAACCCGTCCTTTTCATTCCAAGTTTTCGTGAATAGTTTGAAAGCTTCCTCTATTGTTTCACCAGAGCTATTGACTCTGTGATGAAAGACGTCGAACAACACAGGAGCTTTCGTCTTTTCATTCAATTGAAGGCAGTCTTTAAGGTTGTAGCGCCTATCATCGTTTTCGATTACTAGACGTCTTTTCACGATCTTATCAAGCTTCTCGAATCGTTTTGCAAATCGTGTCATACTTTTTTCCTTGTCTCTGTAGATCCCACCAATATGAATCTGGATTTTCGCAGAAGTATTGAGTTCCATCAAGTCTAAGACTTGTGCGTGATAAGAGAGTTCTCTGACACTGTTTTCAAAAACTCTGTTGTCTATTGAATTTATTAGAGTGAATTGGTCAGGATGCATAGATATCCTCATACCGTGACTTCTCACAAAATCCCCAATCTCTTGGAATTGTTTCTTGAAATGCCTTTGCCAGTCGAAATTGCAGATAGGATGAGAGGCAAAGGGAACTAGATCTGATGTTATCCTGAAATACAATATGTCATGTTTTGCATTGAACCTTAGGATCCCAGTAAGACAGGCTAGGTTGCTTCTTACCGTTTCCATCAGACGTTTTTCAGAGTAGGACTTCAGGCGAAATGTCCGGCCACTTGTACACCCTATAGTGGTGTGTATACACGGATAGCCAATTCTCATTCTTGGTACTTCATTCGGGTGATTTGAGGCCTATTTCTCCGGTTGCTTCCCTGAGCTTGACTATCACCACTGGTTTCTCTGGAGTAAATGAAGACCAGCCTTCCTCCCTTCTAAAGCCATGAGCAGCAAGGAAATTTGTGGAGAGTTTCTGTTTTCCCTCTTCCGCTAGTTTATTGATGGCCCTAGCCCTTTCTTGAGGATCTCTCACAACTTCCAGCTCACCTCTTAAGACGACAAAGTTGTATTCGCTGAAATCTGGCCTGTACTTCTCTATTTCGACACAGACTCGCTTGTCCTTTGCAAGTAATTTCATCTTCTTGCCGTAGTCTGTGAAGTGAAAGTAGAGAGATCCACCGATCATTACATATTGAAATGGAGCCATATAAGGATACTTGTCGCCCTTGAAGGCGATGCGGCAAAGCATCTGTTCTTGAAGGAGGTTCGCAATCTCAGGTTTTTCCATTCTCGGTAACTTCACTACGGTCAAACAAGACACCGTTTATATTTGGTGTAGATGTACGTGATTAACTTTAATATGCAATCTTTTGTAACGTTTGTTTGTGCAAAATTATAAGAGGTAAGTGCTGAATACAATTT
>CAYGAG010000005.1:0-21663 GCA_964347765.1 uncultured Candidatus Bathyarchaeia archaeon
CCGGGGTCTAGAGAGCCCAAGTCTCCAAGCCTAGACCAAGCTAGCCGACAGCCCCATGAGTCTTATCTTCTTTTTCAGATGCTGGAAATAAAGGTATTCCCTAACTTTTTAAACTGTCACTGCACTACTTCCACTCTAGACGTGTGGAAGTTGTCTCCGTCCAAGCGATCTCGTGGAGTAAGGATATTAAAGGCTGTTTCATCCTCCGTAAGGTTGAAGATTCTAGACCTGCTTTTCAAAGGTCCGTTTTCCTATACAGAGTTGATGACTGCTCTGAAGATGAATCCGAGCAGGGATGCTGGAAGATTTGCATATCACTTGAAGTTTCTGCTCAAGGAGGATTTGATTGAAGCGGATGTTGACACGAAGAAATATCAACTAACAGAATTAGGCAAGATGGTAGTTAACGTTTCCGACGAGATCGAGCGGAAGGCTGCCAAACGCAAAAGGATTTTGGTACGCACCTCACGTTTCACTCTCGAAGATTTTGATCCTAACAAGATTGTAGATTCCCTTATGCATGAGGCAGGTATGCCGGCAGATCAAGCGCAAAGAGTGGCCAAAGAGACTGAGAAACGACTGATGAAATCCAAAACGAAATATTTGACCGCACCGCTAATAAGGGAAGTTGTAAACGCAATTCTGATCGAGAAAGGATTGGAGATCTACCGCCACAAGCTGACACGTTTAGGCCTCCCAGTCCACGACGTCGTATCCCTCATACAATCAAGAAGAAGAAACCCGAAAAGCTCAGCCTTTATAGATCAAAGAGTTGCAGAAATCGTTCTAGAGGAATATGTACTTCTAGACACGTTTCCAAGAGACATTGCAGACGCTCATCTCTCAGGAGAGTTGCACATTGACTGCTTGAGCGACTGGGTCTTAAGGCCAAACACAGTGGTGCACGACCTAAGATTTTTCCTGCAAAACGGATTAGATCTTGAGAGATTCAATATTCTTCAACCCTCCTGTCCCTCACCAATAGACTTTGAATCTGCATTGTACACAATCCTTAACGTCCTGTTGCACTTCCAGAAGGAGATCAGCCGGACACAGACTCTTGAATACTTCAACGTTCTCCTTGCCCCATTCGCCAAAGGAAGAACAACGGCCGAACTTGAAGAAGCCCTAGCTCTTCTAATTTCCCAAATAAGCCAACATGTTAAGACAACTCTTGGCCTCGAACTTTCAATCCCAGACTTTCTAGCCGAAGAAGAAGCCACAGGACCCGGCGGAAAACCTGTTGGAACATACGGAGACTTCAAGGAAGAAAGCAAACTAATAGCTTCACTTGTCCTAAAAACAATCGCAGACAAGAGTTCACAAAAACCATTGTTCAACCCAAAAATGATAGTGAAAATCCGTCCAGACGCGTTTGCTAATAAAGAAACTGTGGACATCCTTCTGGAAACGCACAAATTAGCATCAGAAAAGGGCATCCCACACTTCGCAAATCTATTGGACAAAACAGAAAAATTCAACGCGTTTTCCGCATCAGGCTTCAAACTCATGTCGGACTCAAAGAAGAATTGGCCGATTGACACTCTACGCACAGGCAACCTAGGATACGTGACGATCAATCTACCACGAATCGCCCTCGAGTGCGAAAGCGATGAAACACGATTCTTTGACATTTTGGGAGAGAGACTTGAAATGGCAGCCCGAGCCCTAGAGATCAAGTACAGAGCGCTCAGGAAACGTGGCGGAAGCCTGCTTCAGCTTATAACACAAAAGAGTGAAGGAGACCCGTATTACAGGCTAGAATTGGCCTCTCGCTTAACAAACTTCGCAGGATTGAGAGAAGCTTCAGAAGCACTCTGCGGAAAGACGCTTTCAGAAGACACAGAAGTTCTGAAATTTGTTGAAAAGCTCACTCAGTACGTTCTCGACTTCACACGGAAAGCTGGAAAAAGGCGTAGGAGACGACTTTTACCAGCTATACTGCCCGGTTCCGAGGCCTCTCAAAGACTCGCACGGATAGATGTTGAAAGATACGGTGTCGCAAAGATCCGATTTTCGGGAACAAGAGAGAGACCCTATTATTCCACAGTCAACAGATTGAACCTTCAAGGCAAGAAGATTGATTTAGAGACTCTAAGGCTTGAGAAGGGAATACGGAGCATGCAGACCGGCGGAAGTATGACAATAATGCATCTCGGCGAGGATGAATACAGACCAGACGAGCTACTGTCCTTGACAAAACGGTTTGCCGAAAAATACCGCGTGAAATTCTTCACCTATCATAGGAACCTGATCTATTGCACAAAATGCAAAAAGAGTTGGATTGGACCAGCACGTAGATGTCCTTCATGCGGATCCACAACGACGCTCGCAAAATTAAAAGGCGGTAGCGACTTCTCTTGATTCTTCCATAGACAGACTATTTAATTGCCCCTAAGATCAAGGCTAGGAGTGCCATTCTGACTATTATGCCGTTCCAGACTTGTTGAAAGTAACGTGCATGACTAGTCTTGTCCACTTCAGGAGATATCTCATCCACTCTAGGCAGAGGATGCAAGATTATGAGATCTTCTTTAGCCTTGCTCAAGGTTTCCAAGTCGATCTTGTAGGAGCCTTTGACTTTTACATATTCGGCAGGATCTGGAAAACGTTCCTTCTGTATTCTCGTGACATACAACACATCTACCTGCGAGACTACTTTGTCAAGGCTCGCCGTTGTAACCACCGGAATCCTTTCCTTTATCGTTTCCAACACTTCCCTTCTCATCTTGAGAGATTGAGGAGAAACCAGATGCAATTTGATATCATACAGAGAAAGAGCGTACGCAAGAGAATGCACAGTCCTTCCATACCTAAGGTCGCCTGTGAGGGCGATATTCAACCCGTCGATTCTAGCCTTCTCTTTCATCATAGTATACAGATCTAGAAGAGCTTGGGTAGGATGTTCTTCTGCACCGCTACCGCCATTAATTATGGGCACACCTGAGAATTCCGCAGCCAGTCTTGCCGCACCTTCAAGGGGATGTCGCAAGGCTATCACATCAGAATAGTTCTCTACAACACGAATCGTATCTGCAAGGTTTTCCCCCTTCTTAACAGAAGCAATCTCAGCCTCCGCGAAACCTATCGCAGAACCATTCAACTTATGCATTGCCGCCTCAAAACTCAAACGGGTACGTGTACTTGCCTCATAAAACAATGTTGCTAGGATCTTTCCTTTCAGCATATCCGAACCCTTCGGAGCTATGGCTTCCATGGCCTCAGCGATCTTCAGAATGTGATCGATCTCTTTTCGAGAAAAATCTTTGACAGATATGACGTCTCTGCCTTCAAACTTCAAACTCATACCCGAAGCAACAACTCCGTCAAAGTGCTAAATAACTCTTTACAGATTGTTTTTACTCTTTACAACAAGTTTTTCTAAGTGTTCTTTCGGGCTACTTCCTTTTTCTGAACAACATCATCCCATTGTAGGTGCAGACAAACTCAAAGCCTGCCTCTGTGAGCCTACAGGCCTCCTCAACGCGCGCGCCAAGTTTCTCCGCTGGCTAATAATCCATCTAGTGGACGGTCACCGTATGATTTTAGACCCCATGCGCTTGTTTATACCCCTTATAAGGAAAAGGGCTAACACTTAATGTGCGTCCACAGAAAAAAGGAAAAGGAGAAAAATGAGCGCCATAAAGGTTCCAGGCAAATATAACAAACATAGAGTTCTCATGTATGCTATAAGCACCTGCGCATGGTGTAAGCGAGCGAAGAAATTTCTGACAGATAATAACATCGCATATGAATATGTTGATGTTGACCTATGTAGCAAAGAAGAACGAGAAGAAATAAGGAATGATATTCTAAGCCGCAGAGGACATCTCAGCTATCCTACAATAATAATAGACAACGAAATCTTGGTCACAGGTTTCCGAGAGGATAAGATAAGGGAGGTTTTGAAGATTTGATAACTTTAGAAAGTGTGAGGCAAAGGGCAGAAAGCGATGCAAGAAGCCATGGCTACCACTTGAACCCTGACTCCGAGTTTCTCAAAGATCTTCTTGAAGGGCTCAGGCAAAATGAAGAGCGATATGACTACCCCTCATGTCCATGTAGACTTTCCTCTGGAAAGTTTGAGTTTGATAGGGACATAATATGTCCATGCGACTACCGAGACCCAGATGTGGAGGAATTCGGACATTGCTACTGTGCGCTCTATGTCAGAAAAGACATGTTCGAAGGAAAAACTCCAATGCAGCCAATTCCAGAACGTAGACCCCCAGAAAAGCAAGCCAGAGCTCACGCAGTTTCTACGGAGACTCTTGCCGAAAAACCATCCGAAAGAACCAACATTTTTGTCGAAAAACCTTCTGGATCTAAAATTAAGCTGTGGTATTGCAGACAGTGTGGCTACGTATGCTTCCGTGAAGAGCCTCCCTATATGTGCCCCATATGCAAAGCAAGAAGAGAGATGTTTGCCGAGATAACGATACGCACAGATCTTCGCGGATAGAAATTTCTGTCACTTGATTTCGGCAAGTTTATAGACATATATCATCTGATCTTCCAACAAATTCAACCTACCCAGAATTGGGTTAAGAGCGCGCGCTGAAGCATATTAGATTACTGGAAGTAGTCTGGACAAGTTTTAGAAGAAGCAGTCGACGTTAACTTTCAACAAATCTGTGACTAAACCACGTATATCCAGAAATGCCCCAGTCGCACCAGAGGAATACGCAAGGGAGCGCCGGACTGTAAAGATTAAACTCTTTTATCCATGTTTAGCCACTAATTACGGTTTTGAGGAGATCAGTTGAGCGAAGAGATGCTGCATGTCTCCAAGATCAGAGATGGAACGGTTATCGATCATATCACTGGCGGACATGCATTGGATGTTGTGAGGATCTTGGGAATAACCGGGAAGGAGCAGAAGGTCATCACTATCGCGATGAACGTCCCCAGTAAGCGTTTCAAAAGAAAAGATATCGTGAAGATCGATGGGAGGGAATTAAACCCACAAGAAGTACACAAGATTGCTTTACTGGCTCCCCACGCTACAATAAACATCATCCGCAACTACAAAGTTGTTGAGAAGCAGAGAGTAAAGCTGCCCGGCCATATTGAAAACATTATCAGATGTGCAAACCCAGCCTGTATAAGCAACAGCAACGAGCCCGTTGAAGCAAAATTCTACGTAAGAAGCGAAGACCCCCTCGTGCTCAAATGCCACTATTGCGGCTATATCATCGAAAAGAAGGACGTTCTGCAACAATTTTAGAGACTGAACTCAAACCTGGCCCGCGCTACCTTCTCCGGTCAACCACATCAAGAACTTCTGGTCCAGTGCCGATTAACACGACAGCGACACCTGTCATTTCTTCAATCTTGGCAACAAATCTCTTAGCATCTTCTTGAAGTCTGTCATAGTCTCTTGCGCCTCTGCACTGAGGAAAGAGAATATCGAGTTTTGTAAGGGCTGCTTGAGTTGCCCCATTGATCATCACAGCCTTCTTGGCCAGTTCAAAGTTGAAAGGGGCTGACCTTCGTTCGCGGCCTGTTCCTGCTGCTGTTTCAAAGCATCGTCTCTTCTTCGCCTCTTCCATTGTAAGCTCTCCAGGGAGCGGGCCAGTTCCGACACGCGTAATGAACGATTTGAAAACCAAGAGCACATCATCAATCTTTGTAGGACCAACTCCAACTTCTGAGCATACTGCAGACGCGCTTGTGTCTCTTCCAGTGACATATGGGTAGCTTCCATGAAAAAGCGAAAGCAACAAGCCCTGTGTACCTTCTAACAGAACATTCTTATCCTTATCTATCGCATCGTTGACTTCTCTAGACACATCAACCAAGTAAGGTTGCAGTTCAGCAACGTCCCTAACAATCTTTGCTGTTCTGGCCACACGCTCTTCTATAGCTGGACCTACCCCCCAACCAGTCGTGCCTAACCCTTTCAGATGCGCCTTGGTCTTGTCTTGAATCGAATGTTTCTCCTCGATTATCGAGGCTTGGGGATCCACTCCTATTCTATCCCTGACGTTTGTCTCTTCAACTTCCTTCATGAACTGTGAGAGCTGGATGTTTGCCCCTGCCCCTACAAGCAACCGACATTTCTCATGCACGAATGCGGCTGGAACCATATGCAAAGCGTAACGCCTGCCTTTGAGCCATACAGTGTGCGCAGCATTAACCGAGCCGGTCCTAACACAAACGTCGAGCCGATCATGTTTAGCCAAGTAGGACACTATTTTGCCCTTGCCCTCATCTCCCCAAAAGGCACCTACGATAACCATACAGGGCATTTCATCACCGTCACCAGAGTCCAGCCAGAGTTATTTAAGATTGTTCGTCAACTTTATGTTGAAGCCGACTCCAAAGTGGGATCTGTCTAAGAAGGCAGAATAAGTTGAGGGTCTCCCTGTCCAGAGAATTCATCAGGCTTTTTCAATGGTAGTGTCCGTAAAGATCAAGTTCAGGTTCAGCGTCTCTGCCCAAGCTATTCTTCTTAACGGCACTCTCAAGGCCTCTCTTCTCCCATATGGTATACATTTCACAGCAGTTTTTCTTCTGAACTCATCCTTCTGAATCCCAGCTATGAGCACATTTACTATCACCGAGCCATCCGTCAGGTGGAGATTCACGTTTCTTCCTACCAAGGATCTTGCCGTATTCATACCGAATCCTTCCATGTTCTACCACTCCAAATCTTCTCGGGCTATCTTGCTCCAGCAACGTCTGCAGATAGGACGCCTATTCTCATCATACAATATGTAAACCTCAATATTCGTGTTCATGCAGTTTCTATTCCATGGATTTCTGCAACGCTCCATCAGGCTCATCTCCAACAACTGTCTGTCGAAAGGTCTTCAACGTGTCTGCTTTTAAGCCCCTCCATAGAACTACGCTTTCACTCTGCAGAGAGAGATAAGTAAAAATGAAAACCTGACCACACGCTTGAATCCAAGAATTGTCGGAAGACCATCAAATCTGTATTATTTTGGGCATAACTCCATCAGCTGTAATCTTCAGGAGAGCCACCGATGGTCTAGTTATAAATGGGGGCAACGGATTTGTCGGACTCCCAGGATTTATGAACAGGGTGTCTCTCTCCCATCTTATACTAGGACTATGCGTATGCCCATAAACAAGTACATTGAAGTCGTTCACTTCGGCTATTTTAAGCATCTTCTTTCGTCCAAATAGTGCACCGGGATTGTGCATGACTCCGATTCTCCGGTCTAAAATGTTTGCCGAATTTTGTTTTGGCAGCCTGCTGCGGATCTTAGGTCCATCCATGTTTCCATACACCGCCAAGACAGGCGCAAGCTGCTCCAATTCATCAATAACAGACATTTCAACCAAGTCGCCAGCATGAACGATGAAGTCTACTTCTTCAAAAGCTTTAAAGACTCCATGGGGGATTCTTCTAGCCCTGACAGGTATGTGCGTATCTGATATCAGACCCACTGTCTTAACTACTACTTCAGATTCTCGAGGTCGAATAGCGATTTGCGCACCTTCAGTGGCCATTTGAACGGCCTTCTTTGAAGCTCCTAATGACAAGCCTGCTCGTAATATTTCGTCGTAATCAAAATAAGATTTTGGATCAGATCCTGAGTGAAAGGCATAGTGAGGCTTTCTCTCTCAGCTTCTGGAAAGAAATCCGTTTCCTTTTATGAAGAACCTAAGTGGCTGAGGAAGGTCTGCTTTCACTCCTATCCTGTGGGAGGAGCAGATCTCAGAAATCTCTTCTTTTTCACCTTTTATCACTAGTAAGTGACCGTTCCTTCTAGTTACGTCGATTCCCTTCAATTCTTTCGTTATGGCCAAGGCCTCCGTCAGCTTTCCCGGTCCGTTAGTCAAGTCCCGCAGTCTCCCAACATTCCTGTTCCTTCGCATGATTTCGATTCCCTTGACAGGTTCTACAGCTCTTATAAGAACAGCCCCGACGCCATCTTTCGGGTGAGCAACTATGTTTAGAAGCCAATTACCATGAACCATGTAGATGAAAATTCTACCTACATCCATGAACATCAGCCGGTTGTAATTCTTGATCCCTTTATACGCCCTGGAGGCCGGGTCTTCACTTCCATAGTAAGCCTCGGCTTCAACAATCTTCCCAGACAGCACCTTCAAGCCTAGCTTCCTTATCAAGATTTTTCCCAGCAAATCTTTGGCCACCAAAGCCGGGTCTCTTTCATAGAAGAGTGATTGCAGAATGTGCACCTTCAAATCGCTCCAAGAACAAGTTTATGTCAACGACACGTAAAAACTTAGACTTCAGGACTACTTTAAATCTTCAAACGACACACAAAATGGTGAGGGATATCACGTTTTGATTGAGTCATACAAGTTCGGCACCATTATCGTAAATGGAAAAAGATATGACAGCGACCTGATAATTCTGCCAGATCGCATCATTGATGGTTGGTGGAGGAAAGAGGGACACAGATTACACGTAGAAGACCTAAGGGAGATTCTTGAACTCAAACCAAAACCCGAAGTGCTCGTTCTCGGCACTGGTTACCATGGGCTTGTGAAGGTTCCACAAGAAGTCATAGACACTCTTGAATCTGAGGGAATCGAACCAGTAGTTGAACACACGAAAAAGGCTGCTCAAACATTCAACAAACTCCTCAAAAGCAGAAATCAAGTCGCCGCAGCCTTCCACCTGACCTGCTAATGATGCATTCTCAGAGTCTGCTTCCTCCAAGTGACAGATGGCAAAATCTTAAGTGAAAACGACAACAATAGTCCAGCCATAGGTGATTCACTGGAGTGTCTGCTCAACTGTTAAGAGAAGTTCAGGATGAAGTCACGAATCTTCTAAGCGATCTGATTCAGATAGACACAACAAATCCGCCTGGCAATGAAGCGAGAGCTGCAAAATTTTTGGCTGAAACCTTACAAGAGGATAGTTTTGACTGCGAGCTTCTAGAATCTGAGGCTGGAAGGGGCAACATTATAACCCGTATCAAAGGGACACATGAGAAGCCGAGCTTGCTTCTGCTATCTCACACCGACGTCGTTCCTGCAAACCCTAAAGAGTGGACAGTTGACCCTTTTGAAGGCCTAGTTAAGGATGGCTTCGTTTGGGGAAGAGGAGCTTTAGATATGAAGTCAATGACAGCCATGGAAGTCATGGTTATGAAGATCCTGAAGAGGGAGAACTTTCAGCCCAAAGGTGACATAATACTGGCCGCTACTGCAGATGAGGAAAAGGGCGGAACTGCTGGAGCGGGTTGGCTTGTACGCAATCACCCTGAAAAAGTCCAAGCAGAATATGTGATCAACGAAGGTGGAGGACTTGCAGTCCCTATAGATGGCAAAAACGTCTTCACCATTCAAACAGCAGAAAAAGGAATCCTGTGGTTAAAGGTAACAGCAGCAGGAAAACCAGGACACGGTTCAATCCCAGGAGCAGCGGACAACGCGATTCTAAGGATGAATAAGATAGTGGAAAAACTTGGAAACCATAGCGCAGAGATTTCGCTAGTTCCAACTGTTAGGGAGTTCCTGAACACGTTTGCCCAAGCCAACGAGCAGGTGAAACAAGCCTTCTCGATCTTGCTTCAAAACACAGAAGCGGCAGACCAAATCTTAAACGTACTTGCCCAGAAAGATAAGGCGATGGCAGAGCAGATACGCGCAATGCTCAGAATGACTATAGCACCCACTGTTGTCCGAGGAGGCATGAAAGAAAACATAATCCCATCAGAATGCGAAGCGATTTTTGACTGCAGAATCTTACCTGGGCAAAACACCGAAAAAGCCATGAATGAAGTAAAAGGTCTGTTGAAAGATGCTGACCCAAAGAAACTGTCGTTCAGTATTATCCAAGCTAGCGAACCCTCTGAATCTACTATGAATACACAGCTCTACAAACAGATTGTAGACATTGTTAAAGAGTTTGAACCCAACTGTTTAGCAGCGCCGATACTACTTACTGGTGGAACCGACTCCCGGTTCTTCCGAAAGATGGGCAGTGTTTGCTACGGCTTCCAACCAATGCTGGCTGACATGCCTTATGGAGAGATTCTGAAAACTGTCCATGGCATAGACGAGCGAATTTCGATGAAGAACTTGGTGTTCGGAACTAGCGTTCTATACAACGTCGTTCAAAGATTCATGACCTAGTGCTTCACAGATCAGAGTTTCTGTCTTCAGGCTCTCTTTTACAGCTATGACAAAATTGTTACTCATCATTTTCGATTTCGGGTGAAGCTATAAATATCTGTTCCAACGGTTTTCATAAAGGGTTTTGGTATGCCAGCGATAGAAATCGGCAGGATTTGCGTAAAACTGATTGGTCGAGAAGCTGGAAGAAAATGTGTAATAGTTGATATTATGGACAAGAACTTTGTTATGGTAACTGGGCCAAAGGACGTCACAGGTGTTAGAAGACGAAGGAGTAATGTCGATCACTTGGAACCTCTTCCCGACGGAATAGACATTGAACGTGGAGCATCAGATGACGAAGTTACGAAATCTCTGAAAGACGCTGGCAAGGTAGATGACATGAAAAAAAAGATAAAGCCCGCATTATCTTCAATCTAGACTATTAGATAGTTGAACACTTTCCATTTTAGGAGTGAATCTTCAACATGCCCAAAACAACTCCTCCTTGGGAGACTAAGCGCATACTATTGGTGAAAAAAGAAGACAGGACAGATCCCAACTACGGCAACAAGCCCGACGAAAGGCCGCCTCAAGAATACATAAAGCACGGCGTTATCAACCTTGATAAGCCTGCCGGTCCCACTAGTCATCAAGTAGCCGCATGGGCTAAACGCATCCTGAATCTTCATCGTGTAGGTCACGGTGGGACTCTAGAGGCCCTGATCTAGCGATCAACCAGAGAAATCCCAATGTGACTGGAATTCTTCCTGTGGTATTAGAGGAAGCTAGGAAAGTCGTCCAAGCACTGTTGCTGAGCGGAAAGGAATACGTTTGTGTCATGAGACTCCACGGCCAACCAGGAGCAGAGCAAGTCAAGAAGATGTTGGAGGAGTTTGAGGACACAATTTATCAGAGACCACCTGTGAGAGCGTCAGTCAAACGGCGAATACGCACCAGGACAATTTATCGTATCGAGCTTCTGGAGAGCGAAGAGCGGAACATTCTTTTCAAGGTAAGTTGTGAAGCCGGGACGTATATCCGTAAACTATGCAATGACATTGGAGAGGCCTTAGGATGCGGAGCTCACATGCAAGAACTGCGTAGAACTAGAGCAGGACCGTTTACTGAAGATCATGGAGCAGTGACGCTGCAAGACCTAGCCTATTGGTTCATGGAATGGAAGCAACAAGAGGATGAGGAAATCTTGAAGAAGTTTATTAGACCCATGGAAGATGCTTTGGCTCTGGTTCCGAAGATCTACATCAGAGACTCGGCTGTTGATGCCATCTGCCACGGGGCAATTCTCACAGCACCAGGTGTAGTGTCTCTTGAAACTGGAATAAACAAAGGCGAGGCCGTTTCAATCGTGACATTGAAAGGCGAGGCTGTAGCTCTGGCGAAGGCTATGACCTCATCAGAAGAGATCTTGAATATGGATCATGGCGCCGTTGCCAAGAGCAATAGAGTCCTTATGCAACGAGGGACTTACCCGAAAAGCTGGAAACGTGGCCGAGACTAGATGCCTAGGAAAAGAGACCTCGACCATTATTTCTCAGCAGATCCGAAATCAAAACTCAATCTTGGACTGATACGGACACATCTGCGCGGGCAACAGTTCGAGTTCATCACAGCCTCAGGAGTGTTCTCACAAAGACGCGTTGATCTGGGCACCAGACTTCTGATTGAGTCCATGATCCTTCCTGAAAAAGGCCGTGTGCTGGACATAGGATGTGGCTATGGCGCAATAGGGATAGCAGCGGCCATATTTAACCCTGAACTGCGCGTCTTCATGGTTGACGTTAATAGCCGCGCCGTCTGGCTCACGAGACGCAACCTGCAAAATCGTCACGTTAAGAACGCCGAAGTAAGAGAAGGACATTTGTACGAGCCCGTACAAGATCTGACGTTCGCCTGCATACTTTCGAACCCACCTGTAAGCGCTGGAATGGAAACCGTAGAAACCCTAGTCATTGACGCTCCGAGATACATGACAGAAGGAGCCTACTTCCAGATAGTAGTAACATCCAAAACGGGAGGAAGAAAAATGAGAAGCATCCTAGAAGAAACCTTTGGAGAGGTCGAAGTACTTTCGAGAAAGAGTGGATACCGAGTCTTCATATCAGAAAAGCAATGAGAAGACTGAATTGCAACAAAAGACCATTCCGGTTCACGCGATATTTGGGCGAGTACAGCACGTCGTTATGAAAGATGCACAAAAGCTTACTCTTCTTCTGAATCAAATACTCTACAGTCACCAGCCAAAGGCCATTACACTCAAAGTCGCCTCCATCACCTTCAAAAATCGAAATTCGCCCTGAGACTTCACCCATGAAGTTTTAAATCGGAAACACGACTTACAAAATGTCAGAAGGGTCAGATGCGGGATAGTTCTGATGGACGCATGCCGGGGTCTCCTAGCCAGGTAGGGAGCAGGCCTGGAGCCTATCTGCGCTTGAAAGCCTGTGGCCTCTTGGGGCCGCGTGGGTTCAAATCCCACTCCCGGCGCTCTTTAGGCTCATTTTTCGACAGAGGACTTGCCAACTCTGCTCTATCTAAAATGCTAAAACTGCTGCCACTAATCTATTAGTAATGGCTTGTGATATTTATCCCCTTGAATTATTTCCTGGCGTCGAGCTGTAGCGTTTCCTACAGCCCATCTTAATGCAATCTGAGGTTTAATAAGACATTTCAGGAGGTTGCTTCTGCCAATTTGAGATTCTGTACACCAGTAGATTCCTAGCTTGTGGAAGCACCATGCTAGTCCTTACATTCTGCTTTTCGGCTGCGATGTCACAACCGGGTCTATTCCTGATACGTAGCAGCGCGCCACAGTCCGCACACCAGCGGAGCCCCAGCTTTATGATAAACAAGGATTTTGACCAAAGCTCGAATCTGCTTCCAGCACCAAGCTATCGCTTTTCAGCCAGGAACTCACTTATCAAGATTCATCTGGAAGAAGCTTCGGCTTCCTCCCGTTCTCTTCCAGGCTCTTGAACGAAGATCAGAAGAAGCGCTAGGGCTACTAGTCCCATCAGTCCACTCACAAAGAAGGGGAATCCGATTCCTTTCACAACTAGATTTCCCAGCCAGCCAATCCTGAATTCTTGAAACTGAAACTCATAGAAAAGCCAAGGACCCAAGAGTGCTCCAGCGACCATGCCAGCGTTGAAGCAGGCAGCGAATCTTCCGAAGAGTCTACCTCTCACTTTTGCGGGAACCAGATCTGCTCTTAAGGCTCGACCTGCAGGCATACTGACATTAATACCTAATGATCGAAACGCCATAACCACTGTCGCTTGCAGAAGGTCCAACGTGAATGGCAAGACCATAGAAGCCAATCTTGAGGACAAGCTTCCAATAGCTATTATCGGTTTTCTTCCCCAAACATCAGCCAGTCTTCCAGCCAAAAAGTTGCACATTATTCCTACAAACCCGGAAACAGAGAGGATCATCCCAATCTGAAAGGGAATAGCCCCAAACATCTCACCAAGAAACAGAACGCCCACAGGAGCAATGAAGCCCACCGCAAAACCGTTAGTCGTAGTGTAAACATACAGAACCTTGACAGACCTTAGAACACTACCTTCAAGCCTAACCTCATCGTCTTCAAGTCTTCCGACACTTCCTTTCTTGACGAAACCAGCCCCTCTTGTTTCCTTAACCTTCCAAGCCACTAGACCTATGGCGATAACAGAAAGAGCCGAATCCACGAAGTAAGGTATCCGATAGCTATCTTCCAGAATCATATTCAGACCAGTCTGGGATAGAAGCTGAATCGTCCCTCCAAATATAGGGCCTAAAAACCAACCTATCATCGTAGCGGTCAAGAAGAAGCCTAAAGCCTCACCTCTACGCCTCTTCGGAACCTGATCAATCAAAGAGGCTTCTGCAGCAGGACGTACGGCCGCTGTAGCGACCCCATTTAACGCTCTTACCACCAACAAGGACTGCCAATGCTGCAGCAGCCCCGTCAGAGTGCCAAGGAAAACGTCTGCAAGCAACCCAGCTTGAATAACCTTCTTTCTCCCGATACGATCGGAAATACTGCCGAAACGCGAAGAAAGAAGAGCGCTGGAGACTAAAAAGGCAGCCACGAACGCTCCCAAAAACCATCTCTCTGCCCCTAAAGATTCGGCATAATACGGAAAATATGAGGAAGAGATAGTTCCTGCTATGTTCTGAATCAACGAGGCCAAAGACAGTACTATGACACTAGCAGAGAAGATTTCGGAACGCCTAAGCACCTTAGCTGCACCTTGAGATCCAACCTAACACTTCAACCTGAGTTAAAGCTTCTGTGTATCAAGCTTTTATGGAAGAGACCGTCAGTATCTGTGTTCAGGCTTCGCGCGCGTTAAGCTTCAAACTTCAACATCTTTACGGTCTAGCTCCATCGCCATATTTTTCTTCCGTAGAAAACTTCTGGCAATATCAGAAAACCTGACAATGAAATTGGCATGACGATCGCCCAATCAATCAGGGTCAGTGGAGCTGTACCGAATAGGCCTGTGAAAGGTATGAGTATTGTTCCTACTGCTGATACAATGACAGCTAAGAGTAGAAACTTGTTGGATGTAAACCCAACCTTAAACGCATTATCTCTCTCTGAACGACAATTCCACACAATGACCAGTTCTTGCAATGTCGCCTGTACAAAAGCCATAGCCCTTGCTTCCTCAAGTGGACGCCCCCAGATGTAAAATGCAATATAGAATAGTGCAGCGGTTCCGAGAACTTGAGTCACAAATGTTGCCAGAATCGAAGCAATTCTTCCATAGAGTATGCCCTCGTTTGGATTGCGGGGAGGCCGTTTCATTATGTTCTTGTCAGGCAGATCCATACTCAGAGCTAAGGCGGGTCCTCCATCGGTTACAAGGTTTATCCATAAAATCATGCCAGCTGTAAGTGGTAACTGTAGACCTAACAGCGCGAAACCACCTATGACGAGCAGTTCGTCGAAATTACTGCGCAACAGAAAGAAAGAGAATTTACGTATATTGTCGTATATGGACCGACCTCCTTCTACAGCACTTACAACAGTCGCAAAGTTGTCGTCTGCCAACACCATATCTGCTGCCTCTCGAGTTACGTCTGTACCTGTGATGCCCATTGCAACTCCAATGTCTGATTGTTTCAGAGCGGGTGCATCATTCACACCGTCGCCGGTCATGGCAACGATGTGTCCCTTCTTTTTTAACGCTTTAACGATTCGAAGCTTGTGTTCAGGAGAGACCCTAGCATAAACCGTTACCCTTTCAACTATTTTTTCGAATTCTTCATTGCTCATCTGGTCTAGTTCAGCGCCAGTTAGAACCATATCGCTTCGAAGCATACCCAATTCTTTGGCTATTGCAACTGCGGTTAGCTTATGGTCACCTGTTATCATCACGGTCTTTATGCCCGCATTTTGGCACAGCTGATTGGCTTCGCTTGCTTCTTCCCTTGGAGGGTCAATCATGCCCATTAGACCTACAAAAACTAGTCCCATCTCAACGTTCTCGTCGTCGAAATTCTCTGAAACATTACCTGGCAGCCTCCTATAAGCTATCCCTAGCACACGAAGAGCCCCCCTTGCCATCTCCTCATTAATCTTCAGAATTGATTGATGCTCTTTCTTGGTCAACTTCTCCTCTCTGCTGTTACGAAGAATATAATCGCATCGTTCTAAGATAATTTCGGGGGCCCCCTTTGCATAGGCGAAAAGCTTTCCTTCTGGCGATTTATGAACAGTAGTCATGCGTTTTCTTTCAGACGTGAAGGGCACCTCATGGACTCTGGGATACGTGGCTTCTAAGTCCCTTTTTGTCATTCCTGCTTTGGCCGCGGCTACGATTAACGCGCCTTCGGTTGTGTCTCCTAGAATGCTCTTGCCGTCATAATGAGCGTTGCTACATAATACACTCGCTCTCAGAAGCAGACCAAGATTGTCATCTTCCTTGGGATCCATGGATTTTCCATGTAGGAGAAACTCGCCTTTAGATTCATAGCCCACACCAGTCACGCCAATTACGTCGTCATTCACGTAGATTTTGCGCACTGTCATTTCGCCTTTTGTTAATGTGCCAGTTTTGTCTGAACAGATCACCGTGGTGGCTCCAAGGGTTTCCGCTGATGCAAGCCTTCTTATAATTGCGTTGCGTTTTGCAAGCTCTCTTGCACCCAGGGCAAGCGATACTGTAACTACCGCTGGCAAGCCTTCAGGTACAGCTGAAACCGCAAGTGCCACTGCCGTTTCAAAAGCTGTTAAGATGTTTTCTAGGGCTTCAGCTTCCGCGTGCACTTGAAGAACGAATATCTCGTACAGTTCCATAACAAAAATTGCAGCGCAGATAACAACAATTAATATTCCAAGCTTCTTTGCAAAGCCCTCTAATTTCTGTTTGAGCGGGGTCTCTTCCTCCTCCACAGCTTGCACCATTTCAGCGATTTTTCCAAACTCGGTTTGCATGCCAGTGGATGTAATTACGGCTTTTCCTCTGCCATAGATGATGTGAGTAGCCATGAACATAGAGTTTTTTCTGTCTGCTACAGGCGATTTCTCGTCAACAACTTCTGTTGTTTTTCCGACAGGTGTCGATTCACCAGTTAAAACTGCTTCGTCCGTCTTTAACTCGACAACTTCTATGAGTCTTCCATCGGCTGGAATGCGGTCGCCTTCCTCGAGTATGGCGACATCGCCAGGTACCACTTCTCTTGCCGGTATAATCTTTTCTTCTCCATCTCGTACAACTCGAGCTTTTGGCGCTGTAAGTTTCTTCATAGCTTCCATTGCTTTTTCAGAACGGTATTCTTGGACGAAGCCAACGACAGCGTTAAGGACGACGATAACTGCTATGGTGGAAGCGTCTACAATCTCTCCAATAAGAAAGGAAATCGCAGTTGCGATCAAAAGCATGATTACGAAGATGTCCTTAAACTGATTGAGAAATATTTCAAGAAGCGTTACTCTTTCACGTTCAACAAGCTCGTTATATCCAAACTCGCGTAACCGACGCTCAGCCTTTTCACCGCTTAGACCTCCTTGGCTAGTTTTCAGAGTACGCAAGACCTCTTCAATGTCCATCGCGTGATACGTTGAAGTCAATTTTAACCGCCTAGAGTTCTAGATTTCTCTCTTTAAGCACGTCTATTTGTCTCTTGTCTTAATACGCGCGCAAGGGTTGTTCTGCGCGTTGTCTCTGCTATTTTGACGTTTCCATTATCCTTCAACCGTCTTTGCGCTTCTTCTGTGGGCAGTCCCCCTGCTGTTATTGGGCTGATCTCAAGATTTTGTATGACTTCATTGGTTTCCATAGCGTGCCAAGGCTTTGTCATTGGATTTACACCCTTTGATTCGGACAAGGGTAATATAGCTAACTGTGGTTCTTTTATTTTTTCCTATGCTGAGGAACGTCACAAGCGCGCTAAGTTTATTAGTTACTAAAGCCCAATGTGCAAAGACTACATGATCTTTCATCTGCAAAGACAACGTTGGTGAATCGGAATATGGATTGGTTGATAATCGCACCAATATCAGGAATAGCTTCGATCATTGTTGCTCTCTACTTGTATCTTCATGTTAAAAGACAAGATGTAGGAAGCCCGAAGATGAAGGAGATTTCTGATGCCATCAGGGAGGGCGCAGTGGCCTATTTGAAGCGTCAGTACCTGACGCTTGCAGCCTTCAGTGTGCCCGTTATGATATTAATAGCCGTTTTCTTGGATTATAATCAATCGTTTGCGTATGCCATCGGTTCCCTATGCTCTGCTTTAGCTGGCTTTCTTGGTATGGATATAGCGCTTCATGCGAATGTCCGAACTGCCCAAGCGGCCAGGAAAGGTTTGAACAAGGCTTTCTCAATAGGATTTTATGGGGGTGCAGTCATGGGTCTGGCTGTGGTAGGATTGGCCCTTCTGGGTGTGAGTGGCCTCTATTACGTATACTACAATCCTAATGACGTTTCTCACGCTCCCAATATTATTTTAGGCTTCAGTTTCGGAGCAAGTACAATTGCGCTCTTTGCGAAGGCAGGTGGCGGCATATACACAAAAACAGCTGATATCGGCGCAGATCTCGTTGGCAAGGTAGAGATGAATATACCTGAAGACGATCCAAGAAATCCAGCAGTGATTGCAGACAACGTTGGAGACAACGTTGGGGACGTAGCTGGCATGGGAGCGGACTTGTACGATTCCTATGTTGCCGGAGTGCTTGCTGCAATGATCATAGGGGCGATAGAACTAGGAGGTACAGGCGCAATCTTACCATTGCTGATAAAAGCCCTTGGGATATTTGCTTCCATTCTTGGACTGTTGTTCGTTAGAGTGGGGGAGAAAGGCAGTCCTGGGTCTGCCTTGAACAGAGGCACATACATAACGTGCGCTATTTTCGCAGTTCTCGCCTCATTATTCATGTATTATCTGCAGATTGATATGGGTCTCTTCTACGCAACTTTGGCCGGGCTGATTGTTGGCATAATAATAGGACTAACATCGGACTATTACACGTCCATAGATAGAAATCCCGCACGAAGTACTGCTGAATCATCAAGAACAGGTGTCGCAATAAACATCCTGACCGGCTTCTCGTACGGCTCCATAAGTATAGTGCCGCCACTCATTGGCATAGCTGTAGCGACGGTGATATCATATCATCTGGCCGGAGTCTTCGGAATTACCATGTCCGCAGTTGGAATTATGGCGACCGCTGGCATGATAGTCTCTGCAGATGCGTATGGTCCAATCGTTGATAATGCTAAGGGAATAGCAGAGCAATCAGGACTTGGGGAAGAAGTTATCTCCAGGGCAGACAGGTTAGATGCTGCCGGTAATACGGCTAAGGCGATTACAAAAGGATTTGCGATTTCCTCAGCTGGTTTGACCGTCATCGCGTTGTTGATTGCTTATGCTGAGATCGTCGGAATCGAAACAGTCAACTTCATGGATCCTTTTGTAATGGCGGGAACCCTAATTGGAATCGCCATACCACCTTTCCTGTCAGCTCTGATGATATTGGGTGTTGGTAAGAATGCTTTCAGAATGATCGAAGAAATCAGAAAGCAGTTTAGAGAGATTCCCGGGCTCATGAAGGGAGAAGCAAAGCCTGATTATGCTAGATGTGTAGATATTGCAACAAAAGGAGCTTTAAGAGAGTTGATTCTTCCAGGCGTTCTAACAATCGTGTCTCCCTTAGCGGTCGGTCTAATACTTGGAAAAAGCGCTCTGGGAGGATTTTTAGCAGGCAGTATACTGTCTGGAATGGTTTTCGCCTTCCTAATGTCCAACTCTGGAGGCTTATGGGATAACGCCAAGAAATACATTGAGGATGGCCATCTCGGAGGAAAAGGCTCTGATGCTCACAAAGCTGCGGTCGTCGGTGACACGGTCGGAGACCCCTTCAAGGACACTGCTGGTCCATCCATAAACACGCTGCTCGTAGTAATGTCCTTAACTGCATCGATGTTTGCTGAAGTCATCGCTTTGTATTCTATAATAGGATGACCCATACAATGAAAGCAAACCAGATTTCAGCGTGTTTTTTCAGATTCCAGATCTAGGCGCCTCTACCTGTTAAAACCTCTATTATTCCCACTTCCAAGAGGATCATGACAATGTTCACAAGTAGAGTTACAAAAGTGAGGTAGATCAACGTCCTCTCGACCTTGTGTATCATACCAAGGTCTTGCAGACTGAGGACGCTATCGAGGGCATTATCATATGAACTGATAAGAGAGAGCTCCCGCGAAACGTTGCTGATTGCATAGCTGAGGGTCTGTTTACCCATCTCTGAAGACTTAACGGTTGGAACTACGCCCTCCTTTATGCTGAGCATTTTCCCCCTTTGAGCCCATAGAATCCTCTCAAGGGTTGAGATCTCCCGTTTCAATGCAAAGACGGTCTTGCTAATTCTCTTGTCCGCAGGTTTGGTGAGTGCCGTCTCTTCTATTGTGTCAATACGTTCTCTCAGTCTCATTGCCACATCCAGATTTTCATTTGTGGCTTCGTAGAAGAGTCTGCTTATCACGAAGGGAGAGAAGGCCGGACATTCAAGCTTGGAGCGACAATCCTGAAATGTCTTCAATGTGTTGTTGATCGACTTGGATGAATCTTTGCTTCTGATTGTCACAAACGTCTCCTTCTCCGCAAAGACATGAATAGGATGCATTACTACCTTTTTCTCAAAACAAACGAATGGTATGGAAATCATGATGTATTCATTAACTTTCACATATCGTGAGAAAATGCGGCTTTCACTGATCAATTCCTTCACATCAGGCTCGTTGAGCCATTCTGCAATGCTCTCTAGTTCTTCATCATTGGGCTCTAAACAGTCTATCCAGAACCAGTCAGTATTTTCTCTGAGTTTTTCCAATTCATCAGTAGAATGGATGTCGCTAGCCTCAAGCTTGTTTTGCGTTGTGAAGGTGTATGCCCATATCACCGCTATAAACTCCTCTAACATCGATGATCAGACCACTTATAAAGTTGTTTTCAACACGCGCACAGGAGGCTACCTTTGGGCTGGATTCTCACTTGAAGAGGCTCAGGCAATGACTTTGATGCAAATGGTAGTAAAGGAACTAGTAATAGTATGAAACTGCAGACTAGAGAAGAAAAGCATCTTTGAAGTAAGTAGACTCAAAAATATCTGTTGATCGGTGTTTTCACCTCCTTGGCACTGACTGTTTCGCTTTTTTCCATACACTCGTTCCAAGTAGTGTCTGGAACAGCTCCTCCAATTCTACACAATTAGGTTCCAGTCCTAGGAGTCGCCCTCTTGCCTATTGTTGAAGCCCGAGTAGCCCTATTAGCTGAAAGTCTGGCGCTCGACATGAATTGAAGGAAATCTAAAGAAGAAAATTTATATCCTGATCCTTTTCAACGAAGCTTCTCTCTGAATGAAGGGTAGAAGATATGAATGACAACTTGGCAAATCCCGCACCGCTTGGGCTGTTAGGTTTTGGAGTGACAACTGTCCTTTTGAACTTGCATAATGCTGGTTTCTATCCGCTGAATAGCATGATCCTCGCCATGGGTCTAGCCTACGGTGGGTTGGCCCAGGTAATTGCTGGCGTGATGGAATATAAGAGAGGAAACACTTTCGGAACAGTGGCATTCAGTTCCTATGGACTGTTTTGGTGGTCTCTTGTGCTTCTTCTTGTGTTTCCACAAGCGAAGATCTGGATTGTTGATGGAACTTCATTGCAGTCAGCACCTGCTACTGCCTTGGCAGCATACTTCTTTATGTGGGGCTTGTTCACCTTCGCAATGTTCTTCGGCACGCTTCGTGCTAACCGTGCAATACAGTTTGTATTTCTGAGCTTGGCAATCCTGTTCTTTCTGTTGACTGCAAAAGAACTGACGGGAAGCGTAGAATTAGGTATAATTGCAGGGTATGAAGGAGTAATTTGTGGACTTAGCGCCGTATACACAGCACTAGCGGAAGTATTAAATGAAGCATACGAGAGGCCTGTGTTACCGCTCTTTCCAACCAGCTAATTATTGGAACAATAAAGGCATATACGGTATTTACTCGGCTCTCTTAAGTCAGATCGGTTCTTACCCAAATGATGCGTTAAAAGTGTTCAAAAGGGGTTCTGTTAACTCTTCGGGACT
>CAYGAG010000005.1:21673-45970 GCA_964347765.1 uncultured Candidatus Bathyarchaeia archaeon
CAGTTACAAGCAACCGTCAACTTGACAGAGTCTCAAAAGGGAAACTTTATAAGTAAACTTCCTTCTGCAAGAGACATTCTGAAAGAAGATGAAGGGATATACGTGCTGTTTAAGCCCGTCAAATGGATAGAAGAAGATCCGGAAAAGAAACACTTGTTTTGGCCTTCTGAAGAACTTAGAGAGAAGGCATGGGTAAACGACGAAGCAGTTTATGATGAAGCTGCAAGAGATCCAGTGAAGTTCTGGGCCAAACTTGCCCGAAAAGGTGTTGAATGGTTCAAGGAATGGGACGAAGATTATCGCTGGGATCCGCCATACTATAGATGGTTTATTAATGGTAAAATGAACGTGTCCTATAACGCTTTGGATAGACATGTGCAGACTTGGAAGAGGAATAAGGCTGCCATAATATGGGTGCCAGAGCCCACAGACGAGGAAGTTAGGGTGTTGACTTATTTTGACCTGTATCGGAAAGTGAACAAGTTTGCCAACATTCTCAAAAATCTGGGCGTGGGGAGGGGTGATCGTGTAGGAATCTACTTGCCGATGATTCCAGAAGTGCAGATTGCCATGTTAGCCTGCACTCGTATCGGAGCTATACATAGTGTAGTCTTCTCTGCGTTCAGCGGCAAATCACTTGGAGAACGAATGCAGGACGCAGAAGCTAAGGTTCTCATTACAGCTGATGGATACAACAGGCGAGGAAAGCAGATAAATTTGAAGACGGAAGCGGATAAGGGAGTTGAAGGAACCCGAATACGAAAAGTTGTAGTCGTCAAGAGACTGGGGATTGACGTGCATTTCACGGAAGGCAGAGATCTATGGTGGCACGAACTTATGGAGGATGTTGGCAGTTACTGTGAGCCAGAATGGATGGACGCTGAAGAACCGATATTCATACTTTACACCAGTGGTACAACAGGCAAACCAAAGGGAGTCCAACATAATACAGGCGGATATACAGTGCAAGCATACTGGACTACAAAGTGGGACTTCGACCTCCATGATGATGACGTCTTCTGGTGCACAGCTGACATTGGCTGGATCACAGGTCACACCTACGGTTGCTATGGTCCTCTCTTATGCGGTGCCACCCAACTTGAGTATGAGGGCGCCCCAGACTTCCCTCAAGAAGATAGATGGTGGAGCATAGTGGAAGAATTCGGCATAACAGTGTTCTACACTGCACCGACAGCAATACGTATGTTCATGAAATGGGGTGAGGAGTGGCCCCGGAAACACAACTTGAACAGCATCAGAATCTTAGGAACGGTTGGCGAACCGATAAACGAAGAGGCATGGTTGTGGTATTTCAATAAGATCGGTGGTGGAAGATGCCCAATAATCGACACTTGGTGGCAAACTGAGACTGGTGGAACCCTCATAAACTCACTGCCGGGTATTGGTCCGTTTATCCCAACTGTAGCAGGAAGAGGATTTCCAGGAACAAGCCCTAAGATTCTAGATGAATCTGGAAACCATTTGTCAGTTGGTGAAGGCGGTTACTTAGTAGAGAGGACACCATTTCCACCTGGGATGCTCAGGAATGTTTGGCGAAATCCAGAGAGATATAAAGAGTACTTCAGCGTTTACAGCAAAGAGTATTACTATACTAGCGACGGAGCACGCAAATGGGATGATATGGGAAACATTCGACTAACTGGTAGAGTTGACGACGTAATGAAAGTTGCAGGCCACCGATTGTCCACAGCAGAGCTTGAAAACGCATTAGCTAGCCATGACTCAGTCGTAGAATGCGCAGTTGTGGCAGCTCCGCATGAAATAAAGGGTGAGGTCCCTATCGCCTTTGTAACTCTAACAAAGGAAGCGGAGCCTTCAGACCTGCTTAGAAGAGAGTTGGTCAAACATGTCGATGCTACCATAGGGCCAACCGCAAGGCCAGACAAAATATTCTTCACCAACGCCCTGCCGAAAACGAGAAGTGGAAAGATCATGCGAAGGATTCTGAAGTCCTTGGTGGGTAATCAGCCCATAGGTGACACAACAACACTCATGAACCCCGAGTCAGTCCAGGCCCTAAAAGAAGAAGTCGGTTACGAAGAATAATGCCACGCAGCGCTTGAACAACGATTTCTCTACTTGTACTTCCAGCGTGAAACCAGTGGCTAATCAATCACGAACAAGGATAACTTATAAGTTCAACCAAAAGCTTTCGTAGGCGGATTACAGGTGAGGGATACTTTGAGAGAGTTGACACTCAGAATTTCTGATGACCTATACAACTATCTCACTTTCCCCGAGAAATCTCGATTCATAAAAGATAAAGATGAAGCCTTGACCACGGCTCTGGAGTTTTATAAGAGGTTGGCAATGCATGACTGGCTTCCTTATGTATATCGAATGGGCGGAGAAAGGGTTCTGATATTAGATGTTTCGATGCTGTCCGAATTCTTTCATTCGTTATCGAATCGTGAGATCTATGACGCAGGAAAGGCCTGCACATTCAAGAGAAAACTCGTGAATCCATTTCTTCAGGGCGTAGATTTCTCAAGCTTGGAGAACTGGAAAGCTGTGTTAAGGGAACTCGAGATCATGGGATGGGGAGGTTTCTCCCAAGTTGGTAGAGAGATAAAAGTGGAGTCTTGCCCTCTACCCACACGGTATTTGCAGAGCTATTTTGAGGGCATGTTCAGCTTTTCTTTTGAAAGACACCCTTCAAAGGTTCAAGATACCCGTGTATTTATGGCAAAAGAGAAACAAGCAAGTTTCGAATAAGCTCAAAGCCCTGTCCATGGACATCTCTTGTACGGTCCAATCACAATTGTGACTATTGTTCCTAAGATCCCCTCAAGTTTCAACTCGTCTTCAAGAAACGTCTTAAGGTCTTCCATCTGTTCGAAGATAACCTCAGCGAAGATGTCTGTGTCGCCGCTTGTTCGATACAACACTTGAACGTCCGGATGTTCTGATAGGTGATCTACGATTTCCTTTAGGTTGGCTGGCTGCACCCTCAGACCTATGAACGCTTTGATTATGCGTCCCAGCTTGTGATAGTCTAGAACAACAGTGAACCTTTCAATGATCCCGTCGCTCAAGAGCTTTTCTATTCTTCTTCTAACAGTAGCTTCATTTGCTCCCACTTCTCTTGCGACGTGAATTATTGGTTTTCTAGCATCCTTTTGAAGTGTTTTGATTATTTTCATGTCAAGCATATCAATGAACACGGATTTCCACCATCTTAACACCGAAAACTCGTTAATGTGCCGTTTTGCTTATACGTTTTTCGGATATTGCATGAAGAAAATCAGGGAAAAACATATAAGGAAACCTCAGAATTCGTCGATCAAATCGCCGAATGGCGCGAACGCGTGTGCAGACAAGTGTTGGATTTCCGACAAGATCCATCGTTCCTGCGACGATTTCTCCTATAGAAAGTCTTATTTTCAGTGCACGTATATTATTAAACTGCATAAGGCTTTGAGTGGTTTAGGACATGGCTATGGAGAAAATCGCTCGGAAGATACCTGCATCCTTGCGAGATCACGCTTCTGAAAAGCTGATAGACATAACCCTGAACTCACCAAATGCAGGCAAAATGCCAAGTCAGCTTGCAAAGAGAATTCTCTACTACTGGCAACGGGATCAGCTTTCCACAGAGGTGGGACTGCAGCGTCTTCTAGAGGCATCCGTTATTCTGGAACCTGGGAAAGTCATAGGTTTAATGGCTGAACTAGGGCTACCTGAAATTGTGGTTATGCTGAAAGAGACTCAAGGTTGAGGACCACACTCTCCCCCCTTTTTAGACTTATAAAACAGAAGAACTTAGGTAGCAGCAGAGAGGGTTGTTCGAATGGTCGAGTTTGGAATAGAGTTTGTTCCTAGAGATCTCTACTGGAAAACGACTTTCTATGCAATTCAAGCTGAGAAAATCGGCTTTGACTACTTGTGGATCACAGATCACTTCAACAACAGAAACGTCTATGTTTCTTTAGCCATAACCTCCGCCTACACGGAAAGAATAAAGTTCGGCCCTGGAGTCACAAATCCTTACTTGGTTCATCCAGGAGTCACGGCTCAAGCGGTCGCAACACTTAACGAAATAGCACCCGGCAGAGTTGTCTGCGGAATCGGGGCAGGAGATAAGACTACTCTCCAGACGTTGGATCTGGAACAGAGAAAACCACTTCAAACAATAAGAGAGAGCGTGAAGATCATCCGAGAGATTACTTCTGGAAAAAATGCAGAAATGCATGGAGAGATCTTCACGGTCACAGGGGCTAAGCTGAACTTCCGAATGGCGAGTTCCATCCCAGTCTTCATAGGCGCTCAAGGTCCAAAAATGCTGGCGCTAGCCGCTGAGATAGGTGATGGAGTTCTGATAAATGCCTCCCATCCTAGAGATGTTCGGACGGCAATTACATTCATCAGCAGAGGGTTGGAGAAGACTGACAAGAAGATGGATGACGTGACAATTAGTGCCTATACTTCCTTCTCAGTTGCACCGAATCGTGACAAAGCGATCAAGGCAGTGATTCCAGTAGTAGCCTACATTGTCGCGGGCTCACCTAGCATAATACTAGAACGCCACGGAATTCCTGTAGAGGTTGCAGCGGATATTCGAAAGGCTATATTGCAGGGAAAATGGAAGAAAGCCTTCTCTGCAGTGGATTCTCGTATGGTAGAGGCTTTTTCAATCTGCGGCACTCCAGAAATGTGCGCGGAGAAGATTCAAGAACTTATAAAGGTCGGAGTCAACCAGATAGTTGCAGGGTCACCGATTGGTCCTAATATGAGAGAATCAATCAGCCTAATAGCCATAGAGCTTTTTCCACACTTTAGAGAAGCGATCGGAGAAAGAAGAAAATGATTACAGGTTATGTTTTGCTGAGAATCAAGCCAGGCATGGACAGAAACGTCCTGTATATCGTACGAGAGATTCCTCAAGTGAAGGTAGTTGAAACAGTCTACGGCGAATATGACATGCTACTTGAAGTGCAGCTGGAAGAATTGGAGGCTTTGGACTCTTTTATCTTCGACACCATAAGGACCATTGACGGTGTAGAAAGCACAACAACGCTCATAACCATGAAAGCCCCTGAAGAGGAATGACAGACCTGATAGTGTCGTGACCATATGTTGGAGGACAGAGAACCGCCATCAATCGTAAAGGGCATCATGAATAGACCAGTCATAACAATTGACAAAGACCAAACTGCTCAAGAGGCAGCAAAGATCATGAGTGAAAATAATATAGGATGTATTATCGTCATAGATGAAGAAAAAGCGGTGGGGATAGCAACTGAAAGGGACATCCTCCGAAAGGTGGTGGCAAAGAATCTAGACGCATCTGAAGTGAGAATGGAGGACATTATGAGCAAGCCACTAGCGACCATCAGCGCAGACACTACCATAGTTGAAGCTATTAGAATGATGAAGAAAAATGATGTTCGACATTTGCCTATAACACAGAAAGAAGAACTTGTCGGTTTGGTGACTCAGAGAGACCTCCTGCGTGCGCTAGCACTCCATGTTTTGATCTCGTTCCGACCACTAAAGTAATCGCTGAGGAGATGATTTTGACAGTCACTGCATACACTCTCGTTCGAACCGAGCAGCGACAAGTCAGAAAATTGGCAGATGAAATTGAAAAACTGCAAGCCGTAATGAAAGCTACGCCTGTATACGGAGAATATGATATAGTGGTCAAGACGGAGACTGAATCAATCAAAGAATTAACTCTATTCATATATAACAAACTGAGAAGATTGTCCGGCCTCGCAAAGACAACAACAATGATTGCAATAAAAACAGAAAAGAAGAAATAAAGTACTTGATGGCGAAGTACCCTAAATGAAGATTCATCACTTCACAATTAGAAAGATTAGGACAACTTCTTGATTGCCCTTACAGTATCTTCATCAATCGGTTCCAATTGGAAACCTTTCTTAGTGCAAAGGCTGATCATCTTCTGGTTCTGAGACAAGACATCCCCACCTATCGTCTCCAATCCGATGTCTCTGCCGATCTCAATCACACAGTCGATAAGTCTGGATCCAAGTCCTAGGGTCTGCCACTGGTCCCCCACAACCACAGCGAACTCTCCACGTTTGCGGCCTGGCTCCACAATCAATCTTGAAACACCGATTATCCTTCTGTCTTTTCCCTTAGTCTCAGCAATTATTGCGATCTCTCGATCATAATCAATGTTACAGTATCTCACCAAGCTTTCATGAGACATATCTCGGATGACTTGAAAGAATCTGAAACGCATTGTCTCCTCAGAAAGCCCTTGAAACAGATCACAGAGGAGGGCTTCATCTTCCGGCTTTATTGGACGGAGTACAACCGACGTCCCGTTCCTCAACTCCCAAGGAACCACATACTTCCTGGGATACGGAGCGATTACGAGATTTCTTTGATGCTTATCTTCCTGTGCCTTTCTCTCAGCCTGAACAACTATTCGAGCATCTACTGCAACAGCTTTGTCCACAGTAACAATGATTGGATTTATATCCATCTCTCTTATCTCAGGGAAATCTATGACCAGTTGAGAAAACTTCACCAGCATTTCTTCAATGAGTCCAGCACAACCAGAGAAATCGCTAGAACTCATAAACTCATGGAGAACAGACTTCTCCATTAACCGTCGGGCCAAGACTTGATTCAAGGGCGGAAAACATATGTTTGTATCTTTCAGCAACTCCACATTTACCCCTCCAGTGCCAAACAATATTACAGGACCAAAAAGAGGAGTCTTCTTCGAACCAATCAGGATCTCGCACCTCTTCCTCTGAACCAGAGGTTGAATAGCAATTCCCCGAAGTTCTGCTTGGGGATTGGATTCATTGATTCGCTTGACCAAGTCTCTGAATGACTCTTGCACTTGCTTGGCTGACCAGACATTCAATATCACTCCTTGAGCTTTGGTTTTATGAGTTATCTGAGGAGACAGGACCTTCAGAACCACAGGGTACCCCAGTTTAGAGGCAGCGCTTGCAGCTTCTTCAGGGGTCTTGGCTATTAAGGTCTTTGTTGTTGGAATTTTATATGCTTCCAGAAAACGCAGTGACTCTAGCAGGTCGAGAACTTCGCGTCCTTCCTCTATAGCCTTGCTCAAGACTTCCTTAAGGAAAGTTGGGATCGCTAAGTCCATAGTGAGTTCCTCCGGCCTCTCGTATAGCAGTTCTAGGTTCTTCGTGTAACTGTGCATGTACATGAAGGTGGAGACAGCTTGTTCCGGTGTAGTAAAGGCGGGAATGCCCTTCTTCCGCAGAACCTTCCGAGCCCTCCAACATTCATTCTCACCCATCCAGGAGGTCAGAACAGGTTTTCTAGTATTCTTTGCCAGCTTCACTATGATCTTTGCGGTCTCCACAGGGTCTGCCACTCCTTGAGGAGTGTATATAATCAGAAAGCCGTCGCTTCTGTTGTCCTTGAAACATATCTCCATTACATCTTTGAATCTATCCGTAGTGGCTTCCTCCAAGACGTCGATGGGATTCAGAATGCTACAGTATAAAGGCAGAATCTTTTTTAGAGCTTTAACGGTTTTATTGCTTAACGATGAGAGCTTCCCGCCTTTTGCTATCAAGAAGTCCGTCGCCATAATGCCAGGTCCACCTGCGTTGGTAATTATAGTGAGATTCGGACCTTTTGGGTTTGGCTGCATCGCCAGAGCCTCTGCGCAGTTGAAGAGCTCGTCTATGGCTTCGACCCGCACTATCCCTGTACGTCGAAAGGCAGCATCGTAAACAGCATCCTCTCCACAGAGTGCGCCTGTATGACACAAAGCTGCCTCTGCGCTTTCGCGGAAGCGTCCGGCCTTCACGACAACAATGGGTTTAGCTCTGGCAAATCCTCTGGCTGCGCTCATGAACTTGCTGGCGTTCTTTATAGATTCAAGATAGAGCACAATACTAGATGTCTGAATATCAGTGCCAAAGTAGTCGATCAAGTCTCCAAAATCAACATCCAGCATGGAGCCTACAGAGACTATAGCGCTGAATCCTACGTTGGCCTCTGAAGCCCAATCTAGTACTGACGCACACAGCGCTGCGCTTTGGGAGATGAAGGCAATTTTGCCCAGCTCAGCTGTCTTGTTCGCGAAAGTGGCGTTGAGTCTTATTCCAGGTCGTATGACTCCAAGGCTGTTGGGACCGATGATACGCATTTTGTAGTGGTTTCTATGTTCCAGAATCCGTTTCTCAAGATCCTTGCCCTCTTCTCCAGCTTCTCGAAAACCTGCTGAAACAACAATTACTCCGGACACACCCATTAACCCGCACTCTTCGATGATCTGTGGTACGGTGTGCGCTGGCGTTGCTACAATCGCAAGATCGACTTGTCGAGGAATCTTTCTGATGCTTGGGTAGGCGGCTATGCCCTGCACTGTCGGTCGAAAGGGATTCACAGGATAGACAACACCTTTGTAACCGACGCCCACTAAGTTTTGAAGAAGCCTTGCTCCGAGTGATTTCTCTCTGGTACTCGCACCGATGACAGCTATTCTTCGAGGATTGAAAATTCTATCAAGATTCTCTGTGCCCATCCCTGAACTTCCCTTATTTCTCCGAAGCCATTGTTGTCTAAACTCTGTATATGAAATATACAGGTCCACTGCTTTTTAATGTTCTTTGAAGCGTTCACTTAGATCCCTGCATCTGACTGGATTCACTTCTCGATTGGAGACCTAGTCTTGGTGGTTAGAGGCTGATTTCTAAGGTCTTATGTGACTCATGGATAGAATCTTCTAACTGTTCTCGGGAACGGTATCGTGTCCATTATGTTTTCAAGGTCAAGCATCCATGTAAGAAGTCGTTCCACACCAAGCCCGAATCCGACGTGGGGAACAGAGCCGTAACGTCTTAGATCTGTGTACCATTTGTAGTCTTCCTGATTCAACCCGAAGTCTTTCATTCTTCGAACTAGATATTCCTTGTCGTCTTCTCTACAGCCGCCTGTAGATATCTCACCTATATTGGGAACAAGCATGTCAGTCGACATTACTAGGTCTGGGTTGTCACGGTAAGTCTTGCAGTAGAATGCTTTAGTCTGTGAGGGATAAGCATATACAAAAAAAGGACCACCTATCTCTTCAGCCAGGGCCTTCTCTTCATTGAAGCCTAAGTCTTTGCCCCATTCTATCTCAAAGCCCTCTGAGTTCAATCTTTCCAAGGCTTCTTTGTAGGTGATCTTCGGAAAAGGAGTCTTGACAGACTCAAGTTTAGAGAGGTCTGCCCCTAACCTTTCTATCTCGTTTCTGGAGTTTTCTGCAGTCTCATTGCATATGTGGACCACAAGGTTCTCTTCCAGTTTCATCAGATCATCCATATCCGCGAATGCCCATTCAGGCTCAACATGCCAGTATTCGCTCAGGTGCCTTATAGTCCTGCTTTTTTCGGCTCTGAATGAAGGGGCTACACAGTAGACTTTTTCCAGTGAGTAAATCAAGGCTTCGAGATAGAGTTGAGCACTCTGTGTCAGATATAGGTTCTTGCCAAAATATTCGAGTGTGAAGAGAGTTGCACCTCCCTCACACGCTCCGGAGATGAACATAGGTGGCGAAACTTCGAAGAAGCCCTCTTTTCTAAAGAAGTCATGGGTAGACTTTAGAACTTTGCTGCGCACTTTCATTATTCGATTCATCTTCTGGCTCCGAAGCCACAGATGACGGACATCTCGCAGGAACTCCTCACTCTTATCCTTGGTTATAGGGAAGGTTTCCGCCAAACCGATTATCGAAAGATGGTCAACCGAGATTTCATATCCCATTGGGGCACGTTTATCCTGTTTCACATCACCATCAAGTTTGACCGAGGACTCGACCGTCAATTTCTCAGCTACCGCCCATGAAGGACTTCCTCTCTTGAGGGTACATTGAATAATACCTGAGGCGTCTCGAACCACAAGAAAAATGATGCTCTTGCTCTCCCTTTTGCGGTATATCCATCCCCTTATAGTTACGGATTTACCAGTGTGTTGTCCGTCAAGGATACTCCGAATAGACACTACGGGCATAAACATCCCTCGAATTAGATTGGCTTCCAAACCTAAATATTTACCTTAAAACTTAGACTTCTCTCTTCTGTTCCGGAAAAGCGCGTGAGTCAGGCTCTTAAATAAGTAAAATCTTTCGAATCGCTGAATGTGCCAAGCATAACCGCAGATTCGAAGGAATGACAGTTGCCCTCGAAGGAGTCTGTGAGATAGGTTTACTTGATCACGCCAAGAATAAAGGCAATCAATCCTATCATGAACCATAGAAGAACTAGGGTTTTGATTTTTCTGGCATTCTTTCTTGAATGATTTTTGAGAAGCATAGCTGAAGATGAGACCAATCCTAGATCAGTTATGACTACCGTAGGAACAAACCATAATGAAACAAGATTTAGAACATAAGGGATTGGACTTAACAAGACTGCAATTATGTAGAAGATCGCTGCACTGAATGCAGCCTTTCTCTCTCCGTATTGAATGGCCAGCGTCTTCACACCCTGCATTGCGTCACCCTCCACATCCACAATTCCTTTTGTTATCTCTCTGCCGGTATTCGCTAGAAAAGCTATAGAAGCGAAAAGCAGGACATTCAATTTAGCTTCATTAGTCATGACTGCGCTCCCATATAGGAAGGGTGTTGCTACGCACGTACTCACAAGGAGATTTCCAAGCAGTCCAGTGCTTTTTCCAATAGTGACATAGGCAACAGAAACCATCCACACGAATGAAGCCATGAAAAACGAGAAAAGATTCGTTAGAGAACTGATGATCAAACCGATCGTCGTCAAGACAATGGCTAATCCCACAGCTTCTAAGGAGCTGACCTTGCCGCTTGGTATTGGTCGATCAGGTTCATTAACAGCGTCTATCTCCCTATCAAAATAGTCGTTTAGCACCATGGAAGAAGCCGTTAAGGCGAAGCCTGTCATGAAACCATAGAGAAGATTTGGAGGAAAGGGGTCTAGACTTTGGGGACTGGCAAGAGCTGCTCCTACGATGACTGCGAATCCCATCATTAGACAATTAGAAGGGCGAATGAGGAACAGATAGGCGACCAGTTTGCCCATGACAGCTCAAACCTTGGAATGATTCTAGTCTTTCATTAAGGTTATAGTTGGAACATATAAGATAAGCAATTGAGATTTGTCGTAAACAAGCGTCGCGCTCGTTGAAAGGCATTGTCGCTCGGTGCGCACGGCCATTCCTTGAAGCTAGGGATTGGAATTGAACGCCACACCAAGTGGAGGTATCTCCCGATATCCTCCTTTTTTCCTATTGGAGTTAGACATGGCGCGCGCTAGTTGACTTGTTCAGCAGTAGAAAAAGAGGAGTGTGTTAGCTTCTTCTGCGAGTTAGTCCGTAGATCGCACCAGCAACTATAAGTAGCCCTATAACGATTATCACAAAACCCCCGATTTCCAGGTTCCAACCAAAGATGCTTGACAATCCCCAAAGGATGATTATTGCCCCGATGAACAGTCCAAAGATTGCGCCGCCATAAGGAAGCCCAAAGCATTCTTTTTCGGCACGTTTCCCAAAGTCTTCTCCCCATGCCTCTACACGCCTTCCGAATTCTTCCGCCCCCTCCTCTATGCGTTTCTCCAAGCTTTTCTCCACTGACAACTTAAGGTTTGCACCGCACTTCATGCAATGCTCTGCAGTCTCTTCATTTCTGGTACCACATTTTGTGCAGTAAATCACAGTTCCCCATCCAGATCTTTCTTCCTGTCTGGTATAAAAGCTATCTCATATCCCTTAGATTGTTGCGCCCGCTTGATTCTCTGAAGTAGTCTCAAAGTCTAGGAAGTATTCGCAGGTTTTGGCTTCGGTGAAGCCTAGACTCCTATGCAATTCCTGAGCAATGATGTTCCCTCTATTAATTCGAGATTTGACTGCCTTACAGTGCTCTCCCCTGGACACCGTGATAAAGTGGCGCAGAAGTTTCTTCCCAATTCCCTTCTTTCTATGTGCCTCATGAACGACTAAGGCATCGACTTTTGCAGTCTTTCCTTCCCAATCGATATCTAAGTGGTAGCTTCCCACTAAAACTCCTATAACCTTGTTAGGGCATTCAGCAAGCAAGATCAAACCCTCTTCACGGTTTACATAGTCTTCAAAAGCTTGCCTGAAGTCAGGTCCGATATCTCCATGATATAATGTCTCAAACAAAGGTAAACATGAAGTATAATCGTTAATTTCTGCTATGCGAATTCTTGCGGGCTTCTTCACTGATCTTCACTCCTTCACCAGTTTCTAACGCCGAGTTATTCTAGTTTTCGAAAGTGCGCCATGCTTAAGGTTATAAGATTCGCCTTCTAGCCAATGATTTCCAGAAATCCTTGACTGAGCTCCGCCCAGGTTCTCGCCAAGCTTTAATACATTCAGTTGGCAATCTCACTATGGAATTTGGTGGACAGTCTTTGAGTGGAAACTACGAGGCAGATAGACTTCGAGTGATAATTCCCGTTGGAGGAGAGGCAACCCGTCTAAAACCTTTGACAGCGGAGACGAGCAAGGCATGCCTCCGCCTTCTGAATAGGCTACTGATAGAGTTTTCTTTGTTCTCACTAGCCCGCCAGGGCATCAGAAACTTCGTCTTCGGCGTCAAAGGCTACACTAACTATACGGATCTGTACGACTATTTCAAGTCAGGTCATGGGTTCTCCGCACTTTATAGAATAGCCCCCCGGGTGCATATCAAGTATCAGCCGAACCTAGACGATTTGGGCAGTGCAGATTCGGCAAGGATAAACATGAACTACTACAACATCAAAGATCCTGTCTTCGCGGTGCAGGGTGACAACATCTTTGATGTGAAACTAAAGGAACTGGTGGAATTCCACCAGGATAAGGAAGCAGTAATGACTATAGCACTGCGAGAAGTCGAGAATACAGAAGGTTATGGAATCGCCGACATAGGCAAGAGCAAAAGGATCTCAAGATTCGTAGAGAAACCAAAACCCGAAGAAGCACCTTCCAGTCTTGCCAACACCGGCCTGTACATGGTCTCCCCTGAAATACGGAGAATCTTCAAAGAAAGGGAAGTCAAACAAATAATGAAAGGCAGGAACCGCCTAGACTTCGGCTACGACTTCATCCCCTATCTGATAAGGAGTGGAAGACCAGTCTATGGCTACACTTTGAAAGGCAGCTGGTACGACGTGGGCACCCCAGAACGCTACCTTGAGGCTATGCAAGATCTGTTGGACGGCCGTTTCCCATCACTAACAGAATTCGGTGGAAGACTGACCGAAGATACCAGAATATGGGTACAAGGAGACAGCAAAGAGTCGACAAAACGGAGAAGAGAAATCATAAGAAAAATCGAAAAGGGAAAAATTGAGATAAAAGGTTCAGTCCTTATCGGAAGACACTGCAAAATAGCTGATGACGTCAAAATCGCCAATTCTTGCATTGACAACTACACAAGGATAGACAGAGGAGCCTCCATAGAAGACTCAGCAGTCATGGACAGAAGCATAGTTGGCGAAGCAGCCCACATCAGAGACAGCATCATAGGGAGACATGTGACAATTCTTTCAAGCCTGAAGAAGCCGACAAGAATAGAGGGAGTCTCCGCAGTCGCCGATGATGTAATAGTAGCTCAAGGCTGCAGACTGAATGCAACCAAGATTTACCCACACCAAAATGTGAAAGGCGAATTTACAAACCAAACCATAATGCAAGGTTGAAACCCTAACTTATAAACGCCAATACGGAGGAAAATCAGAGAATGACCAGTTGGGAACTGATAATTGTAGGAGCAGGTCCTGCAGGTCTTGCCGCAGGTATATACAGTGGAAGAAGCAGAGTGCAGACATTAATTCTTGAAGCAGAGATGGCCGGAGGCACTACCGCCGAAGCACCCAGAATAGAGAACTACCCAGGGATCCAGAGCATAACTGGTCAAGAACTGGCCAAGGAAATGACGAAGCATTGCAGAAGTGCCGACACAGAGATCCATGAGCTCGAGAGAGCGGTGGATCTAGAGTTGAAAGGCAGTAGAAGGATCGTAAAAACCAGCAAAGCAACGTACACCGCAAATGCAGTTATACTAGCATGCGGAACCCGCTACAAGAAACTTGGCATCTCTGGAGAAAGAGAATTTCTTGGAAAAGGTGTGAGCTATTGTGGAATCTGCGACGGCCCTTTATTCAAGGACAAGCGTGTTCTAGTCGTAGGCGGCGGAGATTCAGCAGTAATGACCGCCCTTTATCTGGCGGACCTAGCCTCCGAAATCAAATTGTTTCACAGAAGAAATGCTTTTAGAGCTCAAGAATGCTTGGTCGATGAGCTAAAGAAGAGAAAGAACGTGGAGATCTTGTGGAGCACCGAGCTAAAGAAAATAAAGGGACTGAAAAAGGTCAACACAGTAGAATTGTTCAACAACAAGATAGAAAAACATGAAGAGATGGAAGTTGACGGAGTCTTCATCCAAGTAGGCGAGGTACCGAATAGCGAATTTGCCAAGACCGCCGGAGTAGAACTAGATGAAGAAGGGTATGTAGTCGTTGACATGCGACAACGGACAAACTTGGACGGAGTATTCGCTGCCGGAGACATAACTAACTATACTGTAAAACAGGTCGGTACAGCAGTTGGGCAAGGCATAACTGCTGCTTTAGAGGCCTATGGATACATCCGAAGACCCTACTACTATTGAAGGTAATTCTGTTTATGCCCATTTCTGCTTTATCATTCGGAAAATCTCATTTTGCATGATAACTCTTTTATAAGGAATAGGCGACGTTTCTCTCTCTCCAAGATGTGTGAGGAGATACTCTTGAGTGGCAGTGCTACACTTGTCGTTGGCGGGGGCATAGCTGGTATGCAGGCTGCTCTAGACCTTGCAGATCGAGGTTTCAAGGTCTATCTTGTTGAGAAGTCTTCTAGCATTGGAGGACGGATGGCTCAGCTTGACAAGACGTTTCCAACTATGGATTGCTCCATATGCATCCTAGCGCCCAAGATGATTGAATGCTTTCGACATCATAACATCGAACTCCTTACATGCTCAACAATCAGAGAAATCAGGGGATCAGCAGGTAACTTTCAAATCAAGATCCTGACGGAGCCCAGATATGTGGACGCTGAGAAATGCACTGGTTGCGGTACATGTATGGAGAAGTGTCCGATCAATGTGCCAAATGAGTTTGACATGGGAATAGGAATCCGAAAGGCGATATATACGCTCTTTCCCCAAGCTGTCCCCCGCGTGGCCAGGATAGACAAGAATGATTGTCTCTTCTTCCAAAAAGGAATATGCAGAGTGTGTGAAAAGCTCTGTCCTACGAAAGCCATCAACTTTGAACAAGAAGCGGAAGAGAAGGCGTTCACCGTTTCAAGCATAATACTGGCAACAGGCTTGGAAATTTACAAGCCAAATTCATTAAGTGAATACGGTTACGGACGCTACAAGAATGTTCTCTTGTCCCTAGAATTTGAAAGACTCATTAATGCCTCTGGACCTACTCATGGCGAAATTTTGAAGCCTTCTGACAAGACGCATCCACACCGAATAGTTTTCATACAATGCGTAGGTTCACGAAGCCATAAGAAAGGATTACCGTACTGCTCCAGCGTTTGCTGTATGTACGCTACAAAAGAGGCGATTCTGGTCAAGGAACACAGCCCTGAATGCGAAGTCTACATCTTGTACATGGACTTGAGGGTGTTTGGGAAGCGTTTCCAAGAATTTGTCACCAGAGCCAGAGACGAATGGGGGGTAAAATACGTCAACGGGCGCCCATCGATGATTATCGAAGATCTGGAAACAAAAGATCTTCTCATCCGGTATCAAGACGTTATGAATGGAAAGCTAGGAGAGTTGGGAGCCAATCTAGTTGTCCTCTGTCCTGCTCTGGTCCCAAGAGAAGACAATAAGGATTTGGCTAAGATTTTAGGTACAGAATTGAATGAGCACCTCTTCTTCAGGACAAGAGATCCTCTACTGGACTCCGTTAGCACCAATGTGCCCGGCATCTTTGCATGCGGCTACTGTCAGGCACCTAAGGACATTTCTGAATCTGTGACTCAAGCCAGCGCCGCTGCCGCTAAGGCAGCGGAAGCGACCATATCCACTATGGCGAGTAGATAAAATGAAAAACATAGAAGAATCAAGAATTGGTATCTTCGTTTGCCATTGTGGCTTCAACATTGGAGGCGTGGTTGATATTCCAACAGTCGTAAATTACGCTAAGACTCTGCCTGACGTAGTCTGCGCTGAGGAGAATCTCTATACTTGTTCCTCTACAGGTTTGAGCCTCATTAAGGATTGCATTAAGAAGTATGGTTTAAATCGTGTCGTCGTGGCTTCTTGTACTCCTGCCAGTCATGAACCACTCTTCAGAAGTACGTGCGAAGAGGCTGGTTTGAACAAGTATCTGTTTGAGATGGTAAATATTCGAGAGCATTCTTCGTGGGTTCATATGAAGTATCCTAGAGAAGCCACAGAGAAAGCCAAAGATCTTATAAGAATGGCTGTCGCGAAAGCCAGACATCTCCAACCACGCGAGGAGATAGAGCTTGAGATCAATCCTTCTGCTCTAGTTGTGGGGGGAGGCATATCTGGGATTACTGCAGCTGTATCCCTAGCCAGACAAGGCTTTGAGATTCACTTGGTTGAGATGGAAGTAGAACTGGGGGGAATGTTAAGGGACTTACATAAGCTGCAACCTACTGGACGAGATGCCTCCAAAGTTCTCCAAGAAGCAGTTGCAGCTGTCAAATCCAACAGCAACATACATCTGCACATGTCAACCCGAGTCAAGGAAGTTGACGGTTTCATCGGAAACTTCAATGTGACGCTTCAAAAGGGCGAATCAAGGGATGATCTCGAACAGCTCAAGGTGGGAACGATCATTGTAGCGACAGGGGCTGAATCGTTCAAACCAGTAGGGAAGCATGGCTATAGGGATTATGAGAATGTTGTGACTCAGTTGGAGTTGGAACAGCTTCTCAAGTCTAAAGAGCTGGGAGAGCATAGACATGTTGTTATGATCCAATGCGTAGGATCTAGAGAGAAGACAGGTAGAACTTATTGTTCGAGAATATGCTGTATGGTGGCACTTAACAATGCTTTGCTTCTCAAGAAATTATATCCTGAGAGCGAAGTGACCATTCTTTTCCGGGATCTTCAGACTTATGGAGATTATGAGGACTGCTATCGAGAGGCGAGGGCGAAATTCATCAACTTCATCCGCTACGATGAGGACAAGCCTCCACAAGTGATCTCTAAGCCTGATGCCGGCTTGGTTGTCAGAGTGTTTGATACCTACTTAGGAATGGATGTGGAGTTAGACAGTGATCTTGTGGTTTTGTCTACGCCTTTGGTGCAACATGAGGCCGGGAGAGAGTTATCACCCGCACTCAAAGTACCTCTAGGAACAGATGGTTTCTTCTTTGAAGCTCATCCCAAGCTTAGGCCCGTAGATTTCACTTCTGACGGAATATTTGTGTGTGGTACGGCGCATGGTCCAAAAGACATCACTGAGAGCATTGCACAAGCTTATGCCGCAGCTTCCCGGGCAGCTATTCCTATGGCTTCAGGCAAGATTGAGGCTGGAGCAATCAAGGCAACGGTTGATAATGAAGTTTGTGTGAACTGTGATGCCTGTGTGGTTTCTTGTATCTTTAATGCAATCGAGGCCCAGGCCTTCGGGTTGCCGAATATTGTGGAAGCCAACTGTAAAGGTTGCGGAGTCTGCGCCGCTGAGTGCCCTATGGGTGCTATGCAGCTGGTGCATTTCACAGATGAACAGATCTTGGCGGCGATTGACGCTTTGTTCGATGTAAAGAGAGCTATGAGCTCAAGTGGAAATTTCGAACCTTTGGTCTTGTGTCTTGCCTGTCAGTGGTGTTCTTACGGGGCTGCTGATCTCGCTGGGGTTTCTCGAATTCAGTATCCGCATAACGTGCGGATTTTGAGGGTTCCTTGCAGTGGCAGAGTGGACGTTTTGCATGTTCTGAGAGCTTTTCAGAAGGGAGCTGACGGGGTAATTGTGACCGGATGTCATATTGGCGACTGTCATTATATTGATGGGAACATGAAGGCCAAGGATAGAATTGAAGTTATCAAGAAGTCCTTGAGTGCATTAAGCGTAAACCCTGACAGGTTGGAGATTGGTTTTGCTTCCTCCTCAGAGGGACAGAGGTTTGCAGACATGATGAGCGAATTTGTGGGCAAGATAAGAAAGTTGGGACCTAACCCATTAAGAGAAGCAGGAGGATGCGACTGATTGTATTTGATAGTAAAGAAGGAAGAGCTGGTTCCCCGCATTAATCTCTTTGAGTTTGAGGCTAGAGAGGTGGCTGAGAAGACACATCCTGGGCAGTTCGTGATTCTAAGGATCGACGAGAATGGGGAGAGGATTCCTCTTACAATTGCTGGGGTAGACGTTGAGAAGGGCACGATAGCGGTAGTCTGCCACGAAGTTGGGAAGTCAACAAGCCAGCTTGGAAAACTAAAGCAAGGAGAATCTGTGTTAGATCTGCTTGGCCCGTTGGGGAAACCAGCTGAAATCAGGAAGTTTGGAAATATGTTGTGTGTGGGAGGCGGGGTGATGGCAGCTCCCTTAAATTTCCAAGCAGAAGCCTTTCATAAGGCCGGGAACCGGGTGATCGGCGTTATTGGAGCTCGGAATCAAAGTCATTTGATCTTTGAGGATGAAATGAGAAAGAATTGCGATGAACTTTACGTAGCCACCGATGATGGGTCTAGAGGTTATGAGGGACTGGACTTCCTCGAAGATTTTTTGAAGGAGAAGAAGATCGATCGAGCCGTCGTCATGGGACCAGTAATAACACTGAAGATGGTCTCCGATCTGACTCGTCCCTACCATATCCCTACCATTGTGAATCTCATACCAATCATGGTCGATGGGATGGGGATGTGTGGTGCTTGTCGAGTGACCGTAGGAGGCCAGACTCTGTTTGCCTGTGTAGATGGACCTGATTTCGATGGGCATAAGGTTGACTTTGAAGAGCTAATTAATCGGTTGAAGATGTTCACCGCTCAGGAGAAAGTGGCTTATGTCTTTCATGAGGAAGAGGCCAGATCGTTATGAGTAAGCCCAAGCCAAAGATCAGGAAAGAAGCCGTTTTAATGCCTAAGCAGGATCCAAAGGTGCGGGCGCGTAACTTCAACGAAGTAGCGCAGGGCTATACGGCAGAGCAGGCCGTCTCGGAGGCTGAAAGGTGTCTTCAGTGCGCGAAGGCTCCATGTGTGGAATGTTGTCCAGTCGGCATTGATATTCCAACATTTGCAAAGCTTACCAAGGAACGGAGGTTCAATGAGGCAATCAAGAAGATTAAGGAGAAGAACAGTCTACCAGCCATTTGTGGTCGAGTATGTCCTCAAGAGGAACAATGTCAGGCAGACTGTACTATGGGAAAAGTAGGAGAAGCTGTCTCCATCGGAAGGTTGGAACGTTTTTTGGCTGATTGGGAGCAGACGCAGGGCTATGAAGACCCGGAAAAAGCGGAATTTACGGAAAAGCGTGTAGCGGTCGTGGGAGCGGGTCCCGCAGGTTTAGCGGTGGCAGCCGATTCGGCTAAGTTGGGACATGAAGTGGTGGTTTTTGAAGCATTGCACAAGCCAGGAGGCGTCTTGATCTACGGGATTCCGGAGTTTCGATTACCGAAAGGAATTGTAGAAGCTGAGGCAGAATACATTGAGAAGTTGGGGGTGGAGATGAGGATGAACTCGCTAGTTGGACGGATATACACCATTGAAGAGTTACTAGAGAAGTTTGATGCCGTATTTATTGGGACAGGAGCTGGGTTGCCAAGATTTATGCGGATTCCAGGAGAGAATTTGTCAGGTGTCTATTCAGCAAACGAGTTCCTGATTCGGGTCAATCTAATGAAAGCCTATGACTTTCCGAAAGCGGACACACCAATCTTTGTGGGTGAGAAAGTGGCGGTTATCGGGGGCGGAAATGTGGCCATGGACTCGGCTAGATGTGCCTTGAGGTTAGGGGCAAAGGAGGTGAAGATTGTCTATCGAAGGAGTCGGGAGGAGATGCCAGCTAGGGCCGAGGAAATCGAGAATGCAGAGGAGGAAGGAATAGTTTTTGAGTTTCTGACAAATCCCAAGAGGTTTTCTGGCAATGAGAGGGGCTGGATCAAGACTATGGAGTGCATAAGGATGCGTCTGGGGGAACCTGATGATAGTGGCAGGAGAAGACCCATACCTATTGAAGGATCTGAGTTCACTATGTCCGTAGACACAGTCATCATCGCTATTGGAAGGACCCCTAATCCAATCATACAGCAAACCACTAAAGGCCTGAAAGTAACAAAGTGGGGTACAATAGTAACAGACGAAGTTGGCCAGACCAGTATTGAACGAGTCTTTGCAGGAGGAGACATAGTAACAGGCGAAGCAACAGTCATATCCGCGATGGGAGCAGGGAAAAAAGCAGCTGCAGCCATACATCAATACCTAAAGGAAAACTAGAAGACTGAACGTAGAATCAAGCCAATCGTGATTGAATGCGCCTCCCCGCGTATTTTCAGAAGCCCATCATTAATGTCTCCTTCGACTCGTCAACAATCTCCTAACACACAAACCTTTTACCCTCATGTCTTTCGGTCTTTAACAGCTTGCCGTAGACACATAATGCCATAGTATCCAAAGCTCCACTCAGCAGATGCTTATTCTAGTATGGTTATAGCGAGAGTGATATGATTGTGACATGAAAACCTAAAGAAATCTGCAACGCAATCGGCCCCAAATGCATAAGTTGACACAGATTCAGAAATATATAAGACCTTGAACAACAGCACACCTATGATCTTTCAACTAGAATTGGTTGCCCGGCTCATTCTCGGCTTCGTACTCAGTGCCATCGTAGGCCTCGAAAGAGAGGTGAGCCTAAAACCCGCTGGCCTTAGAACTCACATCCTGGTAGGCCTAGGCTCCACCATCCTAACCGTCCTCTCCATCCACGCCTTCCCAGAGCCCGCAGACCCTGCGCGAGTAGCAGCCGCCATAATAGTGGGCATAGGGTTCTTAGGCGCCGGAACCATCATAAAAACTGAACAAAGAGTTATAGGTCTCACCACTGCAGCCAGCCTCTGGATTGTTGCCTCCATCGGCGTCGCCGCTGGAACGGGATATTACGCGCTAGCTATCACCGCCACCACACTAGCCTTTATAGTCCTAAAACTGGACATCTTCGAGAAACCATCCATCAAAAGAGATAAGACAAAACGAGAAAAAGACGTTATGAATTAGAGTGCTGTTCATTCCTTGTTCACTGAGATCGTCTGTCCAGTGACATAGTCACACGCGAGAGAAGCCAGATACGGGAGGACTGGTCTCAAATTTAGCGGTTTTCGAATAGCGCACGCTATAATGTTGCCTGGTAATCGCAGAGCCATAAGCCGTACGAAAATGATGGGGTTCAACATAGAATACTTCAACGACGGCACGGTAAAGGCCACTTTTGACCTGAAAGAGGAAAAAAGTGTTCAGGAACTCGAAACGTAGAAACATCCTTGAAACGCCAACAGAAAATCATGAAAAGGGAAAAAAGAATTGAATGACGCGGACATCCAGGATACAGACACGCAATGCGAGGATATTACCACGCAGTAGCGATTGCTGTTTTGTGATGCGACCAGAACGTAATACGATACAGACAGCAATGCCACTCTTGAGTGAGATCGAATTAAAATGATCTGTTGAAGCTGTCAACCTGAAAAGATCATTGAGCAAAAAAACACGTAGGCTCAGCTTTTGGGATTGCTATTTCGAGCACCTTATTGTTGTTGCACTTGACAACTATATCCTCAAAGTTTAGGTGTGTGGTTGGCAGATTGAGTTTTCTGCATTCTTCAACGCAGATTTCTATAGCGTCAGCTTTGGTGACGATTTGAACCTTCTTGTCTTGGCAACTACATTGGAAAAACACTTTCACAGAATGCTCATCTTCAAACACGTCGACTAACGGTTCTTCTGCCTGAGGAAGGGGTATTAGATATCCTTTTGATGAGTCGACTTCAGCATCTGCAACAAGGTATCTTTTTCTAAGGAGATCCTCAATAGGCTCTGCAGCAGCCCTCTGAACGCTATCTTCGCCCCTGGCTATTTTCTCCACTAGTATTCGACAGAAAACATCTATATTGCGTAACACGTTTTCTAAGTCTTCCATTGGTGCTTTCCTAGAATATTTTCTATTTACTGCTATGTATATCCACACTTTTTAACCTTCTTAAGTCAAGTATGCGCTAAGTCTGAGGAAAGAAGAGGTAGCTCACACGTCACAGAGATCCGGCAATCGTACTCAGACCTAACACTAATGTACATGTTCCTATGAGCAGTCTCAGTTTTTGGCTTTCAACTTTTCTTACAATAAGGGCCGTTAATGGTGTCGAAGATACTACTCCTATTGACAGGGCGACTGATAATAGCCAGTCTATATTCTTGCCAATGATAACGTACATCAGCACAGCTACAGCACACGTGATCCCTTCTGACAGAGAAATTATTGCGATGGCCGGTCTGACCTCTATCCCGGCCAAGATTTGACCAGTTGTCACTATGGGTCCATATCCTCCTCCACTGATTCCCTTATTGAAAGCTGCAAGGGATCCTAGACAAAAGAGTCTAAACCGTGAAAACTTGTAGTTCTTTTTTATAGTGATTAAGACAATAAGTCCAGTGAGAGCGAAGAGAGCCCCGATATACAAACTTACCAGAAGACTGGGCAAGCTAGTCATGACCGCGACGCCGATTACCGATCCAGCTAAACTCAACGTTGAAAGTAGCACAGCGATTTTGAAGTGTTTGGAGCCAAAAGAGAGATCGACATTCTTGAATCTATGATGAAAGAGAGCCGCTAGGAAATCTCCGGAAAGCTGCGAAACGAGTACGGCTGGAACAACTTGAAGAGGATCAAAACCCATTAGAAGCAGTACAGGCGTCAAAATTGTTCCATAACCCATTCCAATCGAGCCATCAATAGTCTCGAACAGAAAGGCAAAGACAACTATCAGAATGTAACTATACAAGGTCATAAGAAAATTCCTCCCCTAGAAACTGAAGGTCTCATTGGGATTTCCCTGTGTATGAGCATCAAAGTAGCTTGTTGTCTATATAGAGCGTGGCCGATATTCTTCCGACCGCAGCGACATGCTTCTGCTGTAATTGTTGGGCTTCAGAACGCATGTCCTTTCACACTGACAAGAGCAATGTTATCAAAGTTCGAAGGTTGAGTACTATGATCCACAATCCAACGAGTATCCCCAACAGTCTTCTCGGGGTCTTCGAGCATACATAGGCGGCTACGGGGGACAGAATTATGCCTCCTATTATCATTGGAAGAACAATGTCCCACATGAAACTTTCGAACCCTATTGTCACTCCGAATGTCAAAAACGTAGCGAAGGAGATTATTGGTTCTGTGAACTCTACTGTTCCAACGGCTTTTCTAGGATTAGAACCGGATGCAACAAAAGCCGGTGTCAGAATTGGTCCCCATCCACCGCCACCTGAAGCGTCAATAAATCCTGCAATGAATCCAAGTATGCCAAGTTTCTTTTTTGAGTAAGCCGGTCGATCCAACCCTGATCCGGATAATGGCTTATCGCCTTTCTGCTGCCAGAAAAGAAATTTAATCAAGACCACCCCTCCCAAGCAAAGCAGTACAAGTGAAACAAATGGTTTCGCCACATTCAAAGCGAGAAAGGATAGCCCTAATGCCCCCAAAACTGCTCCTACTGTCCCGCAAATGAGCAAAGGTCCAAGTAAATCTTTCCTTACATTACGGAGTTTGAGATGAGAGCCAGCCGATATTATATCCACAAAGGCCTCTGCTGTATGAACTGAAGCACTGGCCGCTGCAGGAGCAATTCCAAAAGAAACCAGAACAGTAGCTGAGGTGACACCGTAGCCCATTCCTAAGCTGGCATCGACGAATCCACACGCTAACCCAGCAATGCAAATAATGAGAAAATTTTCCCAGACCATCTTTTTTCATCTCTCTCAATGGTGCAAGGCGCGTATTTTGGTAGTATACCAATATACGTTTCGATATTTAACAGTTTTGGTAACATACCAAAATACTTATCAAAGCCGGCAATTATCTAGAAGATATGTTGGAAGATGTCCTCTACATTGAAGAGACTAAAATCACTGTAAGAAAATACAGGCATAGAACCACTGTTCCCTCCAAGATATTCAAGCTGCTGAATCTTGAGAATGGTGATTATTTGCGATGGATAGCTTTCAAAGATGGAAGAATCTTAATCAAGAAAAAAGATGCAGTCTGAAAACTAGGCTTCAGATTCAAGTGGATGGTGATCGATATAATGGACAGAAGCATAGCCCGATAT
>CAYGAG010000005.1:45980-68631 GCA_964347765.1 uncultured Candidatus Bathyarchaeia archaeon
TCGAAGTGTCGTGACGCCGATGCAGAAAGCTGGAGATTCATCAACTCATGCTTCCTGTTGTAGGTTTTTTCGCGTTGGTTATCTCTTTTAATAGATCGTTGGGCCATTAGGCGGTAGTTCTTGTATGCTTTCTTACTTTCAATATCTTCCCGAGTTCTTCTTCAGAAGTTGCCAATATCGTGTTGATTGCCAGCTTCGCGATTACAGCGCCCTTGTCAGCGATTTTGCTCAAGTTCGAAACTATTGTTCTCAGATAAGGTATTTGCGGCAATTCGCGCATTTCTTTTTCAAGTTCGTTTTCAAGAACTTCATGCATTTCCAATAGGTTATTTGCTATCTTCAGGTCTCTTGAGAACAAGCAATCCACGGCTTTCTGGAATATTATGTGCGCTATCTCGCTTAGATTGTAGATTCTCTCAAGTGTTGATTTGTCAATCGTCGAGCTATAATCTTCGAGCTCTATTACCCGTTTTGCTATATCTTCAGAATAGTCGGCGATTATTTCAAGATGCTGCAATATCAAACAAGTGCATGGAATCAGAAACACTTTACCAAAACCGATTTTCTCTGCCAAGTCTCGCTTTCGTTCCGCTAAGACGAGAAGTCGTGTAGCCAGAAAATACATCATGTCTGCCTCATCTTCTCGGCTAATCGCATCGACGGCCAGTTTTCCATCGTTCTTCACAAGCGCCTGTAGCGCTTCACTGTATATTGTCGAAGCAATTAAAGAGAGACGTCTGATAAGCATATCCATTTGAAACTTGGTAGGATCAACAGAACATTGAAGAAGAATGCTCTTGGAAGTCTCTTCTAATATTCCCAGCCCGATAAGTTTCTGGACGATACCTCTGACTTCTGCTACACTCTCACTTTTTATTCTGTTTGAAGAGGTTATTCGGACAACATCTCGTCCAAGTATGTAGCTTCCCACAATTAGTCGTTCCAACAATTTCTTTTCATCGCAGAGATCAGCATTTATTATGTATTCTTCAGCTTCTTCCTTTTTGGCCAGATCGCTTGGAACAACCCGCAAAGTGCCATCCGTCTCAGGCATGATAAAGACGATGTCACCAGGCGCTATCTCGTTCTCTCTCACCCATTCACTAGGAAGAGAAACCGTGATAGTTGAGTAACCCACCTTCTGCACTTTTCTAGTCTCCAAAGTCGTCTCCTCAGAGTAATATTTACCGGTATTTTTTATATATGTGTTTCGGGATCGCATTTATAGTATATGCCATTATATCTAATATATGCATTACGTATATATTAGCTGTTTGCGTTATATATCAATCAAGTGTAAGGGGGGTGAAATAGAAAATGCCTGATTGGAAAACTGTGAGTATAAGACAAGAACTCATAAAAGAAATCGAGAAAGCGCTAGAAACAGGTCGCTACCGAAGCATCTCCGAATTTGTTTCAGAAGCAATTAGACTTCGAATGGAAGAACTTATGCGTGCCCAAGGCATTCCCATGGAAAAACGCAAAGAGTATCTTGCAGTTCCTGAGCAATTACTCTACACTCCAAAACATACATGGGCCCAGATTACACCTGAGGGAAACATAAGAGTTGGGCTGTCAGACTACGCACAGAGACACTTAGAAGGAATAGCAGCCATCTACACGGACTCTGTTGGCAAAGAGATTGAAAAGATGGAACCCTTTGGCGTAGCTGAGACGTGGATGTTTATGTTCGACCTATATGCCCCGGTTAGCGGGAAGATCGTCAAGTTTAACGAAAGACTCAAGAACGAACCGCAATTGCTGAATGATGATCCATACAATGATGGATGGATAGTTGAGATTAGACCCAAGAACTCAATAGTTCTAGAGAAAGAACTCAGAGATACTCTCAGTCCAAGACAATACCACGAATGGGTAAGCAAAAGAGAAGGACAATGGAAGTAAATCATTGGTCAATAGCCTACGTGCAAACGTCAAGCAAGACAAACCAATCTCGTCACAATCCTCTTTTCCTTGCATTTCGATATTTCCCCTAGAATTCAGCTAAACTTGGCTTAGGTGAGTTAATTAGATGGAAAAGAAACAAAATATTCTCTTCACGAAAGCAGGATCAAAAATGGCAACTGAAACACACATAAATGTGAAGAACAAGTTGCCACCCTGTCGGGCTGCTTGCCCAGCCCGAGTCAACGTTCAAGGATACGTTTCCCTGATTCAGAAAGGAAATTTCAAGGAAGCTGTCGAACTCATAAGAAAAGACATGCCCTTCCCAGCAATCTGTGGCAGAGTCTGCTTCAGCCCCTGCGAAGACGCCTGTGCAAGAGTGAATCTAGACCAAGCAGTTGCTATACGTGCTCTGAAAAGGATCGTAGCCGACATCGAAAGAGAACAAGGCCACGTAAAACCTGTCCCTGTACCCAAAACACACTCAGAAAAAGTAGCTTTGATCGGTGCAGGTCCCGCGGGTCTAACAGCAGCCTACGAGTTAGCAAAGCTAGGTTATCCAGTCGTAGTCTTTGAACGGATGCCTGAACCAGGCGGAATGATGCGCTACTGCATACCAGATTTCAGGCTTGAGAAGTTCGTTGTAGCCAAAGAAACTGCCTACATTCACGATATAGGTGTAGAGATCAAGACGGGAGTGGAGTTTGGCAAAGACATAACCCTCAAAGACTTATGGGATGACGGATACAAAGCCGTCTTCTTGGCCATTGGAACACAATTGAGCAAGAAAATGAATGTACCCGGAGAGGAATTTGAGGGCGTCTTCCACGTTATCGAGTTCTTGAAGGCTGCAGCACTTGGACAACATGTTGATGTAGGTCAAAGAGTGGCAGTTATCGGCGGAGGTAACAGTGCCATAGATGCTGCCCGAACAGCCAATAGACTAGGCGCCAAAGAAACAATGATTCTCTATCGCCGAACAAGAAACGAAATGCCTGCACTTTCACATGAGATAGAGGCTGCAGAAAGAGAAGGAATATTGTTCCATTTCTTGGTGTCTCCCAAACGAATTGTCGGTAAAAGCGGGAAAGCTGTAGCCATTGAGTGTTTACGTATGCGACTTGGGGAGCCTGATGCATCTGGCAGAAGAAGACCCATTCCGATAGGTTTCTCGGAGCACCAGTATCAAGTTGACTTGGTCATTCCAGCATTAGGTCAGATCCCAGAGACACTCTCGATTCTTCCCGAGCTTTTGGAGTCAAACGCAAGAAACGCCTTAATCCCCGCAGACTCGGAAACGCTAGAAACCAAGATACCGGGAGTCTTTGCAGGCGGCGATATCGTTACTGGTCCAGCCAGCATTATTCAAGCAGTTGGAGCCGGAAGACAAGCTGCAATCTCAATCCACCAATATCTAATTGGAAAAAGGGCAGAAGGTAAGAAAGAGGAAGTGGAAGAGACGACTTGGGTAAAAGACTGGGATTCTCTACGGAAGAAGACACGCAGATACGAGGCACCAGTACAGAAGCCGAGGCTAAGCTTCGAAGAGGCAGAGAGATTCTTGAAGGAGACAAAGCGGAAAGCCATGTTTGAAGCTTTCAGATGCCTTGCTTGTGGCCCATGTTCCGAGTGCCTCGCAGAAATCGGTTCGTGTAGGGGAGACAAGGCCATAATTGAAAAGGATCGATGTACGGGATGCAATGTCTGCGCAATCGTTTGTCCGGTCGGTGCTGTTGAGAAGAGTGAAGAAGGAGTGGCAAAGGTCGATGAAGAACTCTGCAAAGGTTGCGGTATCTGTGCTGCACATTGTCCGGAAAGGGCGATCACCATGCAACACTTCACAGACGAGTATGTTCTGAATTGCGCCTCAATTGGCTTAAGAAGGAATGATGTTTCATGACCTTCAGAAAGATTCAAATCATCTGCTTTACGTGCGATTGGGTCTTCTGCGACGAAACGGAACGATACCTACTCCACGAACAAAGAACACCATTTGAGGTTAATGTTTTACGAGTTCCATGTATAGGAAGACTGGATCCAGCTACAATCATCTCAACCTTTGAGATGGGAGCAGACGGCGTGCTCTTCATCGGATGTATCCCAACAGACTGCCACTTTGGTGACGGTAATCTTTATGCAGAAAGCTTTGTCAAAATGCTCAAGAAACTTCTTAAACTGGCCGGCCTAGAACCAGAACGTCTGGAACTCCGTTGGTCTTCCCCAGTTCAAGATTTAACTTTTTCCCAGATGTTGACAAGTTTTGCAGCCCAAATTCAAGGATTTGGCAGTTCACCATTCACCGGAAAAAGTGCAGACGAAGGAATTTTGCTGAACATCTTGGCAGCGAAAAACGTTGCGACAGATTTTCGTCTAAGAGTTCTATCCGGCAGAGAGAGACAACTAACTGATGAAAAGAATGCCTACGGAGAGAAAATACAGCAGAAAGAATTTGACGACGTGGCCAACGAAGTAATCGAAGAAGAGTTCATTCAACAAAAGATACGTCTGCTGACCATGCACAGACCTTTGTCTGTTGAAGAACTCGCATCAATTATCTTCCTCAAACCGTCTTTGGTTCTTCGCCACATCGTTGAGATGCGAATGAAAGGAAGGATAGCCATGGATCACGTCACAGACACAACTCCTTTTTACAAGGCAGTGGAGGCCCAATGAGATGACCGGAGAAAAGATAGGAGCTGTTCTAGTGGTCGGAGGAGGCGTGGCTGGGATACAGGCCTCCCTAGACCTTGCGGACTCAGGATTCAAAGTCTTCTTAATCGACCAGTCGGCCAGCATAGGCGGTGTTATGGCAAGATTGGACAAGACGTTCCCAACAAACGATTGTGCAATGTGCATTCTAGCACCCAAACTCGTGGCAACCGGAAGAGATCAGAACATAGTCTTGATAACGAACGCTGACATCACAGATCTGAAAGGAGAAGCCGGAAACTTCGAAGTAAGAATTCGAAAAAGAAGCCGTTACGTCAACGAAGCGAAGTGCAACGGATGTGGACTATGTGCCCAGAAATGCCCGGTAAAGGCCATAGATTCCTTCAACCAAGGGTTAAGCAGACGAAGCGCCATATATGTCGACTACCCTCAAGCTGTGCCTTTGAAATTCACAATAGACCGAGAAAAATGCATAGGATGCGGAACATGTCAAGAGATCTGCAAAGCAGACGCTATCGAATATGATCAGCAAGATACTGAAGCAACTTTGAAAGTGGGTTCTATCATCCTAGCACCTGGGTTCAAACCTTTTGACGCTACACTGAAAAGGGAATATGGTTACGGGCTTTATCCAAACGTTGTTACAAGCATGGAGTTTGAACGCATTCTGAGTGCATCTGGACCGTATGGAGGTCTCGTCTTGAGATCCTCAGACGGTGAAATCCCCAGAAAAATAGCCTTTGTCCAATGTGTAGGTTCAAGAGATGCAAAGCTCGGAAACAACTACTGTTCGGCAGCTTGCTGCATGTACGGCATCAAAGAAGCAATAATAGCCAACGAACATGTACCCACAAGGCTAGACTGTAAAATATTCTACATGGACATACGCGCCTACGGGAAGGATTTCGAGATTTATTGTAACCGGGCCAAAGAAGAATACAATATAGGCTTCATTAGATCAAGAATCGCCCGTATCACAGAAGACGCATCGACAAAAAATCTATACTTACACTATGTCGATGATGGAAAGCCCAAGATCGAGGAGTTCCACATGGCAGTTTTGTCAGTCGGTATGCAGCCTCCGGAGAACGCTGACAGACTAGCCCAAATCTTAGGAATAGAACTTAACGAATACGACTTCTGCAAGACAGACGCCTTTTCACCTGTAGAGACGTCAAAGCCAGGAGTTTTCGTTTGCGGAGCGTTCGCCTGCCCTAAGGATATCCCTGAAAGCGTTGCTCAGGCAAGTGGAGCTGCAGCCAAGGCAATGAGCTTGATCGCGTCAGAAAGAGGAAAAGAGATCACCAGAAAAGAATATCCGCCAGAGAGAGATGTAACTCAAGAAAAACCACGCATTGGCGTCCTCATATGTCATTGTGGAATAAACATTGGCGGCGTCGTAAATGTTCCGGAAGTCGTTGAATATGTTAGAAAGCTACCTCATGTAGTCTATGTGGAAGAGAATCTATACACCTGTTCCCAAGACACTCAGAAAAACATCAGAGAAAAACTCAAAGAACATAATCTTAACCGTCTAGTTGTGGCGTCATGCACACCGCGAACTCATGAGGCTTTGTTCAGAGAAACGATTAGAGAAGCAGGCTTGAATCCATACTTGTTTGAGATGGCGAATATCAGAGATCAGTGTAGCTGGGTTCACATGCGTGAACCAGAGAAAGCCACGGAAAAAGCTAAGGGCTTGATTCGATCGGTTGTTGCCAAGGCTGAGCTATTGAAAACATTGAGAAATCCAGTGGTAAGTGTAACACCTGTTGGCCTAGTCATTGGCGGCGGACTGGCAGGTATGACTGCATCCTTAGAACTCGCAAAACAAGGCTTTGAAGTCCACCTTGTGGAACGTTGCAGGGAATTGGGCGGACATTTGAGCGAAATCCACTATTCGCTTGAAGGCAAAGACCCAGAAAGACAGTTGAGAAAGCTTGTGGAAAAGATCATGGAAAATAGTAAGATACATGTTTATTTGGAAGCCGAAGTCGTTGATGTCAGCGGATTTGTAGGGAATTTCAAATCGAAAATAGCTTGGCAAGACAAGGAGAAAGAAATTGATCACGGAATAACAATAGTAGCCACAGGTGCTGTCCAATATGAACCCATGGAGTACCTGTATGGTGAAGACTCGCATATCATGACGCAACAAGAATTGGAAGAGAGCATCGCTGAGGGGGAATTCAAAGCTGAGAAGGTTGTTATGATCCAATGTGTGGGCGCCAGAACGAAAGAAAGACCAAACTGCTCCAGAATATGCTGTGGGCATGCGATAAAAAACGCTTTGAAAATCAAAGAGGTTAATCCGGAGACAGATGTTTATGTATTGTACAAAGATGTTAGAAGCTACGGTTTCAAGGAAGATTATTACCGAATGGCCACAGAGAAAGGAGTGTTATTCATAAATTACAGCGATGAAAGGAAACCCGTAGTGATAACTGAGAACGGAACGCTCAGAGTGTTATTTTGGGAGCCAGTACTGAAGGAGAAAATCGAAGTAAAACCTGACATCATTGCTTTGAGCGCGGCTACAGTTCCAAATCCAGATAACAAGAGACTCTCTGAAATGCTCAAAGTTCCTCTAACAAAAGATGGTTTTTTCCTAGAAGCCCACGTGAAGCTCAGACCAGTTGATTTTCAAACAGATGGAATTTTCCTCTGTGGAATGGCTCACTCGCCAAAGTTTATTGATGAGACTGTGGCTCAAGCATATGCCGCAGCAAGTAGAGCAGTGACTATCCTATCCAAGGATGAGCTTGAAATGGAAGGGATAGTCGCTAGGGTAGACCCAGAGTTCTGTGGAGGCTGCGAATTTTGCGAGAATCTATGTCCTTACGGCGCTATTGAGATGAATGAAGATGATGGCGAAGTAACTGCACACGTCATTGAGGTCCTTTGCAAAGGCTGCGGAGTATGCGGTGCGGCATGCCCCACAAAAGCCATAACTTTGGGACATTTCACCAACGAACAGATCATAGCTCAAGTAAAAGCAGCACTGTTGGAGGAGGCGATAGCATGAAGGTAGAGGAGGACTTCCAACCAAAGATAATCGGTTTCCTCTGCAACTGGTGTGCCTATGCAGGAGCAGATCTGGCGGGTGTGAGTAGAATTCAGTATCCGCCAGATATACGGATAATTAGAGTTATGTGCAGTGGCAGAATCGACCCTGCCTTCATCCTTGAAGCCTTCAGAAATGGAGCAGACGGTGTTCTCGTCGCCGGCTGCCACTTACCTTCAGACTGCCATTATGTCGACGGAAACTTCAAGGCACAAAGAAGAATAGCTATTCTGAAGAGAATCCTGAAAGAATTCGGGATAGAACCAGAACGTCTACGACTGGAATGGATATCCGCGGCAGAAGGAGACAAGTTCGCCGCCACAGTACGTGAGATCGTAGACCAAGTGAGGAAACTCGGACCAAATCCTTTGAAGAAGACGCAGAAAGTCCCAGGACAAAAGCCTATTAAGATTCCAATCAGACCACTGCAGGAGACATATAGGAAATGAAGAGTCAAGGCCTGACACGGAGTGCATACATGGTAATTACTAGAAACTGTCTAAATGTATTACACGAAGACAAGCTTTTTATTTCTCTCCATTTTGGTAAGCTCCAGGGTGAACCTCAGATGGTCCATAAAGCTTCCAGTATTCAAAGCGTATTGAAAGAGTGGCTCTCAGACGCTGACAAGGTCGTGGTAACAGGAATTGGAAATCCTCTCCGGACGGATGATTTCGTTGGGCTGAAGATCGTTCAAGATCTTCAGGGAAAAGTGTCAGACCAAGTCTACCTCATTGAAAGCGAGACTGTTCCAGAGAACTTCATTGAACAAATCATTGGATATCACCCTTCACATATTCTTCTCATAGACGCAGCGTTGCTAGGTCTGGAACCAGGGAAAATGAAGATCATTGAGCCGAACAAACTGGGATTGTTTCCTGCATTCTCAACACATGGGCTGCCATTGAGAATCTTCTGCGAATACCTTTCCAAGACAACAGAAGCAAAGATAGCGCTTCTGCTAGTAGAGCCTAAAGAAGTTGATTTTGGCGAAGGACTGACAAATGAAGTCCAAGCCTCAGTACAAGCCATCGTAGATGTCTTGCTCAAAGCTTTGCCTTCGCGAACAGCAGATAAGAGAGGCAAAAGCCTTGAAATGGTAGAGAAAGGTGAATACAGATGCCCAGTGTGAGCATGAAGTCATGCTCGAGGGTTAACATCCCCATCTTTTGTTTTACACCAAAATCCTTATTTAACGACCTTTCCTTAGGGATTTTTCTAAGACTAATATCGAGAAGACAGACGGGCTCAAAATGAGCGAAACAGAAGAACAAGTCCCAACTATCATAAAAGCCGAGGAATTGGATCCGAAATTCAAGTACAGGATGAGCAAGATCCCGGGCGCAGAAAATCTCATGGTTTGTTTCCAATGTGGAACATGCACCGCAGACTGCCCAATTTCAAGGTTCAGCGACTTCTACAGGCCGAGAAGAATAGCTAGAATGGTGCAGCTTGGGCTCAAAGATAGACTTCTCTCGGACAAGGCCCTTTGGTTATGTTCAACCTGCTTCACATGTGTAGATCACTGCCCTCAAGACGTCGAGATCGCCGGCATTGTCCGAGCTTTGCGTAATCTGACAGTAAAAGAGAGAGGAGTCATGCCATTGGTCTCCAAGGAACTGGCTTCCAACATCCTCAAGACGGGTTACGTATACGAGATCCCGGAATCGAGACGTAAGAGAAGGAAGATGAAGGGGCTACCGTCAGTACCAGAGGCAAATCTTGAAGCCGTCAAAAAAATGTTCGAGACAACGGGAACCATCGAGCTGCTAGAAAAATCTGAAACCTTTGAAAAGGTGGAAAGCTAGAGATGGAAACACCGAAATATCTACTATTTCTAGGTTGTGTTACTCCTTACAGGCTTTCAAGTTATGAAGTATCAGCCAGAAAGGTTCTGCAGAAGCTTGGTGTGGAATTGGTGGAGATGCCAGAGTTTAACTGCTGCGGCTTCCCAATGGACCCGATAAATCATGATCTTATGCTTACCTTAGCTGCGCGAAATCTCTGCTTGGCCGAGAAGGAAAATCTGGACATATTGACATTCTGCAACGGTTGCTTCAGCATCTTGAACGAAACAAACAAGATCCTGACAGAAGACAGAGAACTGAAACAGAAGATCAACGGCTACCTAAATGACGTCGGCATGGAATTTAAGGGAACCAGAAAGGTCAAACATCTTGTCCATGTGCTCTCAGAAGATGTAGGCTTCGAAAAGATCAAGGCAGCCGTCAAGAAACCTTTAGCAGGCCTTCGAGTGGCGCAGCATGGGGGATGCCACATTGTCCGCCCAGTGAAATATGTGGATCATGGTGATGATCCTGAGAACCCCACGATGCTTAAGAATCTTATCAGATTGACGGGCGCGGAATGCTTGGATTACATGGACGAGGCAGAATGTTGTGGCAACCCGATAATAGGTGTCAATGAAGACGTCCCATTCCAGATGGCTAAGGAAAAGCTTGAACATGTCAGGGCTGTGAATGCACAAGCACTGATCACCGTTTGTCCTTACTGCCATATAATGTATGATCTTAACCAGCCTAGAATAGAGAGAGCATTCAGCAAGGAGTTTGGCATACCCGTTCTCCACTATACACAACTACTAGGCTTGGCAATGGAATTCACGCCAGAAGAGCTAGCATTGAATGAGTTGAGAGTTAAACCGACAAAGATTTTAGCTAAGATCCCTCAATAGAATCGAAGTTCTCTCGATTTCATCAACAGAAAAATCTGAAAACAAGAATTACTTCTACGAAAGATAGATTCTACATTTGACCTCGAGTTAGCCAACTATGTTCTGAAAGAAAGTGTCAGGCGGTTTTCGGTTCAGCCTTCATTGCTTCTTGGAACAACTTTTTGACTGCTGTAATCCTTGCCTTCTGCGCTAAGACGTCACTCGTTAAGAGGTCTAAAGCCTCTTCTGGACACCATTTAACGCATTGCGGTTCGCCTTCATCTTGACACAGGTCGCAGATGAAAACGACTTTCTCATCAGGATGTAACATGACCGCTCCGTAGTCGCAAGCTTCAATGCACCATCCGCAGCCATTGCATTTATCTTCATCAACCATTATCAAACCGGTCTCTTCAGACTGCGTCAATGAGTCTCTGGGACATGCCGCAACACAGGGCGGGTCTTCGCAGAGCCTGCAGGCAACAGCCAAGTTTATCAGCTGATTTATTCGGACTACGCGTATCCTAGACTTCAACGGATTGAAGGCTTTCTCCTTTGTCAACGAGCATACGTATTCACAGACTTGGCAGCCCACACACTTCTCAGGATCAGCCGAGACGAATTTTCTTTCGTGTATCTTGACCATTAACTAGTCCTCCTCTGGCTTTTGCGTCCTCCCAGCCTTGCTTTCCGTCAGATGGATTAGATCCTCCATGCCAATTCCCCTTAGCTTCTCCTTGGTAGGTATGCCTTCCTTTGTCCAGCCACGGGCTTTATAGTAGTCGTCCAGAAGGAAGTCTAACTCTTTTTGGGTGACGTAGGCTCCCTTGGATGGTCCCTCATCGGGGACTGGAAGGTGCATTACTTTGTAGGGTAACGTGTCGTCCTTTCGCCCTAGGCCTTCCCGAATATTGAAAAGTCGGGCAGCATTGTTCATTCGCTCCCCAGAGAGTCTCAAGTCTTCTTCTGTCACATCGAATCCTGTCACCAAGCTGTAGAGCTTGGCCATGTCCTTGAAGCCGTCGTAGTAGGTGCCTCTGGAGAATTTGCAGACTATCAGAGAATCGATCAAGGCATATTGATCCTCCATGTCCACAACCATTTTTCCTCGTCCTTCCTCGACCTTCAGACGATCCACCTTCCCTTTCACATCGAAGGCATAGGCTCCATGCCTGTTGTGGTCTGCTCCTCTAAAGGAGACAGCGAAGCCCAACGCGGCTGTCTTAAGGGCTCTAAGGTCATATCCAGTGACTTCAACTCCTTTGATGTGCTGGGCAAGCTTTTCCGCTCCTTTACCTATCTTATCTCCTGCGATCTTCACTCCATCGGCCAGAATGTCGCCTACTCCCTCTCTGCTACCCATCATCTCTATAAGACGCACCATAGCCTCGTGATTGCCAAATCGAGCGTCCAATCCGCCAAAGTCTTTCGCCGTCAATATCCCATTTTCATAGCAGTCCATGGCGAAACCCGCTATTACTCCTGCGCTGATCGCGTCTATACCATAATAGTTACAGAGATCCATTCCTTTCATGATGGCATCCAGACGATCTACTCCACAGTACGGTCCCATAGCCCACAGAGTCTCGTATTCCATACGGGTTGTAGTTCCCTTGTAAGGACCCTCCTGAACTACACACATGTGTTCACAACGCATCGCACAGGAGCTACAGCCTATGATCTTCGCCACGTATCTTTCGTTCACAGTCTCTCCACTCACCTTCTCCGCGCCTTCAAAAGAGGCGTTGTTGTAGTTTCTAGTAGGCATAACAGACAAAGAGTTATGCACCAAGACGTTCAGAGGCGTTCCCAACGTTCTGTATTTCTGCGTAGCCGGACCTTTCATTCTCTCATGAAATTCCTTTACGAATTCCATGAATTGGTCAAGTTTAGCCACTGTGATGTCACGAGTACCCCGGACTGCAATGGCTTTCAGATTCTTTGAACCCATGACGGCGCCCATTCCTGTTCTTCCAGCCGCCCGGGTCTCATCATTGATAATGCATGCAATTCTAGCCAACTTCTCTCCGGCGGGTCCTATTGCCGCAACGCGAATGTAGTAGTCGCCTAGGTCTTCTCTTATCGCCTCGGTTGTTTCGACCGGTGATTTACCCATCAGGTGAGAGGCATCCAAGAACTGAACAGAGTCATCGTCGATCCATACATAGACTGGCTTTTCTGCCTTGCCCTTGAAGATAACGACGTCATATCCCGCCCTTTTCAGCTCTGTGCCGAATGAACCATGGGCTTTGGCTTCACCCACGCCGAAACTCTGGGGGGATTTCGAAATGAAAGCATGACCATTTCCTCCAGTGGGCCACATGGTGCCAGATATCGGCCCAGAAGCTAAGATCAGGGGATTTTCTGGACTTAACGGATCGACCCCAGGCTTGGAGTGATCTAGTAATAACCGAATGCCTAGTCCGATCCCGCCTATGTATTTCTTCGCGTATTCCTCGTTCAAAGGTTCAACTTGAGTCTTTCCCGTTGTCAAGTCTACATGAAGAACTCGACTGGCATAACCAAACAAACGTTTTCCTCCTATTTCGGACATTTGGCGGAATTAAAGAAATTGCGTACGTAAATATATTAATGTATCTGTGTAGAAGCCAGCTTTCACATGTGGCTGGACAGCATCACATCTGCCATGTATAAGGCAGATCTCACACATGATAAGGCAGTTTTAACGTAAGTCAGAAAGCATTTTCAAACAAAGGTTTCTGGAACCAAGCTGTTCTCAGGAAATCGATAGAGTTCTGGATAGTCAAGACAAGGTGCTGACGAAATTCCTAAGCAGTCTTGCTGATTCTTGAAGCTTTTCCGATTCTTCGTCAGTCAAGTCACATTCAATAGTTAGACCGGACGAAAACGTTTTACGTCGACAGACCATTCTTTCCCATGGTGAAGTATCTGAAAAGAGAAAAGCTCCTGAGAAAGCTAGCTTTTGAAGAGAGAAGTTTCGATGGATTCTTAGTCGCAAATGAAGCTAATCTTCTATATTTCTTGGGATTTCCTGGAGCAGTCGCTCTCTTGATCCCAAGAGAGGCGAAGAGCATTATCTATGTTCACAATGTCAATTATGAACAAGCAAAGGCTGAAGGAAAAGGATTCGAGGTCAAACTGATTCAACGCAGCGAAAAGTTCATTGAAAAGATATCCGTGGATGTCAACAATTTCAAGATCGGAAAACTTGCTTTAGACACGCTGAGCTTCGAAAACCATCAGAGTTTAGCGACGAAGCTAAGGAAAGGGGCAAAACTGGAAATGCAAAACAAACTTATTTGGCAGCTTCGTAAAACGAAGGATTCACGCGAGTTAGAACTCATGCGAAAAGCTGGAGAATTGACGAGTGAGGGCATGAAAGCTGCTTACGAAACAATAAGGCCGGGAATGAAGGAATATGAAGTTGCCGCAGAGATTGAGTACGCTATGCGCAAGAGAGGCTCCTACGGAACAGCCTTTGAGACTATTGTCGCCTCAGGCGCACGTTCAGCCTTTCCACACGGTGGCTGCACTGATCAGACGATTCTAAAAGGAAGTCTGGTTGTAGTGGACATAGGCGCCACCTATCAATATTACAGATCAGACATGACAAGGACTATTGTCGCAGGAAGAGCCTTGGCCAAACAGAAGAAAATCTATCAGGTAGTTAGGCATGCTCAGCAAGAAGCTTTTCGAGCAACGGTTTCCAATTCAAAAGCAAGTGAGATAGACTCTTCAGCAAGAAGAGTAATAGATGATGCAGGATATGGCGAATACTTTGTCCACGGTTTGGGCCACGGTGTTGGTTTAGAGGTTCATGAACAGCCTACGTTGAACCCTGAAAGCAAAGATCGGCTAGGAGCGGGAAATGTTGTGACGATTGAGCCGGGGATATACATTGTCGGGTTTGGGGGAATACGCATTGAAGACACGGTTCTTGTGTTGAAGAAGACCTCCGAAAGGTTCACTCAGGGACCTTACACTCTAGAAAGAACGGGATAGTTCAGAGCGCATATTATGGAAACTGACGAATTCAAGAAAGAAGCAAAACATGCTAGATTAGCCATTTCTTTCAGGGTTTTTATGGTTGAATTGCAGAGTTGGACAAAAAGTTTAAAAGCGATACACAACACCATAAAGAAAAATGTATGAGGAGGATGGTAGAAGAGGTGTTTTCTCCCTTCTCTCCTTTCTCCCCTCGTGAACGTCTACCATCCTCTTCATCACAGTCTTAATGCAAATTGATCACTTATACCTTATGGAAGAATCTTCTATAAGAGAATCCTGCGTTGCAAAGTGGGAGAATTGGAGGTAGAAAGTTATTAGGTCGTTTACTCCAATCTAAATCTATCAATGATGTGAAAATATGGCAGAAATCTTAGTAATTTATGATTCTCGCACCGGAAACACAGAGAAAATGGCGTTCGCCATCGCCGAAGGAGCCAATCAGATCGGAGTGGAAGTGAACGTAAGGAAGGTTGATGATACAAGTGTTCAAGACTTGCTGAATGCTGACGGGATTGTGATGGGATCACCAACCTACTATGGTCAGATGTCTGCAAAGCTTAAGGCTCTAATCGATAAATCGGTCAAGATACATGGAAAGCTTCGGGGAAAGGTTGGGGCTGCTTTCACCAGCTCAGGGGGAATAGCGTCGGGAGCAGAGACAACCTTATTATCTATAATAGAGGCCATGCTGATTCATGGTATGATTGTTCAAGGTAGAACTCATGAAGGCCACTATGGGGCGGCTGCAGTCGACTCGCCTAACAAGAGAGAACTCGAAGCCTGTCAAGACCTTGGGAAAAGTGTCACAGATCTCGTGCAGAAGTTGAAGCTATAGCAAGGGAAGTGGGCCCGGAGGGACTTGAACCCTCGACCAACAGGTTATGAGCCTGTCGCTCCAACCAAGCTGAGCTACGGGCCCATTCATTGTTCACTTATATGCTTCCTTGAGGTTGTTTTAAACGTTTTCCACATTCCAGTTTCTTTTTGGAAGATTTTAAAAGCTATTGGTAAGATTAGTCTTCTGGTGACTGCTCTTGACTGAGTTGAAGGTCTTTACTCTGCCAACTTGCTCTACTTGTACTGTAGCTAAGAAGATCGCCCTTGAAGTTGCACAGAAGTACGGTGTTACATTCAGAGTCGTAGATATGGCAACGGAGGAAGGATTAAGCGAAGGATCATCCTATCATGTTATGAGTGCTCCCAGTATTGCCATAGATGATGACATAGTCGTTAGAGGTCATCTTATCTCTAAGAAAGGGCTTGAAGATGAAATCAGAAGACGACTTGACAAGTGGAAGATGTGTGCGGGTTTCAAGTAGAGACTAGACGACTCATTCAAATAGAGTCACAGTTACCTTTTGGTTTTTTTCTAGCACGTCGATGTTGAGTGGGAGGACAATATAACCATGAGCCTCTGTCATGCTCGTTATTGCTCCGGACTGTTTAAAGACTGGGTGAGCATAATTGCCTTTCAGCTTGACTGGAAGAAACTGCTTTCTACCCAGTGAAGATACGATCCTTTGAGCAAGTCTGGTCATGACTGTTTTTGTGGCTCTTGGTGGCAATCGGGCAATCTTTCGGATGGCTGGAACGAGTAGCAGATAAGCATTCAATAGACATGATGTCGGATATCCAGGCATTCCGAATACAGGCCTGTCATCCACCAATGCGTAAAGAGTTGGCTTGCCAGGCTTTATCTGAATGCCATGAAATAAGATGTTCCCAACATCTTTTGTCACGTTCATCAGGAGGTCTTTCTCTCCTACGGAGCTTCCGCCTGAAAAGACTAGCATGTCATATTCTAGAAATTCCTTCACAGCTTTCTTGAGGTCTTCGGTTGTATCTGGCACGGCTTGACTTCTTACGGGAATGCCCCCATTCTTGTTTATGATAGAAGATAACGTGTAGGAATTTACGTCGTAGATATGTCCAGCTTTCAGTGGAGTTCCAACATCTTGGATTTCCGTTCCTGTTGGAACTACTGCAATCTTTGGTTTCTCGTATACGCTTACTTCCTTCATTCCTAGAGCTGTTAGAGCGCCGATTCTTGCTGGATATAATTGCTGCTCTCCTCTAAGAACGACTTGTCCTTCTTCTATGTCTTCTCCCTTTGGAGAGATATTTGCTCCTGGATACACTGGTTTCAAAAAACTAATGGCGTCGCCTCTTTTCTCGGTGAACTCAACCATGACAACTGCATCTGCCCCGTCAGGCATAGGAGCGCCCGTAGCCACTTGGATGCATTGTCCTGTTCCCACAATCTCTTTAGACGGCGTTCCCGCATGTAGGACTGCTGAGAGCTTCAGGTTTTTTGGTTTAAGCGTGGTAGCTCCGAATGTATCTTCCGCTTTCACTGCATATCCATCCATGGAAGCCCTATCAAAGGGGGGTACAGACATTCTTGCCACAATGTCTTCCGTGAGCACTCTGTCGAGGGCGTTTTCGATCGGCACTGTTTCTTTTCTCTCTACAGGTCTTACAGATTTCTGGATGCGTCTCAAAGCATCCTCATAGGGTACGAGTTCCTGAAACGGTTTCATCTTGTTCATCGATTGGCCTCCTTGACCGTATGTCCTAGTCCAGGGAGTATTAGCTTCTTGAGAGCCAGTCTCACAGCGTTCTTGGACCCTGGAAGGCAAAAGATTATTTTTCCTTTAATTGTTCCTGCGGCTGCACGGCTGATCATGGCTGCCTCACCGATCTCTCTATAGCTTAAGAATCTAAACAGCTCTCCAAAGCCTTCTATTCTCTTGTGCAGCAGTCCCGTTATGGTTTCTGTGGTCAAGTCTCTTTTGCTTATGCCAGTTCCACCGATTGTAAGGAGAACGTTGATTCTTGAATCTTTGAGGATGTTCTTCACGGTGGTCTCAATTAGAGAACTGTCGTTTTTTATTATGATGTAGGTGAGGAGTTCGTGGCCTTTGTCTTTGATCAGTTTTCGGGCTATTCTGGCTGATTCGTCGGTCTTTTTGGTTCGAGTGTCGCTCACGGTTATTATTGCGAAGTTCGCCCTTATTGATGGGTGTAGATTGTGTTCACTTACCATGCTCTCTACCTTTGACCTTTCTTAAGACTCTTAGTTCATCTATCTTTGTCTGGGGGTATTGACCTTCTTCATCTTTTTCTAAATATTTCACCATGTCCCAGACGGTTAATAAGGCGGCTGTCGCACCTGCCAGTGCTTCCATCTCTACTCCAGTTTTGGATTTCGCCTTTACCGTACACTTTGCGATGACGCATTGGTCATTGAGCCAGAAGCTTATGTCAACCTTTGACAAAGGTATCGTGTGGCACAAAGGAACCAGCTCGGGCGTCTTCTTGGCCGCCTGGATTCCAGCTATGGTTGCGGTTGATAGGACATCCCCTTTTTCGATCTTGCTTTTCCGTATGTCTTGGATGGTCTCAGGTTTCAGCCAAATCTTTCCCTGCGCTTCAGCTACTCTGTCCACTTCAGGTTTATGGGATACGTCTACCATTCTTGGCAGGTGTAGCGGATCGCTATTCTCGCCCTGATCATCTTTCATCTTCATTTCCTCAGATGTAAGATCTGACAAGTTTCTCATCCCGTTTCCAATAGGGCTCTCTAAGAGCTGCTGCTTCTATGAATGCATCATTCAGTTGATCTGAGTCTGCGCATTCTCTTACAAGGGAAACTATCTCAACAAGATTGTCGTTCCTGAGAAGACAAGGTTTCAGCTTTCCAGAAGAGGTGACTCTCAAACGCGTACAGTTCTGACAGAACCGGGAGTTGTGGATAGGTCTAACAACTTCCACGCCAACCGAGTTTCCTTTTTTCTCAAGTGTGTACCTTCTCCGTTTATGAAGAGGGTTCTGGTGGACTGACACGGCTTTCTTTCTTAGCCAGTTCTCTATCGGAGTAGGATTATAGTGGAATTTCTGCCAGTGAACATGATTCTCAGGCTGTATCGGCTGGAATTCAATCAGCTGAAGTACGGCTCGTGATTTCTGTGCGAAATCTATGGCTTTTGGAATTTCATGGGTGTTGATCCCTTTCAGCATTACCATGTTGATCTTGACTGGATGAAGCTGACTCTCTGTAGCGGCCTTTATACCCTCTTTTACCCTAAAAATAAGATCTTTTCCTGTAATCCTTTGAAATAGTTCGGGAGAGAGCGACGGCAGGCTTATGTTCACTCTTTTGAGCCCAGCCTTGACAAGCTTGGCCACGCAATCTTTTAACAGTACACCATTAGTTGTTAGGGAGATTTCTTCAGCGTATTTGAAGATTCCTGATACAATGTCAGTCAGATCGCGCCTAAGAAGGGGCTCGCCTCCTGTTAGCTTCACTTTCCGCATTCCAAGTTTGCAGGCCACCTCTGCAATCTTCACTATTTCCTCATTTTTCATCTCGTAATTGGAGCCGATCTCTCCTTCCCTATGGCAATAGAAACATTCAAGGTTACATCTTTGAGTCACAGATATCCTTAGACTGTTGAGATGCCGACCGAACCTGTCGTATAGCACTTTGAGTGTTTCCTTTTCACGTTCTTTTCTGTCTATCTGCTCTACTGTTATGTATGGTTGTTCATATCGATTCTCTCTAGTTAAGTTTTACGCGCACGCTTAACTTTCAAAGAAGCTCTTCACCTTCTGAACAAGTGTATGTATATTGCTTTGAATTTGGCGTACATGTTTTCTCCACCGCTTTAGCCAAGCTCTTCTATTGCCTGTTTTGCCACTAAAACAGAGAGACCATTGTCCATGTATGAACAAACGTTACATCAATTTGAGCTATTCCAGTAATCTTTTCGAAGATGCTGTTTCTTGTGCTGCTTTTCAACCGGGCTTCTGTTAAGACGATGTCTTCTGGTGCGATAAACACGTTTACTTTGTCATCTACAAGATCCGAAACGGGGCTTGTCTGATGGTCTCCAATATCTATTGAGACGACGCCTTCTTGACTCGATACGCTTTCTCCGTTGACGATATTTTCCACGCCGACGAAAGACGCTATCTCCTCGTTTATTGGCTCGTTGAAGACGCTTATCGACAAAAACACTGTGCAAAAATTGTACTAGTTCTCGATACATGAAAGGCTGAAGCTCATGTCATAGTATTCCTCGTCGTAGAAAAGGAAGAATATGAATGACGGATACGGATGGACGTTGAAATCTAGGCAAGGAGGGTCGAAAACTCACAAGCTCTTCGCGAAGGCAATGTCCCAAAAACCTTAATAAAATATGTTGAGATGTGATCTAGGTGAGACACTGCCTTGGCGTTTTCCCAGAGAAATGAGAGAATCAAGCCTGCCTTTAAGCTGTGGTTCGAAATAGGGGATGAATACGTTTTTGGAGAAGGCGCTTTTATCCTTCTAGACGAGATAAGAAAAAAGAAGTCAATAAGCGCCGCAGCAAGAGTCGCAAAAATGTCTTATCGCCATGCCTGGGGCCTGATTAGGGAGATAGAGAGACACTTGGGAGAGGACGTCATAGAGACAAAAAGGGGTGGCAAGTCCGGAGGAAAATCAGAACTAACAAAAGCAGGACATTCACTGCTAACAGATTATCAGAAACTGAAGATGAAAATGTCCGAAACATGCAATAATTGGAGAAGTGGGCTGTAGCACACTCATTTTTTGAGTTCGACAGAAAGGATCTTGAGCCTTCAAAGCTTAGGAGTCAAAACCTTTGGATTCAAGGTTGCGAAGTTATCTCCACCGAGATGATAGATCATCTTGGCTTTTCCTGGATCATACTTATCTGCGAATACTCCCTTGTTGACGTAGGCTTTAATCACTCTTCCAACAAATATCGTATGATCTCCAGTTTTGAACTGGCTGTGAAGTTTACATTCTAGGTGAGCTATGCATTCTTGAATTATAGGCGGCTTCACTTTCTTGGCAGGCATGGACGTTAGCCCTGTCTCTTTGAATTTGTCATGGTTTCTGCCGCTCTTCCTGCCGCAATATAGAGTCTCCTTTAGAAGCTCCATAGTAGGAATATTCACCACGAACTCCGCTGTTTCCTCAATAAGATCGCAAGAATATCTCCTAGGCGCAATGCTTATGGCCACTAATGGTGGTTGAATGGATGTAGGCATGGCCCAAGCCAGAGTTATGATGTTCGGGTCTCCGCCGCTGTCAATGCACGAGACAAGTACAGTATGCATTGGATGAAGCAGCTTATAACTGGAAGAGACGCTCAAATCCACTGACTCTTTATCCAATATAGTATTTCACCTTACCGCTTGATATGAAAATCAGCCAGTCTACTTCTTGCCTTCTCTCTTTTCTTCTGATGCTCTGCCAGGAATTTGTTCACCTTTTCTGTCAGCTCGTCCTTACAGTGGCCACATAGAGTTTCGCCCGCCTTACATGATCTTTCGCGTTCAACCAGTTCCTCATCGTTCTGCTCAAACAAGTAGAGCAAGTATTGGAAGATTGTGCAGATGTTCGGGTCTCCACCTAGCTTCTCTTGTTCATTAACTGTCGCTTTTCCACCTGTATACGCGTTCCAAATCTTCTTCTTCACAGCATCGGGCGAATCTGTGGTATAGATAGATGTTTCAGGCTCCGAAGCACTCATCTTTCCTCCAGTGCCAAGACCCGGTAGGAATCTGCAATGGATCTGAGCTGGCTTATAGTAGCCAAGTTTCGGAGCCACATCTCGGGTAATTCTCCAATACGGATCTTGATCTATAGCAGCAGGAATCAATGCTGGAACGTTTTCTCCAGTGAGTTTTTCATGTATGAAGCAGGGTACTGCTTGGATAGCGGGCCAGAAAATCCATCCGATATTCGTGCTGTCCCGAAATCCAAACGTAGCCTTGGCTGTCGAATAGGTCGTACGTTTCGCAACTTTCAAAGCGATATCGTACAGCAAGTCTATGTCATCAACATCAAAAATCATGAAAGTGTCTTCTGGCTCAAAGCCTAGAGCTATCAAGTCTAAAGCATTTTCGTACCCGAAATTCTTGGTTTCCTCTAGTCTTAACTTGTCCTCAACTACGAATTTTTCGTCATCAGTCATCTGAAAATATAGCCTAGTATCGAACTTATCCTGCAGATATTTAGTGAAGATCCAAGGAACAAGATGGCCTATATGAACCGGACCTGAAGGCCCTCTTCCAGTGTACAACACAAACTTAGTTCCCTTATCAAGCAGATCAAGAATTATGTCTAAGTCACGGTGTGAAAAGAAGAGTCTCCTTCTCAGTTGAAGATGAAGCTCACCCGTATGTTTAGCTATCCGTTCCAACAGGCTCTCAGTAATGGGTTCTGTGCCAAACTCACGTATCAAACGGGCGTAGTCGATTTCACCTCTAACCTCCCAAGGAGTTACGATCATCTCATCCTTCTCTTCGTCAACCAAAGGCGCCTCATCCGCTAATTTTAGCTTTTATAATCCATCGGAAATGTATTAAAGGTTATGCGAAGCGAAAGTGATACATCTCAGTCATGCCGCACTGAAATAAGCTATAAATATAACTGGAACATTTCTGGTTCTGGCTGGTGAAGTGATGCCCCGCCAATTTACCTAGAAACGCAAACAGGTTCAACAGAAAGACCAGCTACATACATGCATACTTTTAAAACTGAATTAACAACTACGTTGTCGAATTCAGCCCTTTTCATTCGAGAGGGGAAGAACATTGGTTGAACTACGAGAGAACGAGTGCGAAACATTTCTTGCTACAGAAAAGCTTGGCGGAAAGGCCTCTATTGAACAGTTGATGGTGGAAAGCCGATTACCTCATGCAACAGTGATGCGTTCAGCCCTCACACTGCAAAAGAAAAAACTGGTAAGAATTCAAGAACAGAGACAGACTCTAATAGGACTCAACAAAGAAGGACGACTCCACGCCCAGAAAGGGCTTCCAGAAAGAAGATTGGTCAATGCTTTGACAAAACTCGGAGGCAGAGCCCCTATCGAGAAGGCCGTCAAGAAGGCCAGACTTGGGCAGCAGTTCATCCCTATAGCTTTAGGATGGATCCAAGAGAAAAAATGGGCAGTCTTGGACACAAAGAGTAAAGAATTTGAGTTGTTGGGCAAGCCGCAGCAGGGGGACGATGAACAGCTGCTCAAACTTGCAGGTGAAAAAGAACGAGTGATAGTCGAAGATTTGAGTCCAGAGCTTCAAGAAGCCGTTGAAACTTTGAAGAGACGAAAACTCTTGGAAGTAGAAGAGAAAGTCAAAAGAGTCATCGAGATAACAAGGTTAGGTTGGGCCGCAATAGAGAAAGGAGTCAGACTGGTTGAAGACGTAACCCAGCTCACACCAGAACTGATAGTGAGCGGAAAATGGCGAAAAACAAGACTTCAAAGATACAATATTAAAGCACCGTCAGCCAAGATCTGGCCAGGCAAGAAGCACCCTTATTTGCAGTT
>CAYGAG010000005.1:68641-86384 GCA_964347765.1 uncultured Candidatus Bathyarchaeia archaeon
TTGCCCAGTCCCAGTCTATGGGCTAACTTCTGGTCGGCCGAACATTCTGTGACCGTTTACCCCAGCCTAGACCGTTTCTTGGCCGAAACATTGAAAGTAGAACGCGCCCAAATGGACGAAACGGATCCGGCCCGCCTGAACCAGTTTCTCGACGAGGTGAAGAGAAAACTGGTTGCTCTGGGGTTCAAGGAGATGCCAAGTAGCCTCGTAGAGTTCGCGTTCTTCAACTTCGACGCCCTCTACACTCCCCAAGACCATCCTGCAAGAGAAATCTTCGGAATCTACTTTGTCAAACAACCAAGATATGGCAGCCTGGAGGAGTATAAGCCCGTAATTAAGAAGGTAGAACAGACTCATGAAAACGGTTGGAAGACAGGATCTACCGGATGGAGGTACAAATATTCTATCAGAGAGGCTAGGCGGCTGATTCTCTCAGGACATGGAACATGCTCAAGTGTCAGAACTCTTCTAAGCAAGGATCTCGAGATTCCAGGAAAGTACTTCTCGATAGCTCGATGCTTCCGCCCTGATGTTCTAGACAAAACACACCTCACAGAGTTCAACCAAGTTGAGGGCATAGTAGTGGACAAAGATCTGAACCTTCGAGACCTTTTAGGAGTCTTGGAAAAGTTCGCCACAGAGATTGCTGGTGCAGATGAGATTAAATTCAGACCAGACTACTTCCCCTTCACTGAGCCAAGCGTCGAACTCACTGCCTACAAGAAAGGCTACGGATGGATCGAGTTCGGCGGATCAGGAATCTTCAGACCCGAAGTGACCAAGCCTCTAGGCATAAACATGCCTGTGATCGCCTGGGGTCTAGGGATAGACAGACTCTTCATGATGAAAGCAGAGATCGATGACATCCGATACATATTCAGCCAAGACCTAGACTGGGTAAGAAGCAAGGAGATTATCTAGATGCCAACCATAGAAGTTGACTACAAGGATTTCGAAAGACTACTAGGAACAAAACTCCACAGGAATCTAGAGAAACTCAATGACATACTAGCCTTTGTTAAAGGGGAAGTCAAACTCTTCGAAGAAGAAAAGGGAATCATCAGCTTTGAGATAAAAGACACGAACCGCCCTGACATCTGGAACGTTGAAGGCCTAGCCAGAACTGTACGAGGATTCTTAGGTGTTGAAGAAGGCCTGAGAGAATATTGTTTGCGAGAATCCCTAGGAGAAGTTCACGTTGATCCGAGACTAAAAGGGATTAGACCATATATAGGCTGCTCAATTGTTAAGAACCTTGAATTGACAGATGTCACAATCCGTGGATTCATGCACCTGCAGGATAAACTCGACCAATCATATGGGAGAAACAGACAGAGAACATCAATAGGACTGTACGACTTCAGTCTCATAACACTCCCCCTTCACTATACAGTTTCAACACCAACTCAGACCAGCTTCACACCCTTAGGCTCCCCGAAGAAAATCACTCTAAAGAAGATCCTTGAACAGCATCCAAAAGGCATAGAATATGGACACTTAGTAAGAAAACATTCGGTATATCCAATACTACTTGACTCAGAGAAGAAAGTGCTCTCTTTTCCCCCAATCATAAATTCAAATGACCTCGGCAGGATCACTGAACAAACCAAACATGTTCTAATCGAGGTAACAGGAACACAACATGAAACTGTTCTTAAAACACTCACAATAGTCACTTTATCACTCATCGACAGAGGAGGAGAAGCGCATCCCACCACGATCCTGTACCCACATGATAATCTAAAGGTTGTCACACCTAAACTGGAAACATCATACATGAATCTCAGGGTAGACCATGTGAACAAAATGCTGGGTTTACGATTGACGGCTGAAAAGATTGAGCAATTGCTGAATAAGGCAGGATTCAACATCAAAAAACTCGGAAAGGATAGCTTAAACGTTCAGATACCGTCTTATAGAATCGATGTCATGCATCCAGTAGATCTAGTGGAAGACATAGCCATATCTTATGGATACAACAACATCAAGCCGTTATGGCGGAGACTGCCAACCACAGGAAGCATAAGACCCAGCCAAGAGGTCTTTGACGTCGCCAGAGAGTTGATGGTAGGTTTAGGGTATCAAGAAGTTCTAACGTATACACTTTCGAACCCAGAGAACCTCTTCAGAAGAATGAACCTTAATAGGGAAAAGACTGTTGAAATCGCAAACCCGAAAGTTCAGACCATGACTTGCCTCAGGAACTGGCTTCTGCCTAGCCTGATGGAAATTCTAAGCAACAACCTACATGTAGAGTACCCACAAAAAATCTTTGAACTGGCCACGGTAACACTTCCAGACAAGAAGGCAAAAACCAAGACCAATGACGAGGAAAGACTTGCCGCAGTCGTCTCTCACGCAAACGCTAGTTTCAGCGAGTCAAAATCATCACTGGAAGCACTCTTCACAAATCTCGGTCTGGAATGGAAGTTGGAGGAGACAAAACATCCAAGCTTCATTGAAGGTCGAGTTGGCACGGTCATAATCGGCGAAAAAGAGATTGGCCTCATAGGAGAGATCCACCCAAAAGTCTTGGAATCTTGGAAACTTGAGAACCCTGTATCATCCTTCGAATTTAACGTAAATTCAATCGTTAAGACGAAGCAAACCTGAAGAGTCGAGAGGAACACTTAATTCGTTCAGTACGCCAATTCTTTCGCGGGCAATGGTGCCCCGAGCTTCCCAATCCCGCCGGAACCTTTACAAAGGAGCCATGAAGACGGACCCAACAGAAGAGATAAGCATGAACTTGCTCTTGTGATGGCGGGTTTACCCAACATGGAACACGGCGGGCGCGGGCGAAAATCCCACACCAGAGAGAGCTTAGCACAGGGGAGCGTAACGCTCCACAATGAAGTTAAGGGATAGGTTATGTGGGAGACAAACGCCCGCGAAACAACTTTTATGTCTCACCTATCCATAGACCCTTAGAAGTCGTAGATGTTGGCGGGAAGAGCTTGGACGTAGAAACCAAAGTTGAGTTGATTTGCAGACCTCCGACTGAAGAGGTTCTGACCATGGAGGACTTAAGGACTCTTCTGGAAACTGAAGAGCATCCCATAGCTTACAATGGCTGGGAACCATCAGGTCTTGTCCACCTGGGAACAGGTGTCATCTGCGCCTATAAGATGAAAGACTTTGTTGAAGCGGGCATGAAGTATAAGGCGTATCTGTCCACATGGCATGCTTGGCTCAACAATAAACTTGGGGGCGACCTTGAACTTATTAGAAAGGCAGCTGACCTTTTTCGACATTCATGGATAGCCTTAGGCGTACCCGAAGGCAAGGTTGAGTTCATCTATTCAGACGAGCTTTACAATGATCTGCATTATTGGCAGAAGACGATAAGAATCGCGAAAAACTTGACCATAGCTAGAACGAGAAGAACCTTAGATATCGCCGGCAGAAAGGAGACGGAGGCAAATTATGTCTCCGACTTCCTCTACACGCCTATGCAGGTCGCAGATATCTTCCATATGGAAGTAAAGATATGCCAACTAGGCATAGATCAACGGAATGCTAACGTAGTAGCCAGAGAACTAGGTCGCAGACTTGGATTCTGGAAACCAACATGTGTTCACCACCATCTGTTGCAGGGGCTCGAAAAGCCGGAGATGTGGCCTGTTCCGGAAGGAAAAGAAAGAGAAGCCTTGTCAACAGCTAAGATGTCGAAAAGCCAACCTGAGACATGCGTGTTCATCTATGACTCTCCTCAACAGATAATGGAAAAGATTAAGAGGGCTTTCTGTCCGGAGAGAAAGGTGAAGTTCAATCCGATATTGGATATCTGCAGATACTTGATCTTCAGAGAAATGAAGACTTTCGAAGTAGAACGCCCAGCAAAATTCGGCGGCCGGCTGGAGTATCAGAGTTATCAAGAACTTGAAACGATGTACAAGCAAGGTGAGTTACATCCTAAAGACCTCAAGAACGCATTGGCCAAGGAGCTTGCGGCCATTCTCAAACCTGTGAGAAAATATTTTGAGGACAAGCGAGAGGCAAAGGAATGCTTAAACATGGTTAGGAACGCCAAGATAACAAGGTAAGAGAGTTGTCAACGAGACTGGAAGAAAAGGAAGAAAAGATTCTGAAAATCTTTGAGAAGTTGGCTGAGGAATCCTCAAAGGGCATCCCTATAATTGTTGAAGGAGAGAAGGATACCAGAGCACTGAGAATTCTAGAGATAAAGGGTGAGATTATAGAAGCGAAGACTGCGGGAAAGTCAATTCTGAACGTCCTCTCAGAGGTGCAGAGAAGCACGCAGACAGAAGTGATTCTCTTACTAGATTTTGACAGACGTGGAAAACAGTTGAGCAAACGTCTCAGACGGCATCTCGACGCCATGCGTATCAGATCAAACGTTTTCTTTTGGGAGAGACTGCAAGCAATCGTAGGTCGCGAATTGAAGGATATCGAAGGATTGGCAAGCTACATGGAAACCTTAAAGAGCAAGATTGGTCAGTCCGCGTAAAGGTTTCCTATTTTCTTTTGCGATACATCTTGATTCCGTCGCGTTCTGTAACGTATTCGAAGCCTGCCTTTAGTAGTTCCTCATCTTCACTTGCACTAGCAGATGTTTTGACATGGTATTCGTCGCCTTCAAAGTTGACCAGATGCGTATAGACAAGGGTGCTCTCAATTCTTCTGTGTCCCAGCCTTTCTTTGACGTACAAGATGTCTTTGGTCTTGAAGTACTCCATCGATCCATAGAAGTGCCTGAATGTATGAAAGGTTATTCTGCCAATTATGGGATTCTGAAGTTTAGCAGCGATACGTTTCCTTTGGCGTATGAAATTCTGGCGGAAAGCATTCAGCCTACCGTTTCCCCAAACTGATCCAGAGTTTTTGTGTCGCAACATCTTCAACATGGATATCAGCTTACTACTCACTTTGAACTGCCTTGCCCTGCCATACTTCTCTGGTGCATTGATGGTAACCATTCTGCGCTCCAAGTCAATGTCACTCCACGTTAGACGCCAAGCTTCACCACTTCTTGCACCTGTTTCTTGAAGCAGTTTCAGAAAAGTAGCAGTTCTTCTACTGCATCCAGCTATGAGTTGGTCGATCTCCCGTTGTGCAGGTATCCAAGGCAGTTTCTGCGATCTCTTAGACCATTTCTTGAAGTTTACGTGACACGGAATTGGGATTTCATTGATTTTACAGAATTTTAGATAGGCTTCAGCTGCCAGAGATTTCGTTCCTTCGCTCCAGCATTCACTTGTAAGCCTTCTGGAAGACTTGTCGAATCGCTTAGCTTGGTTTATAGCATCGAACACAGATTCAGGAACAAGTAAGTCAGCGCCACGTTTATTCAATAGCTCTAAGACACTCACTCTATCTTTGACCGTTTTTTCCTTCAGACCCATTGTCAACTGCTTAGTTGCGTATGTAACGATGTATCCCCTAACATCTTTAGCCTGTTCTGTGGCTCCCGCAAGCCCATTCTCAAGCGGTTCCGTTTTAGCCAAGTTTTTCGCTTCCAACACGACAGCGCATACTTGACGGTTACCATAATTGTAAGACCTAGCTGATAAGACTGACGATTCACTAAACCTGTGTCTACAGTCCCGACAAAAATATCTTTGAATTAGACCGACACTGGTTTTTCTCATTCCATCTTTCCAGATTCTCAAGCTGTCACAAAGAGGACACCGTCTGCTTGCTTTTTCACCTCCTCCATAATTTTTTTGTGAGCGTTTGACCAACCTCATACCTCCTTTTTTGGTAGAATGAGGCACACACGCCAACACACGTGTGCTATCAGTCCATCAAGGAGGTGTTACTTATGTTCCGTCCTGATTCTAGAACATAAGTTGAAGTTTCCCCTCATCGGATGTTGAGGAGCCAATGTCAGTCAAACGCTAGCCTACCCCGCACTTGAATAAATATTCCATGAACTCGCTTAAAAATACCTATCCCCCGCGAATATTCATCGCTTCGCGCACACGTCATCTTGCTTACCCTGAAAACCGACAAAAACAATATAATAAGCTCTACGCGCGCGATGCATACAGCAAAGTAAGACAGTTGCAGACAACACATTGATAATCAAACCATATACTCCCATCAACAGCCCAACAGCACTCCAGAAAAGGATCAATCTCATCAACTAGTCCAAAGCGCGTAGCCAACTGACCAGATAGGAGAAAAAGCTAAGCAGTTACGCCGAAGTGTCTCGCTGTTAGGCCTAGGTCTCTCATGTCCACTTTTCCATCTGACATTCCTGTGGTTTGCCCTGTCATGTCACAGTTTGCTGGTGCAGGAGGCACAGTCTGTCCAAAGTGTCTCGCCACCAATCCTACATCTCGCATGTCACATTTTCCATCAGGCCGGCCATCAGGACCTGTTATGTCGCCTACCATAGCAACGGTGACCCAACCGCCTGTGAAGTTGTTGTCAGCCAGGCTTCTTTCTCCAGGAACTTGCTGTGCGCAGGCTGTTATCATATAGTTGCCTTTGGCTACGCCTGTTGTGTTCCAACTGAGCGTCAATGTCGTAGCGTTGCCACTTGCCAATACAGTGATGATAGGTGCGTCAATGATTGTAGTGTTAGCATAAGCAGTTGTGTTAAAGGTCTCTGTATAGTCACCTTGGTTCTCGATGGTGACGCTCACGTTCAGGAAATGTCCCTCTCCAACCACTGTCTTCGAAAGTGCAACATCCGCTACATTTACGTTATGCGTTACCAGCGGATAACGGTCTTGATTGTTCTCGTCAATGACATACGGTGTGTCTCCTATTCCGTCGCTTCCAGTCTCGTTCTGATAAACGCCACCATACGAATCTGTTCCATTATAGTCACTCCAGTAGTTACCACCATCAGGATAACCCACGTCCCAAACGTTGGCGCTGTCTCCCCGAACCGTCACCTGCTCCTCCCAATAAAACATGTTAAAAGTGTTATTGAAAAACATGTTCCCCGAAGAATTGTCCACAATGACATTGGGGCCAAACCGCGCCCAAAACGTGTTCCCACAAACCGTGTTGTTAAAAGATGACTCAAGCTCAAGAATAGCAACACCATTCACTTTAAGACAGTCAACCTCACAGTTGGCAATAACGTTGTTAGACGATTCAACAACAAGAATGCCGCACGATTCATCTATACGGTCTACGTACGCTTCCGAGATATTGCAGCCATTAGCACCCTCCAAGTAAACAGCAGGTCCATACGGCTGCCAATCACTACCACACAGGATTCCATCCACTGAAACATTGTCTCCAAATATTTCAATACCAACAGCGGAAACGTCAACGATGGAAACATTGTTCCCAAATACGTCAATACCGTGCTCCACGTCAAACCACTTGATGAAGACATCATCGGCTTCTACTGTAATACTGGACAATAGGCAGTAGCTTTGAGGACTGAGCGAAACAGACTTGTTTACGACAATAGACTCAGGAGGATCCATCCAATACCAGAACCGCACCTTTACACTATCCCCATTGTGTGCTGCGTTTATGGCTTCCTGAATCGTAGGATAATCATCTGGAACATAGATTATAGACTGTGATCTTGCTGGTTGAACACCGGTCAGCAATATTGACACACCTAACAACAGCATCAGAAATATTGTTCTGCAGGTAGTTCTACTCAGCAACTTGAAACCTTGTATTATCAATCGTGGGTTCATCTATAAATACTATCCAGATGCATATAAAAAGGCACGCGCAATTTCTGCAAACCCTTTTGCAATGGCAAGCTTTGGAAAATTATCATCAATTCCATATGGTCTGTATTGCACGCGCTGCTAACCCAAACCTATATAGATCCAATTAGCCAGCGCAAACCTACATAGATCCAATAGGACAACGCAACCAGAAAAGGCAATCCAAAAACCAGTCTCAGAAACTCTGTCGGATCAATCATTATTTTTCCAAAGCCACCAAGCAGAATAGAACCAAGAAACCACAGCCAAAACACACGCCACGACAAAAAAAGTGAATATACTATCCATCCCGTCCCTCTATTTCAATATAAGAAACATCTCTCTAATCAACATATCTAATAACCCTCTCTAACTCAACCAGATCCCGACTCTCTAACCCTTGCCAATTCTCATCCCACGAAGGAAAATCGCCCTTAATGAATCCCATCAACCTCCATTCAACGACCTCACACTCAACAGGATCAGCATCTAGCAAGAACTGAAAAGCAACCTCCTTGTTTGAATTGCTTAAAGATACTATCAAGTCGTGATAAGCACCCATGAACCCACCCGAGACAGAGAAAGCACGCTTACGGAAGAACCAGCACAACGCCAACGTCTTCAAACCCTCACTCTTAGCACGACCAGCATCAACGCACTTACGCAGATATTTACCCACATAATAGAAACCACCCCGCATGCTAGAGACCGCTTGCACATCAGCCCAACCATGACCCCACCCACTTTTGACTCGATCCCTATCCTTAGATCTAACACGCCAACGCCTCTTACGATCAGCCCAGCATTCTTTGAATTCGTAATCCTTGAACAGCATCAGAGCATGAACATGACACCAGCCAGCCTCTTGGCTCTCCCAAGTCCTAACCAAGTCAATCTTTCCAAACATCCGCCTCTTATTCGAGATCCACCGGTTGAAATCAGACCCAACATCTCTCCAGCTATCCTCAAGACCCTTACGCTTGCGATCATACGTCAAGGTAACTAGAAGAAGCCTAGTCGAGACCCTCCTACGATCCCGATAATTGAAAAAGTCATCATGCTTCAAACGATCCAGCAAACCAAAGAAACGAAACATGACCTTACGACTATACTTCTTATCACCCCTCTTAGGAGAACGAAAGACCCCATACTCATACTCTCCCGTAAACTCATTGAAACCGCTGACCAGCACCCACAACGGAACATCAACCCACTGATTATAATAATACACGACATCAGCCAAACTAAAGCCCGAATCAAAAACCTCTTCCCTTGCTCCCTCCAGACTAACCATCAAAAACACCTATGGTTGTTGGCTATCGCCCAACAACCCACCCACCTACCCAACACAAAGGTAAAGGGAGAGATCAACATCTCCCCCTTACGACACGCTTTAAGCCTCACTGGAGTTGTCTATCCCCCTCTGGACACTATCAATGAATGCCCTACCATAATGAGCGCGCGAAGCCATTGAACACAGACGTCTAAACCGCCGCAGCAGTCTGAAGCGACAAACATAACTTCCTTGCTTTGCACATCCGAAGGCGTTCAGAGAAGACATTTTCCAAGCAAGCAGTAAACCTCATCATCACAGCAAAGAAAAAAGGGAAAGTGCGGGAGATGTCACCAGCGTCAGAAACCTTAAAGAGCAAGATTGGTAATTCATAAAACTAATAAAGACCAGATATTGAAACTTGATCTTGTGATTTGAGACCAAGGTTCTCCATCACGAGATTAAAATTAACAATAATCATTGGAGGTGTACGTTTACGGGTTCATCACAGTCGTTTACGGTAAAATATGTAATACGCACGAAATTCGAAGTAGATGGTGTTGTCGAGAAACCAGATGTTATAGGAGCTGTTTTCGGACAGACAGAGGGTTTATTCGGTCCTGAACTGGATTTAAGAGAACTGCAGAAATCAGGGAGAATAGGCAGGATCGAAATTTCTTTGAGTTCAAAACAAGATAAGACCTCTGGCACAATAACAATTCCAACAAGCATGGACAGGGTTTCAACCGCACTAATCGCTGCAAGCATTGAGAGCATAAACAGGGTTGGCCCTTGCGCTTCAAAAGTGACCTTGGACAAGATTGAGGACGTAAGAGGATCTCGAAGAAAAGTCATAATCGGAAGAGCCAAAGAGATCCTGCACCAATGGACCATTGAATCCATGCCTTCAGTAGACGAAGTATTCAAAGAAGTCTCAGAAACGTTAAAAGTAGCCAAGGTCGAGAAGTACGGACCTGAAAAACTTTCTGCGGGTCCTGAAGTTGAAAACGCAAAGGAGATAATCATTGTAGAAGGGCGAGCTGACGTTATAAACTTGATGAGATGTGGAATCTACAACGTCATAGCTGTAGAGGGAGCAAAAATTCCGGAAACAATCAAGAAGATCTGCGAAAAGAAAGAAGCAACAGCCTTCCTAGACGGAGATAGAGGAGGAGACCTAATTCGAAAAGAGCTCCTGCAAGTCACCGAACTAAAAAGCATCGCCAGAGCTCCTAAAGGCAGAGAAGTGGAAGAGCTAAACTGCAAAGAAATATTCGAAGCTCTAGAAAGGAAATCTCCCATTGAAAAAGTGGCCAAGCCAAGAAAAGAAATACGAAAGGTAGAAGTCCCAGAAGGATTCACAAAAATAGCCGAAGATCTGAAAGGTACTCTGGAAGCCGTTCTCCTCGATAATAAAGCAGAGCAGATAGATCGAATACCGGTGAGTCGGTTGGCTGATGAACTACAACAGAAAGACGACGTTGAGACTATAATCTTTGATGGAATAATCACTCAACGGATAGTTGACCTAGCAAACAAAAGAAACATAAAAACTGTAATCGCCTCACGCCTTTCCGAAACCGTCAGCAAACCCCTAAGTGTCGACCTGATAACGTTTTCAGAGATCGAAAAAAAATAAGAACTCACCTACTACACAGGCTCACGTCTTCAGTTTTCCACAACCATCCTCATCTGGTTTCAGAATCAATTCAAGAATGGCACGGACTCAAAATCTGCGTATTCATCCAACCGTACGTTAACATCCAAGCTAAGACTAATATTGAGAATATTAGGTCTGATATTTGATTGCTGAGTGTTCACAGAAGGCTAGGGTCTTGAGGATCATCGAGATAAACTTGAAGAAAGGTTTTGCAAAGGCTATCCCTGAGACCCTTGATGATCTGTGGCATCTGTACAATGTCATCTATGAAGACGACAAAGTCTATGCCCGTACGAAGCGTGAAATGAAGACCGATCAGGAATATGCTAGACCTAGACGAGGAGAACGGGTCTCTGTCTTCTTAGGCGTAAGAGTTGAAAAGGTTGAGTGGGATAAGCTTCTGGGCAGGCTCAGGGTTCACGGAAGGATCTGTGAGGCCCCAGACAAGGTTCCAACCGGTCCTCACCACACAATCAGCATAGGTTTGAACAAGCCACTTACCATTGTGAAGAAAAAATGGGCACACCACCACGTTGACAGACTAAAGAGAGCTGGGGAAACATCGGAGAGACCCATAATAATAATCTCCATTGATGACGAAGGCTACGCGATTGCTACGACTAAACAGTATGGTATTGATGTCAACATGGAAGAGAAGACTAAGCTTCCCGGCAAACTTGAAGCCGAGAAGAGGAGTACGGCAATGAAAGAATACTTGCATAACGCACTACAAAGCCTACGACAAGTCTGGACCCAGCTACGTAGCCCAATAGCGATAATCGGCGTAGGCTTCGTGAAAAGCGATTTCGACAAACTCGTAGAAAAGGAAGACAGAGAAATCGCAGAATCAGTCGTTGATGTGAGAAGCGTGAACAATGGCGGTGTTGCAGGGATACAGGAAGCCCTAAGGTCTGGCGTACTGTTGAAGACCATGAAGCACACGCGAATCGCGGAGGAAGCTGAAATCGTTGAGGAGATTTTAAGGAGGCTCGGCAAGAAGAGATACGACGTTTCTTATGGCATCGAAGAGGTGAAGAGTGCTGCGGCCCTCGGCGCTATAGAAACCACAGTGTTGGCTGACACAATCTTGCGGAAATCTTCAGATGAAGAGAGAAGGAATGTGGAAAGACTTATGAAAACCGCGGAAGAGAAAGGAGGCAAAGTAATGATCATAAGCACTGAACATGAAGCTGGAGAAAAACTCTTGGCCTTAGGGGGAATCGCCGCCCTTCTCCGTTACCCTTTGCGCTAGGCTTAGCCTGTCCTTAACCTTCTCCGAACCGACGGATTCTTATCCACCAGTCTCTGCAACATCATCTCAAAGGTTTCATCCTCCGAAAGCTCCCTTTCTATGAACACTCCGGTTCTCCCTATCTCATCCCTTCTAAGAAGAGCATGAACACGGTCAAGAACAGTCTGAACTGATATACCTAACAACTTGGCGATGAGCTCTTCACGTCCAATTATACTGCTTTCTTCATGTCCATAGGCTAATGGTTTAATATGCATTAGCCGCTTGTCTACTCCCACGATCCGCAAGTCGTTCCTCAGATCCGTGAGTGAAGCCTGACCGCCAAACCTGTAGAATTCCCTTTCAACCTTCCGTGTCTTCATCAAGGGAAACGAGATGACTGTGTCTTTACCAATTTCGATATACGCCTTCAATGCATACATTGGCGTGGCTTGAACGACCAGACGCCTGTTGATAGGCAACTGAGCTCTTTCGAGAGCCGTCTGCACGCTGAAGGATGATACTTGATGGCCTATGAAGATGTCGATGTCACTCTTTTGGGTAACATCACCCCTCGCAAGGCTGCCGTGGACAAAGGTTTCCAAATGTGCTTTCTGCAGCACTTCCATTACTCTGATGGCCTTCTGTCTCAGCCTTTCAAGCAAAGCCCAGTGTTCAACACTATAGAACACTTCTCGGAATTCCTGCCGCAGCTCGGGTTTTCTAACCATTCTTTTCCCTTTCTAAAAAGACTATTGTATCGGTTTGATTTAGTGATTTCCAGAAGAGATCTGAGACAGGTGAAATCTTTATGAATGCTGCCCCCTGCACGATCTGCCTGCGAACAGATGCTTTCTACTTCAGACCGTATTCTGGAGAGAAACTTTGCCAGAGATGCTTTGTCAGGTCCATTCAGAAAAAAGTTCGGGCGACTATCGCTAAGTATGGCATGCTGGACTACGATGATAGGATAGCTGTCGCTGTATCTGGTGGAAAGGACAGTCTGGTCCTACTACATGTACTAGCCAAGCTGGAGCAAGACTTTCCGGAATCGTCTTTAGTAGCTGTTTCAGTTGATGAGGGAATAAAAGAGTACCGTGACGAAGCTTTAGAGGTGGCGAAGGAAAACTGCGAAATACTGGGGATAGAGCATCGAGTCGTCTCTTTCAAAGAGCTCTATGGGTATTCGCAAGATGAGATTGTTACACGTATTAGAGAAGGAGATGAGACTGGGTTAACGGCATGTTCCTTTTGCGGTGTCCTTAGAAGAAAAGCACTTAACATCGCCACAAGGGAAGCGAAGGCGAAGAAGGTCGCCACAGCCCATAATCTAGATGACGAAACACAAACTATTCTCTTGAATATTCTTCACGGTGATCCTTCAAGGATATTCAGGGCGAAACCGGTTACAGAAAATGTGCGTCCCAAGCTTGCGCAGAGAATAAAGCCCTTCATAAAGATCCCGGAAAGAGAAACGGTTCTCTATGCTCTTGTCAAGAAGATAAGGTTTCAAGACAAACCGTGTCCATACGCTTCTGAAGCCATGAGAAATGATATTCGCCTCTTTCTCAACAGAATGGAACACAAACATGCAGGTTCGAAATCCACACTGTTCCATTCAATCGACAAAATCAGATCTTCGATGAGTGTCTCAGAAAAGAGGAATCTTAACCAATGCGAGATTTGCGGGGAGCCAACAGTTGAGAAGATGTGTAGGGCGTGTCAAATGCTTCAGCAACTGAAGATGCTTTAGTGAAAAACATGAATCAGCTTGAGTATCAACATTAGTCCCACACCTATCAAAAACGTCAGGAATCGGGCTAAGGATTCCTTAAGACCCTCTTTGTACCTGATCTCGGGAATAAGGTCTGTAGTAGCGATATAGATGAAATTTCCAGCTGCGAAAGGCAGCATGAAGACAATCGAGGATCCTATCCAGGCATGGAGTAGGTAACCTGTTATCCCTCCGAAGATTACAGTCGTAGCTGACATATAGTTCAGGATTAACGCTCTGTCCTTTGTGAATCCTCCATAGACTAGAACTCCGAAATCGCCGATCTCTTGCGGGATTTCGTGCAGAGCTATTGCTGCAGCAGTGATTATTCCTGTAACAGGGCTTATTACGAATGAAGCTGCCAGTACGACTCCGTCGATGAAGTTGTGAATGGCATCACCTATTAAAATCAGATAGGAGAAAGGCATGATTTTAGGGTGGGAAGTGGCGTGATGATGATGCCATCTGATAAGCTGTTCGAGAACAAAGAACACGGAAAAACCTAGAAGAAGATACAGAAACACATGAAGGATAGCCTCTTCGCCTACACCAACTTCTGCAATTGCTTCAGGCAACAGATGCAGAAAGGCTCCCCCAACTAGAGCCCCTGCCGAAAGAGCGACAAAGACCAGCAGTATCCTATTCAGCAGTTTTTCTTTCAGAAACAAAGTTAAGGCTCCAACAGATGCTACCAAACTGATTCCAAAGGTTGTTCCAAATATCCATGCAAAAGTGTCCACGCTCAGACCCCCTCACATCCTATTTCTGCTATCGAAGCAGAAGGCCAAACCAGGGATTGATATCTTTGCAGGCATCATTCATCCTCACGTTCTTGATCCTCCCGTTCGCATGCTGGGTCCTTGAATATCTCCTTATCGCATGGACAAACTTCTGGATGTCTGTAAGCCCGACAAATATCATCCACCAAGTCTTCAGAACAGTAGTAGTCGATTTTGGAAGCCTCTCGGCAAGCTTTTTCTGCATCGTACCTCAAAAAATCCACGAACAGAAACTCTAGGATACGGTGCTTTCTGAGCAGTTTTTCGGCTTCAGAGATGCCTTTTTCAGTAAGCTCGCTTCCGTAGTAGCGGGTATATTTCGTCAACCTCTTTTCTGCGAGTTTCTGAAGCATCTCAGTTACTGTTGCCGGACTGACTTGGAAAGATCTGGCTAAGGTTGTCGTCGTGATTCTCTTTCCTTCTTCAATCTGCTGTCTATAAATCAGTGCCAGATATCGGCTCTCTTGTGGAGCCAATCTGGTCTCACTTCTCAACACGCGTCCTCGCCGAAAGAAATAGTTTAGGATTTGCTTAAAGATTTTTGGTTAACCCAAAATCTCGTCTCGTCTAATTGGATTATTCTTGTTCTTCAGTTTTTCCGCTCTTCTGCGATCTTTCGCTTCAGTCTCTTCACAATTAAAGATGCTTCTTCTGCATTGTCTGCGGTGGCGAGACGTCTACACCTAGACAAGTTGATTCTGACGCCGCAGTAGGGGCAGGTTCTGGTCTTCTGTTCGGCTCCGGCGGCAAACACACGACCACATTTTCGGCAGGCGACTATGATATGGGAGGTCACTGTTTCGATCCGTCCGAAAGACTTTTTCACATTGACAGATAAATAAAGCTGAGCAAGAGGAGAATAGATGAGTACTAGAGAGAAAGACAAGAACAAATCAAAATCAAAGCTGTTCAGGTTGGCAGCCCGATATTTCAGGAAGAAAGGTTACAGAGTGGAGCGAAAAGAGACGGAGATGGAAGGTTCAAGTGGGCTTCTCAGGAAATTTGATCTGGTAGTTCAGAGGGGTCCTTCGCCCCAAGGAGTCCGGATCAAGGATTGGAACAGAACTATAGGTATCAACGTTATAATCAATCTTGACCAGGCTTCCGACGATGCAGGTTTGTCGAACCCTATAATTATAGGGGACAAGTTCAGCGATCACGCGAAATCCTATGCTAACAGAAGGAAGATAATGCTGCTGACAAAAAGACGGCTTGCTCAAGACCTGAGTTAGACCTTACGATTAGATTCTTAGATACTCCTCCAATAAGCCGTCTTTTTCAAGTTTGCCAAGCCAATCCACGACCCCTACAAGACATTCTTTCGAACCATTTAGGATGCCCATAATCTCTTCAACGATTATCTCCACGTTCTTCCCGGAGACTTCAATTTCACAAACCTTTCCTTTTTCGTGGGTATTCAGTGCTTCCAGCAGGCAGACATCCAAGACTTCAGAAGCTAAATTCTCCCAGAGTTTACGTCCAGAAAAGCCGGATCTTTCCATTAACCGTCGCAGTTCAACAGGATCACGCCTCAAAACGAAAACATGCTCTGTGAGTTCTTTTGGCACAACGTTTGCAGCATAGTGCCCGTCCACTATTATATTCTCACTTGCGCAGTCTTGAATGACTTCACGGATTTTGCGACGCATACGGAGTTCATCAATCACAATGGAGTCTCTTTTCTTATTCTTGCCTAGAATAAGATTCTCTTTAAGAGCTAGATCAGTCAGATTCACATAGAATGCGTTGAGTCGTGACGCAAGTTTCTGTGCAACTGATGTTTTTCCCACACGCGGAGTTCCAGTTATCAGTAAGACATTTCTGGACAACCTGGCTTTCCATCCAAAACCATTGATAAAGCTGAAGGCTAAATAAGGATTGCACAATTCTTATTGGGTTCCGTTACTCAATACATCTGTGGCTGGCGAGTTGGTGTGTGGCTTTCGAGCCTCTAACCAAAGGCTTGAGGAAACTCCGTCCCACATGTAGAACTGCAACGTCCGCAAGGAAGTAAGGTGAAAGCCTTGGCTACGGAGCAGAAACGAAACGTCCAACCAGCAAGTGCCCATGATACATGTTAAGTTGTTGAGAATGCTGGATGTGAACCGGTGAAACGGCCGCCCTGCAGGTGGAAAGGGCAAACAGACACTAATGAAGAATCTACCTGAAGTGCGGGTAGCCCGATAAGCTGAATGCCACAATAAACAGAAGACGGGTTACGACCAATCTCGCCAGCTTTTTAACCAATCCCTCACCTCTAGCAGAGGAAAACTGATAGAATACCTATTCCACCTAAAGAAAAACGGATACAGTGAGGCAACAATAAAGACAAAAGCAAAGATAATCAAACAACTAATCAAGAACAACGTGAACCTAGACGATCCCGAAGAAGTCAAACTCTTCATAGCAACAAGAGAAACATGGAGCAACGGACACAAACAGATAGTAGTATATGCTTATGAAAACTACGCAAAAATGCATGGAATCAAATGGCAACCACCATACTATAAACATAAACCCTCAATCCCATTCGTACCAACACAAAAAGAGATAGACGCACTAATCAACGGCTGTACAAAGAAGCTAGCAACCTCACTACTAGCATTAAAGGAAACAGGATTCAGAATAGGAGAACTATGGGACTGTAAATGGACTGATTTAGACCTTGAGAAGAACACAATCAAATGCAAAGCAGAGAAACACGGCAACCCAAGACAAGTACGCATATCAGCCAAACTAATCCAAATGCTCTACGCACTACCAAAAGAACAACGAATACATATTCAGCAAGACAAGACTAAACGGACACCGATGGGACTTCACCCAACAACGAAACAGACTAGCAGAAAAACTACAAAACCCACGACTCAAAGAAATACACTTCCACACGTTCAGACACTACCACGCAACCAAGCTATATAGTGAAACAAAAAGCCTCCTCCACGTTCAACAAAGACTAGGACACCGAAACATCAACTCAACGCTAGTTTACACCCACATAGTAGAATTTGACGAAGAAAGTCAAAATTACCATCACGCAATAGCTAGAAATGAAAAGGAAGCTGGTGAACTAATAGACAACGGTTGGACTTACGTACTTACAACGCCGCAAAACATAATGATGTTCAGAAAACGCAAATGACCCTTCTTTTTTTGTGTATCAGCCAGTCATTCAAAACCGTTGCTCATGTTCGCTCCGCTCACATTCGCATTCAGACAACAAAACTACTTCTTACCAACTAACTGCTTCTGATAGCCGACGCTGTCATGCATGCGCGCGCTAAAAACTAATAAATAGGATTGACAGGATAAGGAGGTGATTCAATTGGCAGTAGCAGCTTATGCAGGATGGGTATTGGAGCGTACTAAAAAGG
>CAYGAG010000006.1:0-46042 GCA_964347765.1 uncultured Candidatus Bathyarchaeia archaeon
CTGTCACCGTACTAGTGCGCTATCGGTCTTGAGACGTATTTAGTCTTGGAAGTTGGTGGCTTCCAGTTTCCTGCACCCAAACCAGGGTACCGTACTCTGGGATTCCAGCTCAACTCCTTCCAGCTCACGCTTACGGGGCTTTCACCTTCTATGGCGGGCCGTTCCAGGCCACTTCAGCTTTACTAATGAGGAGGAAGCCGGACCCACAACCCCACATTCCCTGCAAGTTTCCTCACAAGGTTCAGTTTGGACTTTTCCCTTTTCGCTCGCCGCTACTAAGGGAATCCCAATTGGTTTCTTTTCCTCCCCCTACTAAGATGCTTCAGTTCGGAGGGTTACTGCTCCCTTTCAGGAGCACCGCGATTCCGAAGAATCGCAGTAGGAAGTCCCATTCAGGAATCCCCGGTTCTACAGCTGCATACGCTTACCCGGGGCACTTTCGCGGCTGGCCACGCCCTTCTTCAGCGCTCAAGCCTAGCCATCCACCAGACGGCGTAACATGTCGGGCCTTGTGGCAGTATCTGTTTGGCGTTACGGTGAACATCTTGCCTATGCATGGTATCACTGTGAGCTTCTTGCTCACTTCACCCTTCACCCTCCATCGCAATGATGCGGGTTGCATCTAACCTATCGCCTACAGTAACGTATTCAAAATACTGTTGAGGTAGTTCTCGCAGATATAAATATTGCGTCGTTGATAATAAGTGTTTTTGGTCAAGAAATTCATGGAGAGGAATCGATAGAAATGTCCGATGTTCATGGAAAAGATAAGGCACACTCAGGAGAAAATGAAGCCCTGAATGGTAGGGTTATGATCCTCCAATATCCCTTGGTATGCGAGAACTGTCTCGGCTTCCAGCGAACACATTTATCTTCGACACATGGTCTCCTATAATGTTTGAAGCCCCGGTAGCTCAGTGGTTAGAGCAACGGCCTTGTATATCAGGCAAAGAGAGCCGTAGGTCGCGAGTTCAAATCCCGCCCGGGGCTCCACAACGTGCGATATCTCAAGTGGATATAGAAAAGTTGCGAGTTTAATCAAAAAATGCGTGAGTTCATCCTGTACTCCCGGAAGGGCAAGACTTCACCAGAGTTCAGAAGTCTGCGAGAAGCTGGCAGATTAGATATTGTCCATGAATGCGTTGAAGCCAGTCTTTTCCTTTCTCATGGAATTCGGAAAGACGTTGTATTCCATGCAATATTGAGTGGTCCACCATCTCCTCCCCTCCATCTGGAGATTGACGGGGCGAACATTAGAGATGTGCGTACTGACCAAGAAACATGGGGAAGCATTCTCAGGAAGGTTCTCTCAGGGAAACTTCATCCAGGCATAACCATCAGCAAAGAAAGTTTCGAGTCTCTTCTGAAGAGAAAAGCCGACAAGACTTCCATATTTGTACTTGAAGAAGGAGGAAAAGACATTATGGAGATTCGAATGAACCGTAATCTTGTCTTTGTCTTGGGAGATCATATTGGTTTGCCAAAGAGAGTAGAGGCTTTTGCTTTAAGATATGGTGAAAAGGTTTCGCTTGGTAAACGACCATATCTGGCAGCCTCCTGCATAACCATTCTGAATTTTATGCTTGATAGAGAAGGGCCAAAAGAGTCTAAGGCATTCTAAGGAGTATGTGAACCAAGCTAAGTTTTATATTTAACCGTCCTGAGTTTTATTTTGCGATTTTGAATCTAATAGGCGGAATGTTTATGGCGTCCATCAAAGAATTGCCGACACAACCCAAGACAAGGTTTGAAAGAATTGGCGCCCATACGCACATTAAAGGGTTAGGTCTCGACAAGGAGCTGAAAGCTGTAAGGATAAAGGATGGTATGGTTGGCCAAGCAAGAGCCAGAGAAGCGGCTGGCCTTGTGATTCAAATGATAAAGGAAGGAAAGCTAAGCGGCAAGACGGTGATCATCGCAGGTCCTCCTGGAACAGGAAAGACAGCTATCGCTGTGGCGATTTCTAAAGAGTTAGGGGCAAACGTTCCTTTCATTCAGATAAGCGGGAGCGAGATCTACAGTACCGAACGTAAGAAGACAGAGATCCTTATTGAAGCAATGAGAAAATGTATTGGTGTTGAGATTCATGAGATGAGAAAAGTATACGAAGGTGAACTCATCGGCATGGACATAAAGACTGCTCCCCATCCCTACAACCCGTACCAAAAGGTTCCAGAAAGTATCAGACTCACACTGAAAACCAAAGATCAGGAAAAGACGATCGAAGCAGGCTCAAGCATAGCGCAACAAGTGATTCAACAGAACATATCAGAAGGCTTCGTGGTCCAAATCGACGCTGAAACAGGACGAGTGGTCAACCTAGGACTAAGCTTAGAAAGCACCAAAGGAAAGGCCCTTGACATAGATGTCAGGAAGAAAATACCGCGTCCTCAAGGCGATGTGCTGAAAGAGAAGGAGTTTGTCTACACTTTGACATTGTCAGATATGGACGAGATCAATGCCCGTCAAAGAGTCGGCGGCGGATTCTTCTCTCTATTCACGGGCGGTTCGCAAACTAAAGAGATAGATACAGAAATCCGTACTGCAGTGGATGAAGCAGTCAAGAAGATGGTTGATGAAGGAAAAGCTTTCATCCATCCAGGGGTTCTCTTCATCGATGATTCTCATCTTCTAGATCTGGAGGCCTTCAGTTTTCTCGGAAGAGCCATTGAAAGCGAACTTGTTCCTATCACGATTCTGGCAACAAATCGAGGTGTCACCACAATCCGAGGTACCGATGTCAAGAGTCCTATGGGATTTCCTCTTGACCTTGTCGATCGCTCAGTCATCATCGGTACTGAAGAATATGACGCCGAAAGTATTGGAGAGATTCTGAGGATTCGCTCCCAAGAAGAGAAGACAAAAGCTAAGAAAAAAGCACTGGCAAAGCTAACCGAAGTCGGGGCTAAGACGTCTTTACGCTATTCGGTTCAACTGCTGAGTCTGGCTGCCCAGAACGCTAAAAGCGCCAATCGAAAGGAAATCGCGCTTGAAGACGTAGAAAGAGTCAACAAGCTCTTCATGGATATTTCTGAAGCTACTGAACACTTGAAAAAATACGAAGAGAAAATGATGATTCATTAATACAGCTTGCACAGATCCTCAATCCTTATTCAAACGAAAAAACCTTTAATCTTCACACCTGCTTTCGTTAGATTGTGATTCCAATGTCGATTCGTAGAGAGAAGCGAGGGCTGGAAAAGTTTGTCGAGGTGGACACAGAGGATTCTTTTATTCTTGAGCCAACGCAGGTCGAAGTAGGCTCAGGATATACAGTTTCTGTAAGCTATGACGAAGACGAAAGACCCATAATCCACATAAAGACCTTCGGAGATGTCGACCTAGCTAAGATACGAAAGGAGATCGAAAAAATATTCCCAAACGCACAGATCAGACATCCAGATCTGAAAGGATCAGTCACCGTCGCGAAAAAACGTGAATCTGAGACCCAAACCGAGAGGGAATGAGTCCACGATTTTCGCCCGAAAATCTGGATCGCGAAGCGAGATTATACCAAAAGCAAATAGCTCCTCATATAAATTTTCCTTTCAAAGATGTGAAAATCAACATTCAATACTACGTTTTCTAACAGGCAGAAGATCCTTTGAAAGCTAGTATCCTTTTTCCTGATCTTTTGCCTGACTACTGCTGCTTATTGTTTATGCAGGTAGGTCAAGAGCACGTTCCGTAGTTTTCACATCTGTATAGCTGACTAGAACCTATACAGGAAGATTCATCTTCATCTTTATAGTTCGGGTCGCCTGTTCAGGAACCTTGCGTAGTGTCCTGTTATTGGAATGTAAGTTCTGCAATCTGGACATCTCTTTTCGTTAGTCACCGTGTATCTTATAACTTGATATCCTTGTCTTGTCACTAGGCCTTTGCCACATTCTGGGCAGTATGTATTCTCGTATTCGTGACCAGGAACGTTCCCTATATAGGGGTATTTAATACCAGCAATCTTGGCCATCCTGTAGGCTTCCTCCAAGGTTTCGATTCTTGTTGGTGGTTTCCTGAATCTGTAGGCTGGAAAGTATCTTGTGAAATGGAGAGGCGTCTCAGATCCAGCTTTCTCCAGATGTTTCTGAATGATCCACTGTAGACTTTCTTCATCATCGTTAACGTCCCTAACAACTAAGTTGACAATCTCTATATGAATTCCCAACTCTTTGGATTTTTGAGCGTTTCTCCAGATCTTCTCGACGTCCGCGCCTCCGCAATACTTCTCATACGTCTCATTGTCGCCTTTTACATCTATTCTGAGACCATCCATGCCCGCCCTACAAAGGGCTTCCAATACTTCCAAGGTCATGTAGCCGTTTGAAACGGAGCAGCAATAGTCTATTCCGTGAGCTTTGCCTAGCTCGAAAAGCGGGATTGCAAATTCGGAGAGCAAAGTAGGTTCCTGAAAACTGGCACATAAGCCAGAATCGTGGTTGCAGATTGCAGATTCCACGATCTTTTGAGGTGTACAGTAGACTGCTCTTGCAGGGTCAGGTTCGGTCTTTGAGAGGTTGAAGTTCTGACACCAGATGCAGTCAAGATTGCATGACCATGTTGAGAATGTGAGAGCGGTTGAACCTGGCCAATAGTGAAAGAATGGTTTAATTTCAATGGTGCGACTTTCAACGGCGCTTATGTCGCCATATATCAACGTGTAGAGTTCGCCATCTATGTTCATTCGCGTCTTGCAGAGTCCTTTCGAACCGGAGGAAATCCTGCACTGTCTTTCGCATAGAGTGCACCTGACTTTTCCACCTCTGATATTTTCATAAAAGACTGCTCTGCGGACCGTTGGATAGTCGGTGATGTCGAGCATTAGGCTTCATTTGAATTATGGCTTCATCTTGATTAAACCTTGCCGCCCTTGAAGTGTTCCCATCCTTTTCCTTCAATTATACTTGTTTCTCCTTGAATATCTAACTGAACTTGTTCTTCATCCGTGACTTTTCCGATAGGCTGTAGTATGCCTCCGACGTTACTGACAGCCTCTTCGGCTTCATCCCAGAGCTTTGGCTTCACGGTCAGAACCAGTTCGTATTCTTCTCCTCCGTAAAGTGTTAGCTCTGCAGAGTCCAAATCGTTGGCTACTGCAAATATTTCAGCCTCTCTAGCGATGGGCAGACTATCAATTCGAAATCCAACGCTGCTTGCCTTTGCAATCTCATGGAGGCTCCAGGCCAAACCATCACTTGAATCCACAGAAGCCGTGACAGCTCCTGTTTGAGCTAGAGCCAGTCCCTCCTGTAGACGGGCGTGCGGCATCAAGACTGAATCGACAAGAGTCTCACGGATCTCATCAGGCACAACAAGATCGTCGAGTAGAACCTTCAAGCCAGCATAGGTCTTCCCGAAATTGTTGGTCACAGCGACGATATCTTCAGGCTTCGCTCCATCTCTCAACATCAGCAGATCTCTTTTCTCCAATCCGAAAACTGAGAGACTAATAATGAGGTCTGACGCTTCATTCGTGTCCCCGCCGATTACATATGAGTTGTACTCACGTGCACCTGAGTTGAGTCCTTCCCCGATTTTTTTTATGTCTTCTTCTGTTAGTCTTTTGGGTAGTCCAAGCGAGACAAGCATGGCAAGAGGCCTTACGCCTTTGGCTGCAAAGTCGCTGACGTTCATAACGACTGCTTTCCGGGCGGCTTGCCAAAGACTCATGCTTGGAGGGACATCTGTCTTATCGACAAGCATATCAGTCTTTAAGATCGCAAGGTTGCCTTCTCCAATATCATAGCCGGATACGTCATCACCGAAAGGTACAGGAAGCTTCGCCATTTTGTCTAGTCGATTTTGGATGATCTCTATTATTTCTCGTTCTCCTAGCTGTTCACCCATTTACTTCATCTCTGAAGATCGTTTAGGTATAAATGCATCTGATGTGCAAGTCTCTCTACTGATTCTCTGTTGTTTCTTTCTCGGATGGCTTGCCCCTTCTCTCGGTAGAAACGTGTTAATATCGTCCACCCAGCTATGATCGGCTGTGCGTGATGGATAAGATTCGAGGTTATTGTTGACACTGTATGGATGCCGCCGAGAGAAGCCAGAGCAATTATGCCTACGACCTTGTCTTTGTATTCCTTCAGTTCGCTTCTTTCCAGGTATGCCTTCAATTGGGCCGGAACGTCGAAGCTATAACATGGGGTTCCCAGAATGACGCCATCTGTTCCATAAATTATCCTCACAAATCTTGTCAGTTCATCTGTATCGTCGATTGGGCATATTCTTCCATCAGAAGAAGCTTGTTCGTAACATTCTACGTTACAGTCTACACCACATGGTTTTATCTCGAAATCGAACAAGTTGTAGAGATGAGTCTCTACTTCTTTCTTCTGGAGGTATTGTAACGCATGTTTGATCATGTCAGTTGTGTTGCCATCTTTTCTCGGGCTGGCGACTATTCCGGCAACTTTCACTTAGTTTTCTCTCCTACTACTGTTCTTTCAGTTCTTTTCTTATCCATTTAAGTTCTCAGCAAGAATACATTCAGCTTTTCTGGTCGGGAAGAAAGGTGCTGTGAACTGCTGATGAAAAACCTTCACAAAGCGGAAAAGAATTTGTGAGGAGTAGGTCTGCCGAGTTGTTTTCTTTGCTGCTCTTGCGAACATTTAAAATCCTCTTTTCATCATTCACGTATCGGGGGGCCTCGGTGGCTCAGACAGGTAGAGCGGCAGCCTCGTAAGCTGTTGGTCGCGGGTTCAAATCCCGCCCGGGGCTCCACTTTGCTGCGTAATGGAGTTTCTGAGGAAAAACTTGATCAGGCTTGCCTGAATTGTGTGCCAGAAAGTAATTAAGATCCTGCTGTTGGTTTAATCTAAAGTGATTGGTAATGAACGTCAGGGGTGAGCATGAGATCTACTGTTGTGGATCCCGTGTGAGGATTTCAGAGAAGGGCGTAGAGGTTTTGAGTGAACCTTTGGTTGAGTATTGTCCTTTGCATGAGGCTCTTTACGGAACCAAAGAAATTGATACCAAAGCGGTGCAAGAGAGCGTGGAAATGAAGATTTCAGGGTTCGGTCTCTGCTGTGGAAACCGCAAGTTTGACGTTGCTCCTGTTGTGGCTTATGGTGCGTCCGAGATGATGCGCGTTTGGCTTGAAAGGAGGCTTGTTGATTGTGCCGTTGTCGTTGCCGAGGGAGCAGGTACGGTCATAACACCGAACGGCGAGCTTGTGCAAGGCATTGGAGCGCGGCTAACCGGAGTCATAAGGACTTCGCCTATCCCGGATATTATTGGACACGTTGAGGCCAATGGTGGGCATGTTCTAGATCCTCAAAGGGCGGTTATCGATCAACTTGAAGGTGTTAGACGAGCGTGCGATCTAGGGTTTAAGCGTGTCGCTGTGAGTGTCGCTGGCTTCCGAGCTGAGAAGATTAGCAAAATTCGAGATTTTTCAAGAGAGACTGGATTAGACGTGTTGGCGTTTTCCGTCTGTAATACTTGTGTGATGAAGGATGATTTGAAACACGTGGTTAGAGCTGATGTGGTGTGTGCAAGCGCTTCCAAAGTTGTGAGGGAAGAGATAGGAAAGAGAGCATTGTTGCAGCTTGGCGTGACAATTCCTGTCTATGCTTTGAGCGACAGAGGTAAAAGGCTTGTTTTGGCTTATTTAAATGAGTTTGAGGATAAACTCGTGATCTTCAGGACAGGTAGAATGCCATATCATGTAGAGAGCAGAGGTCCGAAGCTTAAGGACTAGCAAAAGGTGTTGGCAGATCGCTTTTATTAGCGATTCAAGTGCGTTCCAAATCCTAGGTTTCCTGTAGGTCTCGTCCATGTTAGTGTATTTGTGTTGTACACTGCTGCAGGAATGTTTATTAAATCTTAATATTAAAGATATACGTTGCAGCTCATATAACGAGAGCGGTGAACATGCAGTTACACTCTCACAGTGAAAAGCTGAAGTGTCCGTACAGCGGGTGTGAGAAGACCTTTAACAAGCTGACAGCCTTGACCGACACTTGTGAAATTGTTCGGCGAACCTATTACGCTTGTCCGCACTGCAGTTCGAGAGTGGATGTAATTTTCGAAGGCATGAAGATTGTGGGAGTCAGAGCGACTGAGTATCCAAGGGTTTTCAACTCACCCGCAAAGTGTGCTCACTACTTTGGCTTCCTAAACTCGCTTCCAGAAAGAGCCGCTATACCCGATGAATGTTTAGTTTGTCCTAAAGTTCTTCAATGCGGCTTAAAAAGACAAAGATGACTCTATTAGAAAGATACTGCAGATCTTATTGTTGAGATTTGCTTTCTTAGTCCAATGTTTGGTGTCTCCATGAAACCTGCAGGAAATCGCTGAATCTGATTCTGTCTCATTTTCCGCTTGCTTTAACGTGTGATGTGTCTGAGAGAACCGAAAATTCTCCCGTTTCCTGTTGGTCTTCCATCTGTTTTTGAAGCCAATCTGTTAACTCTCTGCAATGGTTAGGATTACAGTGTTGTGGACTAGTGCGCTTTGGGTTCCAGAATAAACATTTGAAACAGGGAATCTCGATCAGAACATCCACCTTGATCGGCATCTAGACCGGAAAAAGGACAGATCGAAACTTCGACTTATACGTTATGAATCGACATGTATGACAAAAACTAATGATTGAAATTCTAATTCCCAGTTTCACTTCATTGGAAGAACTATTGATCTCGAATCTTTCAACCAATTAAGCTTGGCGGCATAGTCTCTCGGAACAACTTCGGCAAGTTGTTGACCAAAGTTTTTATGACCAATGACTAAGAGTATGTTCAAGACTGTCAAAGCACAGGCTGGGGCTGTCGGCTAGCTTGGTCTAGGCTCTGAGCCTCGGGCGCTCGGGACGGGAGTTCAAATCTTCCCAGCCCCACCAGTTTTCAGCTTTAAAGCCTGCTTTTCTTACAAAGCTTCACATCTGCTTTGCTGATCCTTTGAGCAATTTTCAATCCTAAAGGTTTTTTTTGAGGAGTACAGTTACGTGTTGGTCATAAGCCGTATGAACTGGTGGAAGGGTGCTTCAAGAGTTTAAGAGTGATGTGAAGCTGCTTTTCAGATATAGGGAGCTCTTTCCGTTATGTTTCGCGGTGTTCGTCAGTATGCTGGGTTTTGGTTTGGTTATGCCGCTTCTGCCGATTTACGCCAGAAGCTTCGGTGCTTCAGGTTTTCATCTTGGGCTTTTGACAGCTTCCTTTGCAGTAACAAGAATAATCACCACTTTTCCTGGTGGGTGGTTGGCTGATAGAATTGGAAGGAAAAAGCCTGTGATCGCTGGTCTGCTTTCATATTCTATTGTTATGACTTTATACGGATTTTCGCAAGACATAAATCAGCTGATTCTTCTGAGGGCTTTGCAGGGTTTGGCGTCAGGGATAGTGTGGCCTGTTATAATCACTATGGTTGCAGACATTACCTCGCCGAAAGACAGGACCAAAGCGATGAGCCTGTACTCGTCCATGTGGTTTCTCGGCATGGTCATAGGTCCAGGTCTAGGAGGAATAGTAGCCGATGTTTTCACGGCAGCCTTTCCATTCTTCATCTGTGGCGGACTGGCGTTTGCAGCCATGATCTTAGTCGCCTCGATCGTAACAGAGACATTTCAAGATCCATCGAGAGATGAATCATCCCACTTACCTTCTCATGACAAAAATAACGATAGCGATACACCTTCATTTGGAGCTTTCATTCGTACCATTACGCCTAAAACAAAGACTTTTCTGGGTCTTTGCATTGCGATTCTTGTCGTGTCATTTTCCAGCTCGCTAGTCCAACCAGTGTTGTCTGTCTTTGCTGATGAGAGGCTTGGCATTTCAGAGGCAGGTGTAGGCGTTCTGTTTTCCGTGATGGGAGCTGTAACACTTGTCACAGCCTTGCCTATTGGAACAATTGCGGACAGGACAGGTAGGAAATCCATATTTATTCTTGGTAAGATTGTGGATGCCGCTTCGGCAATCTTGATCGTTTTTTCAGGTAGTTTTTGGCCCTTGCTGCTTGTTATGATGCTTAGGGGACTTGGACGTGCAGCCTCTAATCCTTCAATCAACGCTATGTTTGCCAGTCTAGTCCCAACTTCACGTAGAGGAAGGGGAATGGGAATCTTCAATGGATTCCGGAATTTTGGACTCGTATTGGGCTCAACGATTGGAGGCTTCTTATGGGATATCGCCTCTCCAGAATTCCCCTTCTTCGCGTGTGCAGGTGTAAGTCTAGTCGGTGTGGGGATAGCTTTAGTGACCGTATCCGAACCACAAGGTGGGCTTCAATGAATTATGATAGGGTGCCGAAGGCTGTTGTGCTGGTGAATATCTCGCCCTTGCGATTGTCACGATAAGAACTGCTTGTACACTGGGTGTCCTTCGAATTTCATGGTGGTTTCCGACCTTTCAACCGTTCCACTTGGCAGTCGCATGCAAATCGAGTTCACAACAGCTCCATTTGGAATGAAGCGTACACCATCCAGCAGTTCGCCTTTGGTCACTCCGGAGGCTGCAAAGACAAGTTCGTTACCTTTTGCCAATTCGTCTTCAGTATAAGTCTTGTCTACATCAACATTGTCTGACATGAGTCTGTCCAGCCGGTTGGGATCATCCTTCTTGTCCCGCCAAGCTTTAACCAGCATGGTTCCTCCGAGACACTTCAGTGCAGTGGCAGCAATCGTTGCTTCAGGTCCGGCTCCTGCTCCTAGGAGGAGATGTACGCCTGAACCTGGTCTGCACGTGACAACCGCAGCTGCAATATCGCCGTCAGGAATCAAAATTATTCTCACTCCTAATCTCCTAAGTGTCTTCAAGATTTCTAGATGTCTTTCACGTTCCAGCATAATCACAGTGAAGTTCTGAAGAAGCAAGCCTTTCTCTCGAGCCACCGTCCGGACAATCTCTTCAACAGACATGTCAAGCGAAATCTTACCTACCGAACTATGGTCAGTGGCCACTTTGAAATAGTAACCATCATCAGGGAGTACTTGTAGACATCCAGCAGGCGCACAAGCAAGGGCAGAGATGGCGTCTTTCCTACCCTTGGAGGAAGCCGTTGAACCATCAACAGGATCTACAACAAAATCAACCTTCGGACCTTTTCCAGTCCCAACTTTCTCTCGCTTTGTGAAAGCTGGTGCCTTATCTTTAGGCCCCTCGCATGAGATGACTTCACCATCCACATCCGTTTGAGCCAGTACAGCTCTCGAAAACTCTACAGCCCTCTTATCTATCAAATCAGGCTTTCCTTGGCCTATATGCAACGCAGCTCCGACCGCTCCGGCAATAGTGATTCTGGTGAGGGAAGGAGCCAAAGCCCTTAGAGAAACCAATCCAAATCCTCCTAAACTTACGTTATTTAAGTGCACTAGTTGTAAATCCTTTTCGGCTTCCCCAGCAATTTTTCATCCAGCTCCAATATGTCTAGTCCATCCTGTTTGGAGTATCCGCGCCGATTCGTCGATGCGCGTGCGCTGGATGGTCAATTTCTGATACCTAGAGAAGCTTTGCTCACTATGCCGAAAAAGGTTTACCTGCCATCTCTTGATGGTGACATTGTACGTTTTCTGAACCATCTAAACCTTAACTTTGCCGTGAGGATTTTCTCTGTAGCGAACAGTCGTGAGGCAGCGTACATGATGAGTATAGTGAAGACTGCTACATACATGATCCCAAAAGAAGGGGTCCAATACTCGCCCATTGTAACTGTTTTCGCCGCAATTGTTGTGTGACTGAAAGGAATCGCGTATAGGGCTATTCTCAATGCAAGAGGCAGAGAGTTGATGTCTGTGAACATCAAGAGAAGTGACGGGATAAGCACCAATGGATAGATGAAGCCCACAATAGACTGAGCACCCCTTACATCTTCTGCAAAGGCAGATATAATCACAGCCAAGGCTAGAGCTGAGATTAATGTCACGAAAAGGGAGATTCCTAGAAGCAAATAGCCGCCTGCCGAAGGAACGAGTCCTAGAGAAACCAGATCCATAGATATGTCAACAGGAATATTTCCCATAAAAGAACCTATATAGAAATTGAATCCAAACATAAACGCTAATGCCCCAGCGGCAGCTACGAGAATTGAGCCTGACAATTTGCCCACAAGAATCGTGAAACGATCAATAGGCAGACTGATCAGAGTCTCCAACGTCTTCTCTTCCTTTTCCATGGCTACTGACGTGGCAGCGATCTGCATGGAGAATTGAAGCAGAATTATTATGATGATAGGCATCACAATCGTTTGGGAGAATGTAAGGCTAGTGAGAAAAGCAGGATCAATGCCCTCCTTGATTTCTCCTTTAATCACGGTTGACTTCTGAGCGTATAAAGCATCTGGAGCCACATATCTGTTAAACCTGTACACAATATTGTCAATCATTGAAGATCCGATGCTTTCGAAAATGCCGCCTCCTGAGAAGACCCCATAATAGTCTACAGAGGCTTTCATCGTGGCATTACCTAAGTGGCTGGTCATATTAACGCTGAAACCTGCTGGTATCTCAATGAACCTTGTAGTGTTATACCTTGACATCAAGTCGAGAACAGCATTACTACTTAGGGTGACGTTACTCTCAACGTAAGTCTTCATTGAGAAGTTCAGGAAATCTATGAAGATCTTAGACCAGTTCCCGCCATCATTGTTCACAACCAACACCGCGGCTCCTTCCGCTTTTTCCTGAGCCGACTGCATTGAGAAACTTATCACGACACCTAACAGTGGGAACATTATCAACGGGACAACGATCATCCCTAACAGTATCTTGGGGTCTCTGATCAACTCTTTTAGCTCTTTGACAAGAATGTTCAAGAATCCTTTAAGCAAGACCAACCACCTTGGCAAAGACTTCCTCTAGGTTCTGCCCGCCAAATCCTTCCTTTAACTCTTCGGGCTTTCCCTTGGCAACGATCTTACCTTCGTTTAGGAGTGCCACTCTATCACACAAGTGTTCTACTTCAAGCATGTTGTGGCTTGAAAGCAGAACGGTTACCCCTTCTTCTTTCACGTACTGCTTGATTACTTCCCTTACATGGTAAGAGTGCAAGACATCAAGTCCACTTGTAGGTTCATCCAGAATGGCAAGCTTCGGCCGGGTCATCAAGGCCCTTGCGACTAGAAGCCTACGTTTCATTCCTTTGCTGTAGGTTTTGGCTTTGTCCTTTAACCTTTCACCTAAACCTGAAATCTCCGCAGCATTTCTAACGATTTCTTGCTTTTCATTCCTAGTCTGAGTTTTGAATTTGGCCATAAACTCTAGATACTCCAAACCAGTAAGATTACGATAAGGCCCAGCTTCTTCTGGAAGATAAGATATCATCTTACGTACTTCAGCAGCGTGATGAACGACCCTTAGTCCAAAGACCTGAACCATTCCGGAGGTGGGTAACAGTAACGTAGAAACGATACGTAAGGCAGTTGTTTTCCCTGCACCATTTGGACCAATAAGTCCGAAGATCTCTCCAGCCTTAACCGTGAAGCTCAAACAGTCCAAGGCATGGATATCACCAAACACCTTAACTAGATCTCTTGCTTCAATGGCTACGCTCAACTTCAGGGACACCTAAGCTTCCTAAAATCCACAATCCACAAGTAATAAAGATTATCATCGAACGCTGCTGTAAACTCATTTGCCATACTTTGTTTCTGTCACCATATGTATTTTCAAGGTTCTTGAATCTGCTCTTCTTAGCCTCTATGCGAGTTTCTTGTAGGTGTTATAGCTTGGTCGAAAACCTAAAACTAGTATCTACGTTAAGATTCTGTCAAGCACATACCCACTAAACGGGGGTCAGAAGTGTGATACAAAAGGTAAGAAATAGGACAAAGGGAATTATCGCTAAGAAGTTAATTGAGTGGACTAAAGATCTCAATCCAAAAGGGAGTAGGATAGCGATCTTTGAGCATATAAGAGATATCCCTTATGCAATAGTAGCGGGCCTCGGACATCCAATTCAGGGTCCCGCAAAGATGTTAACCCACAACAGAGGCTATTGCGAACCCAAACACATCCTGATGTATAAACTGTATCGAAGATTAGGAATTTCAGTCAGGTATGTAACCTATCCATTCAGTTGGAACGCCCAAGACATCAACTATCCATGCGAGCTTAAGAAGCTAGTAGAAGGAATGCCAATAGGTTACCACCTTGCATGCAAAGCGAAAATCAATGGAGCATGGATCCTAGTTGATGCTACATGGGACCTGCCCTTGAAGAGGTTAGGATTTCCCGTGAATAAAAGTTGGGATGGTGACAGAAATACTTCGAACGCTGTGAAACCCGAAGATGAGATCATCCATAAAAATGAAAGGGAAAGAACAAGATATATCAGAGCAAGAAGGTGGGGATTGCTCACTGAAAAGGAAAAGGCGTTAAGTGTGAGATTTTATGATGAATTCAACAAGTGGTTACAGGAAACACGGAATTCTCAAACAGCTTCCAAAGAAGAAACTTAGCGCTCCGGTGCGTTTCCTATGACTAGTGAGTTTGCGGTATCTCATCAAACACTCAAAACCCTCAGTTAACCGCCTACTTCAAGATGGGCCCGGCCGGATTTGAACCGGCGATCTTCGCCGCGTGAGGGCGATGTCCTGACCGCTAGACTACGAGCCCTATATCTCTTCGATCCAGCAACGGCCTTGGTTTCTATGTATTTTTCAACACTCATAATCTTTGCTGTATTCAAAGAGGAACATATGCGCATTCTCTTTCTTGTCATGCCTGAAGCAGTAGAGGAGCAGAACAGAGACAGCTTCACGTGATTGACAAAGCATCGCGCTACAGGTCATCGTGCAATAAGTCTTCCCTTGTATATCTACTATTAAGAGACAGAATATGGATTTATGAAACAATGTTTCATAAGATTTTTCTATAAGAGTGCTAAATTTAACCTTAGGGGTGCAAGATATCTTTTACTCCCTTCTCCTTCTCTCCTAATGCGAGTAACTGTGACTTGCTCCCCTAACTCTTCTGCAACAAAGTTTGGAGAACTTGAGAACGCTCATACTCCTTTCTAAACTCAGATGCCGAGGATGCTCAATCTCAGACTAGATGGAGCCTCTCCATGCATATCGGAAACTCTCTTTCTATGCGCATGCGTTCTATCATTTTGTCTTCTGAAATGGATAATTATATCTGCACGTGTATGAGCTTTGTTGTGGGAGAGTGAAGTTGTGAGTGTTGACTCCCTAGCAACTCCATGCCTTCTATATTGTGGGTCTTGTAGATATCTCATGTCTGGGAGGTGCAGAGGCTGTGGCAGTAAGGATCGGGAGGGATGTGAAATATTCGAATGTTGCAGAATGGATAAAGAACTTCAGTTCTGTACTGAATGCAAGGATTTTCCGTGTCTGAGGCTAAAGAAATCAGTTGGCGTGCACCGTAGTTGGCTGGAAGATCAAGCACAGATCCCTCTCATGCCTGATGAAGATGAGACAGCTACATGATGCTTATATTAGGAGTTGCCATCATCCTACGTGAATTGTTATAGTATTTCTGTTCGCGCGCCAAGATTGAACTAGTTGGTATGGATAATTGTGATGAAGGATTGACTCGAACGTCTTATATCTAGGCCTGAACCATATAGTATTGAATGAGTTTTCTAAAGACAATCTCTAGGTGGAGGAGAGAATACATGGACAAATTGGCTATGGTATTAATTCTAGTTTCATTTGGCACTATAATCTTTCATATGGGAACAGTGCTTGCACCTTCAGGAACGACACTAGCCGTAGTCAACATGGGGAGCGTGGACGCCCCAAGCAGATGGACCGCTGGAACGCCACGTTGGAAGGGAACAGACATCTTCCTTTTCTACACTAATGAGACCATTGACGGTGACACATTTTATCTCGGTATAGAGACGTATGATGTAGTTGATCTCTACGCTTGGACATTCAAGCTCTGGTTTAACGCCACCTTTCTCAACTGCACTAGTGTGTGGAAACCAGGATATTGGATTTTTGCAGGTCTGCCTCATTATGCCCATTTGCCTATAATCAACAATACAGCGGGATATGTCAGTTTTGGATCAGCATTGCTGACAGGTCCAGGCTTTTCTGGAAGTGGCACACTGTGCCAAATAGGATTTCAGATAATTAAAGAACCAACAGTTGAGAGTGCTTCACTTGAATGCGACTTCACTTTTGATCCTTTTGACACATACTTTGTAGATTCAAATCTAGAAGTAATTGAGACTGAGCGTATTCCCGGACATTATCAATACATGTATGCTCAACCTGATATTTCGATCAGGAAGCTGGAGGCTGCCAAAACCGTTGTTGGGGAGGGATACAGCGTGGAAATTGATGTCGCTGTGGCAAACCAGGGTTCCGACACGGAGAACCTTAGTATCACTGTCTATGCAGACAAAAATATTGTAGGATCAATTGAAAACGTAACGTTGACAAGAGGAAGCTCCTCAACTGTCACCTTTAACTGGAACACAACGGGCTTCGCCAAGGGTAACTACACCATTGAAGCCTATGTCACGCCAGTTCCGGGAGAGACCGACCTTGCAGATAACAACCTAACCGCTGGCTGGATCATCATCGCAATGATCGGCGACATCACCGGGTCAGATGGCTGGCCTGACGGCAAATGCGATATGAGAGACATTGCAGAAGTTGCACAGCTCTTTGGAAGAACACCAATATGGCCTCAATGGAACCCAAACTGCGACATCACAGGACAGATAATAGGAATGCCAGACGAGAAAATCGACATGAGAGACATAGCCCTAGTAGCCATACACTTCGGAGAAACAGACCCATAATTCCCCTTTCTTATTCATAGTTGACTGGATCTCGAAAAGCAACACTTTATGTTGAGCGCGGGCGAGTTTCGCCACTGGAGGCAACGATACTATGCCGCCAGACAAAAGGCATTTACTACGTTCAAGAGTTCCTCGGACACAGAAGCATCAAGAATGCAGAAATCTATACAATCATCGAACGAACAATAATCAGCGAATCAAGCAATGACGAGTTTACGGTAAAAGCTGCAGGAAAACTGAAGAGATTAACATCTTCCTTAAAGTTGGCTTTGAATACACACGTAAAGAGGGTTAAGTGCCCTTCTTCGGAAAATGTAAACAACACCAAAAACGTTAAGACTCTCCGAGGTTATTCCAAAAATAGCCGAGGTAGCTCAGCCTGGGAGAGCGCCCGGCTGAAGACCGGGTTGTCGCCGGTTCAAACCCGGCCCTCGGCACCATTGATAGATCCGAGAAGCCTCACTGATCGAATAATCATAACTTGAGGCTATTCTCTCTTTCTAAAGAAAGTTTTGCCTTCTATGCACGCGCACATTTGCAGCATTTTGGGTTATCATAGTATTCCGTTGACATGGTCATTAATGATTTGTCGTTAGTCAGTATTGCAACCTCATTTCCCCAACTAGATACTGTGATGAGCATTTTCATGTCAGAAATTACTACGTTGATCGGGCACTTCAGTATCTTTGCTAGAATCTTCTCTCTTATAGCTCTACTTTGGAGTTTTCGGGAAACAGCAATTTTGACTTCGATGTTATCATTGACTTTCGCTAGCGATGAACTTAAGAAGTTCCAAAGATCATCTTCTGATATTAGGACCAAAATTTCTTTTTTGGCAGAGTTTATCAGATCATTCATCTTTCTGGATATGTTTCTCTGTCCGCGAATCACATAAGCTAATTCAATTTCCTCTTTGCCTTCGGCGCTCTCAAAGATTGGTGAGATAGAAACTGCAAGATCATCTGCGCGGCTGAGTTGCTTGCTCAGATTCTCAGATAATCGCTGTTTCAAATTTCCTATGGCTTCTCTAGGATGAATAGCTTTGTAGGTGTTTGGTGTTCCATTTTGAACAATTATCATTCCTTTTCTAGAAAGCTCACTTAAGGCATAGTATATCTTGGAGTCAGGTATCCCGGTTTCGTTGCAAAGAAGACCTGCAGAAGCGTTGGATTTCGATAATAGCGCCAAGTATGCTTTGGACGCTAATGCTGAAAGACCCAACGTTTTGAATTCTGATATGAGATTTTCCTTCACGGGGGAGTCTATTTTCTGCAAATTCTCTTCCCTTTTCTAATGAGAAGGTGGCAGAGAACGCTTATAAACTGTTCTACTACTCAGCGGTAGTAGAGTAGATCGGGATGAGAAGATGAAAAGAATCACTACTAAAAATCACTTGACAAACGATTTATTTGAGGTCATAAAGAAAAGGAGAGCTATACGTAGATATAAGGCGCATAGAATTCCAAGAGATCATTTGAAGAAGATGCTTGACGCCGCTCGGCTTGCACCTTCAGCGAACAATAACCAACCTTGGCGCTTTATCATTGTAGAAGACGAAAAGACAAAAGAACTGCTCGCGAAGCCCTCAACGCAAAGTTTCATTTCTGAAGCGAATGCCATAATCGTGGTTCTTGGGGATAGCAGAAGTGGATGTTGCGGACGGTCTGTATGGACAACACACGATCCCATGATAGCAACAGAACACCTCGTGTTGGCAGCAACTGCTTTGGGTTACGGAACGTGTTGGATTGCAAACTATAAGTCAAGACCGAAATTGTGGGTCGACGAGGTCAGGAAAACTCTGAAAATACCAGACTACATAGATATTGTTGTTCTCATAGCAATAGGAATTCCAAATGAGACCCCACAACCTAAACCAAGGAAACTTCTAGAAGAAATCTGCTTTGCTGAAATGTACGGAAAGAAGCTAGGGCTCGACCAAGATGGCTAGCTGAAAAAATCGAGGTATCATGCATGAGGTTTGAATTCGCTGATAAAGCTCCGTTGATTGTTACTGAGGCAAGACTGAACAATAAAGGTCCATTCAAGTTCATCGTCGACACTGCCTCAAGTTTGACAGTTGTTGGGCGGAAAGCCGCTGAAGTTCTGAGAATCCGGCAGAATTTGGGCTCTACAACCAGTGGTTGTTGCTCATCAAAAATATTGGCTGTCGGATCCATACAAGTTGGCGGAATAACGAAGAGCGAAGTACCGATTGCTCTGGGGGATCTTTCAAGGCTATCCGAAGAGACAGCCACCCAGCTGGATGGCATAATCGGTTCACCATTTATGCAGAACTACGAGATAGCTATTGACTATCCACGCAGGGAGATAGCCTTTAAAGAGTCAAGAAGAGAAAGCAGATTGCCGACAAAATTCAGGCTAGTAGGTACAGCAAACTTCATTGTCGTCGAAACCGAACTTAATGAGAAAGGACCTTTCAACTTCTTAGTCGACACCGGCGCAACAAAGACAATTGTGACAAAGCAAATCTGGCAGACCTTTGGTCTGCACGAAACTTCAACTGGCAAAAAGAAAGCTCTCAGCGGTTTTCTTGTAGGTGAAGCCATGATTCTGTCTAAAGTCAAGTCTGTTCAGGTGGGCAAAGCTAAGTCTGATGATGTCGAAGTTGGAGTGCAAGACTTGGCGCCGCTTTGTGACGGAGTTGGAATACCTCTTGCTGGCGTTCTGGGTTATACTTTCATGAAAGACTATCGAGTGACCATCAATTATCCTAAGCGGGAAATGTCTTTCGAGAAAGCAGGCGTGCGAGGTCGGGAGAGTACAGGTTCAAGGGTTTAAGATGTAGGATATGCATACCAAACGAATTTCCGGAAAATATGCTAGGAGGTGAAAAAAGATGGAAGAAAAGAAGAAAACAAAAAAAGAGGATACTCCAAGGTGCTGCAGTAGCGAGCAAAATGAGAGTCAAAGCTGTTGTAGTCCGTGAAGTGCGAATGGCCGGCAAATCCGCTACGATAGCTCAAGAATAACTTAGCTTGCAAACAACTCGCTAATCTCGCATTTTTTGCAGCAGGAATTCTATAAGCTGACTCTGTGGATAATTCAACAATCCTCATGAGCAAGCGATAAGATGTGAGTTGCAAATAATATCTCCATTTGAAGCTAACGAGTCCTGTTCCCTGCACTGTCAGAGAAACAATCAAAAGGGCAGGCTTCACATATCTTACGCCAATAGGAAGACGTTAAGCTATGAGCAAACAGCCCGAGTTTTTCGACAATCTGATTGGTAAGTGTGGCATTTTTTGTGGTTTCTGTCTTGTTCTCAGACATGAAAAGTATAGATGCTTTGGATGTGAGTGGGCTAATAGAATGTTGAGAAAAAGCAGAGAGAGCAAGAAAGGCTGTGTATACTGGGAATGTACTCAAGAGAAAGGACTCGAATGCTGTTTCACATGTGAAGAATTTCCTTGCAAGACACATTATGATTCAAGAGAAGCCATTTTCACTAAGCAGATTCTCGACAGTTGGAAAGAGATAAGAAGAACTGGACTCACCTTTTGGGGAAGAAGAAAGGAGCTTGAATCTTTACTAGAAGAAAAAGAAAATAGCAAGTGATTCGCTACGGTAAAAAGACGAAGGCCTGTTTGTGAAACCTCTTTAGGCAAAACAGGTTAGTGGCTTCAGAAGATCACCAATCGGTCTGAAATCTGTTCAAGGTAAGAGCAGAATGAATAACACAGTTGAAGTAAAACGAGAGTTCAGGTACTGGGAAGAACGGGCTGAGAGATTCGAAAATCTATATCACCTCAGACGAAGTGGGATCAAGAAGCTTCTGTGCGAATCATGTTCATACCTAAAAAATGTGGAGGGTTCTATTGTTGACGTCGGCTGTGGCACAGGAATCCTTGACCACATCCTCGAAACAAAACTGGAAAAGAACGTAATAGGAATTGACTTTTCTCTATCAATGTTGAAAGCAGCTCTATTGAAGAAAAGGATACGATATGTTATCCAAGCAGATGCCCTCCACTTGGCTTTCCCGAAAGATTCTTTGGCAGCAATAATGTGTGTGACCGTTTTGACTGATTACCGTGATAAAGAACCCTTCTACCATCAGTTCTATTCATGTATCAGGAAGGATGGAATCCTTGTCTTTTGGGACTATTCACCAAACGATGGATATTGGAACTTGAACGAACATGTCTATCCCTTAGCTTTCTCTTCCAGATTCAAGCTGTCAAGAGAAAACATCGAGGATATAGAGGAGAAAATGACGGAGGTGGGGTTTAGAGTGCTGAAGTCAAACTCCATCAATTTTGACGTGACGATGACGACCGAAGACTATCTGGATATTGTCAAATCAAGACCTGGATTCAAGTTTAACTTTGAAAAGGAAGATCAGATTAGAAGAATAGCGGATGAGCATCTTTTGGACAACAAGCTAAACAGGGAATTGATTCTTATTATAGGAAAGAAAGTGTAGGCAAAATTCTGTGCTCGTCGCAATTCTGAGTTTTTCAGCATCTGGTCGGTCCGACCTTCGAGTCAAAAGTTTCTTTTTCTCTAAACATCTTCGCCTGAAAGCTGACTAATGCACTTCACATTTCTTACCTATTTTTCCAGCAAGATCTGGAATGGAAGATTAAGCCTGTAATAAAAAAGTTGCAATGACATTAATGTCGTGATTGTCCGAGTCAAGCTTATTGGATTATAGCCTGCATACTCCTCTCCGACAAGGAGATAAGTAATGGAAGAGTCTGCTGAAGAAATTAGGCAAATCTTAGGGGACTCCTGAAGTATCCATGGAAGAGATGACCAGGAAACCATTACATCAAACACAGCCACACTCACCACGGCAATACCACTCTGCTCATGATAGCGCCGTCCACATGTCTTATGAAAGTTCAGATAGCATTCCAATTCCTACGCGCAAGAGACTGTCAAGATAGATAACCTTGTTACAACTCTTTCCGGAGGCTCTTGCAACAGTTGACGTCGTGACTGTGGTTGATATTAGATTGAAATTTGCTTTTACTTACTGGATTGCTTCATCTTCATGCGGGTGCTCATTTCCATGTTTCTCAAATCATGAAACCTATAGTGCCTCTACGCGTCATCTGTTCAACAGAATCAAATCGTTCATTCTTTAATCGATTCGACCTAATTGATCCTCAACCTTTTCGATAGATAGTGGTTGAAAATCGGTTCGACTGAACTCGCCTTTGCACAAATCATAAAGAGCCTTGTTAAGTGGAGCTTCAACTCCCACCGAATTCGCCAAGTTGACCATGTAACCGTTCAAAAATTCCAATTCTGTCTTTTCCTTTCGTTTGATCAAGACATCTTGCCCCATGCTATTCAGAATGGAGTGTTTCACGTTTCTCTTCAGGACAGCTGTTCTGATGAAAGAAGGCAGTTTCAAGCCTAATCTTAATGTTCTCCAAGACGGGTAATTCTTCATGGAATATTCCTTGTACCCCGCGGCCTGGATTATATCTATCCCTTCATTGACTAGTCTACTGGTTATTGCGGCAAGTTTAGCATACGAAGAGATTTTCCGATGGTGCAGACCTATCAGCGTGAAGAGCGCATTGGTTAAGTTCAGAACAATCTTGCAATGTACAGTGTCCTGAAGACGACTAGTGACTTCAGCGTCAAGGCCGAGATTGAATATTCCGCATATCTCCTCTAGCAAAAGTCTAGATCTGCTATTAATAACTCCTAAGTGGACAGGACCTCTGCTCTGATATTTCACAAATCCGGGCTCCACTATCATCGCACTGTATCCAACAACACCGTAAATCACCTTCGAGAAGAACTTCTGCAAGACAAGCTGGTTCTCGACCCCGTTTTGCAGAGCAACAACTATCACCTTATCACCAAGCTTCGAGGAGATATCATTCGCAGCCTCCTCAAGATCATAGTTCTTCACTGCAAGAACTAACAGCTTCGCGTCAGTGATTTCTGATAGATCATCGACAACATTCACCGAGACCGTTTCTGAGCTTTCATCTGGTCCAGAAAGGTTGAGACCTCTCTCCTTCATAACGTCTGCGTGTTCTTTTCGTGCGATCAAATGAACATCGGGATGATTTGGAGTCATCCACCCGCCTATTGTGGACCCGATGGATCCGGCTCCATAGATAATGATCTTTCCGAGAGACATTGATTCAACCCTCATGGACTTGCGAATTCCGCAATCTTCTTGAACCCCTCTCCTTCCGCGACTGTTGACCTATATCATTCAGCCACGTAAAAGTTGTCTTGTTTACGCCTTAAATTTTTAATATCCGGCATCTGCATTACATGTTCCCTTGCTAACACACTTCATGGACGGGCACCCTCATTTAAGAAAAAATCTGCAGATGACGTCTCACCAGTTCACATACGGCCTTGTCTTCGCCTCTGAAGTTCTTCAATTAGGAGCGTAAACCTTTTTATACAAGCTTTATCATTGTTGGACACTGTCACAATCATTCATGTTTGAAAGAAGCTTCTGAAGGCTTTTGAAAACTGCACACAGAATTTTTGTGATTGGAGATAAAAACGTATGCAAATAGAATGCTTTGAAGATTTACCCTTAAGTAAGAAAATCATGGATGGTATTGAAGAGCTCGGATTCAGTAATCTTTTCCCAATTCAGGCTCAGGCAATAATCCCGTTACTAGATGGTAAGGACGTCATCGGACAGGCACGGACCGGAACAGGTAAGACTGCAGCTTTCGGAATTCCAATGGTTGAACACTTGGACTCCGAAAGCAAGAATGTTCAGGGCTTGGTTTTGGAGCCAACACGTGAACTCGCTGTACAAGTTGCGGAACATATAAGCCGAATCAGCAAATACGCAGCGTTCAGGGTCTTACCAATTTACGGTGGAAAACCTATCCAGAAACAAATTTACGCGTTGGAAAGAGGCGTCCATATTGTTGTAGGCACGCCGGGTCGCATAATAGATCATCTTAAAAGAGGAACATTAGATCTATCCTCGGTAAAAGTTGTCGTTCTGGATGAGGCTGATAGAATGCTCGATATGGGATTCATAGATGACATAGAATACATACTTTCAAAAGTGCCAAGCAGCAGACAGACAAGTCTCTTCTCGGCTACAATTGATCAGTCAGTGATGAACATATGCAATAGATACATGAAACGACCTGAAAAAATACTTGTGAGCAAAGATGAAATAGCTCTTACACAGATAGACCAATATTACATGGTTGTAAATCCTAGAAACAAGTTTCAGGTACTCTGCGACATTTTAGATGAAAGCGACATAGAAAAAGCCATAATATTCTGCAAGACACGTATAGGAACAGACAAACTAGCAGATAGATTAAGGATGCGACGATATGATGCAAAACCGCTACACGGCGGGTTTACTCAGGCGCAGAGAGACTTCGTCAGCAACTCTTTCAGGAGAGGAGAACTGAGGTTGCTTGTTGCAACAGATGTTGCCGCAAGGGGTTTAGACATTCAAGGAATAACTCACATAATAAACTATGACATTCCTTTGGATGCATTAGTATATTTCCACAGGATTGGACGAACAGCTAGAATGGGAGGCGAAGGAACTGCCATAACACTTGTTGGCTATGGAGAGATGTCGGAGCTAAACCAAATAAAGGCCTTGACAAATACTCGAATAGAAGAACTGGAAAATGATCTAGTGTCTCGGAGAGAGTCTCCAGAGACGCACGAAGCAGTTTGCACAGATTGTGGAAACGAATGTGAAGTTCCATTCAAACCCGACCCCAGCAGGCCTGTTTACTGCCGGGAATGCTGGGCGAAACGAAGGCCTCCGATAGAAAGATTATGACGTAAGAATTGAAGGTCTTTTGAAATGGGCAAAAGAAAGATAATTAGCGAAGACGAATACAGTAACATGGTGTTGCCAGAAGGCACTGATGTTCTAGGGATTGCAGAGAAACTTCTGGGTTTCGACAGAGTTATGGTGAACTGTCAGGACGGCCACAGACGTCTATGTAGAATACGAGGAAAAATGAAAAGAAGAGCGTGGATTAGACAGGGAGACATCGTTCTAGTATCACCTTGGGACTTCCAATCTGAAAAGAGGGGCGACATCATATGGCGTTACAAGAGAAATCAGACCGAATGGTTAAGAAGGAAAGGGTATCTCAAAGATTAGTCGAACAACAGAATATGTCTGGCTGGACTGTAGAATCTAAAACTTGTTGTATAAGAGTAAGTGGAGTTTGATTTTGGTGCCCCTTAGATCAGCAATTGTCAATCATAATTTATGCTTGATGACTTTAGAACCAGTTCAAAGCATTTTCACCTTTCGCGCCACAGGCGATATGCTGCTAGTCCTATGCAACCAGCGTATCAAAATGAGAAACCGATGGTTAACGGGTGTGCTAACCTATATAAGTGATGTTGAGAATAATCGGTATCCCCAACAGTTATGATTCTGGAGCCATAGTGATTGTGCTAAGATGCAAAGTGGAAATGATCAGATGTTGAAACAAGTTTGGAGAGGCAGAGGTCGGCCTTCCAACAGCACACTTTCATACAAGGACAGGAGGATTCTTGAGTACCTTGCTGGAATAGCTATGATGCATAAAGTGGATCCAAGCGGATTCTTCGACTGCATCTTGGAAGCTTGGAATAATGAGGAATCAGAATGCAAACAGTTGGCTATAAGGTGTCGCAAAAAGAAGAATGATTCAGCAGTGTTTCTGTTCACCAATGCTAAAAAGGTTGTAGCTCAATTTCCAATATCGACTGAGATCCTACATGGGAATAGTCAACTTGAAAGCTACGTCAAAACTGTGAAGCCTAAAAGAACCTCTTCAGTAAAGAACTACGAGGGCACGAATCTCAAGATCGAAAGCTTGAAAGTTGGAATGAAACGGATCAACCTGAAGGCAAGAGTGCTTGAGATGCCAAGATCACAGATGGTTTACACTAGATCTGGCAATGTAGCTTATGTATCGAATGCACTTATCGCTGATGAAACTGGTTCAATTAGAATCAGCCTATGGAACCAGCAGATCAAGACTGTTTCGGAAGGCGATGAAATTGATATCCAGAATGGCAACGTAACTAGGTTCAGAGGTGAACTTCAGTTAAGAATAGGGAGACACGGAAGCTTAAATGTGGTCGGATGAATTGTCTATCATCGCTTTTTCATAATTTGGCGCGGTAAAGCAATAAGGCTTTAACTGCTTCTTCAGAGAACCTGACAATCACTGTTGCGACAGAGACTCGGCCTTCAATTTCTGAAGGGGACCATATACACAGCAAGCGAGTCGGAAGGTTCAAGTAATTCACGTGTAAGATTGCCATGTATTTCCCGAATATGTCGCATGCTCATCCAAAAGAGAGGATTATACCCGTTTCAGATAGGGAAAATTCCGGCTATTCCAAAACCTAAAAAGAACATTTCTGCTATGACCAACGCCTTGAAAGGCTGCCCGTATTGAAGCAGACCTGTAATCTGCAACTTCACTTCATTTATTGAGTACGGGTCTATGCGTTTTATATTCGGCAATACAAATTGAACGATACCGGATTTTTCAAAACTAACCTTAAGATCTTGTTGGCCGTTGAGGTCAAAGTCGCCAACTTCCACTGGAATGCTCATGTCTGCTGCGACAGTCTTGTTGATAAGAATAGAAGCAGATTCAACGTCATATATGCTATAGCTCGAAGGAAGCTCAATGAAACATGTGACTGGTTTGGTTACCATCGGCTGGACGCCAACCACGGAATTCCTCAACACTGCTGAAGCTTGTATAGCATGAACATCCATAAGCGGATAGTTATCCATGTTATTCCCATCAATAACATAGGGAACGTCCCCTATTCCATCACTATCAAGGTCTGTGCCATTGTAGCTGGTCCAATAATTGCCGCCAGATGGGTAACCGTCATCCCACACGTTTGCAGGCATTGGTGATCCTTCTACTTCGACTGTGTTTTCAACAAAGCTGTTATGGAAGATGACGTTTCCAGAAGAACTCGTCATCTTAATTCCGTAGGAGTTGTTTGCCAAGTAGTTGCCTTCTAATGTATTGTTCAAGGAGTGATGCAGTCGAATCCCTTCGAGGGCGCCAAGTATTGCAGAATTTCTGATCTTAGAACCATTCGTGTAAGCAATTAACACCGCCTGATTATTTTCCATGATCTTTGCGCCATCTACTGTTACATTGGTTGAATCAACCAAGGCAATGAATCCTGCATCCGTCGGAACTTCCATGTTCTGCCGGCTTACCAAGTAGTAAACGGGTTGACCATAGACCAGATTTGAAGTATCAATGTCATGGATGAAATGGTTGAGTGGAGAATCTTGCTGGATATCTATCTCAAAATTATCCATAAGATTATTTCTTAGAACTACGTTGGAGGAACTCATCAATAGGAGACCGTGGGCCTCGCCGTTTTGAATGGTGAAGTTGCAGATAACAAGATTCGATGTCGTTACGGCGACCGTTGTGCCTATTCCATAACCGTCAAGAACAGTTGTGGACGCATTTTCCCCAATAAGGGAAACGCTTTTGCCAATCGTTACATGCTCTATGCGCAGTCCTGCATCTACATGAATCGTATGTCCATTTGATGTTTCCGTGGCATCTATTGCCTCCTGAACTGTTAAGTAGTCTATGCCCGTGTTCAGATTGTGAACTCCTTTCCCTGTCCATGCTGAATCTATAAGTGGATATCTGTCCATATTGTCTTCATCAATAGCATAAGGATAATCCCATATGCCATCACTGCCCGTCTGATTCTGATAGACGCCACTGTACAAGTCTTCAGAAATGTGACCTTTCCAATAGTTGCCCCCTGAAGGATACCCGTCATCCCACACATTACTCACATGCTCACAGTAGATCATGCTCCGATTGTCGAGGTAGTTATGGTAGATGGTGTTTCCCACGGCTCCTTCTCCTACCCAAATATCCGAATTCACAATTGGTTTACCGTGCCATTCTACTTCATTGCCATGCCCATTTGAAGAAACAATATTGTCAGTAACTAGATTATTTGTGGAAGAACTCCCGATGATACAAATGCCAATCACACTGTTGTTTGACACTGTGTTACCGACTACGTGGTTGTCTCTCGAACCCCAAAGTACAATGCCTGCGACTGGGGGAACCCCTGAATGGTACTGCATTTCTTCATAACCCCAGTGAGTTTTTGCCACAATGTTTGCTTCGATAACATTATTTCTTGCCCACCAAACGCCAACTCCATAGTATACGTTAGTCATGACATTACCTTGGACTCTGCAACTGTTGGAACCCCAAAGATGGACAGCATTATATTGTATATCCTTAAACTCGTTGTCTTCTATGGTGATTTCTGTGCTGTCGCGCACTTCAATGCCATTGTTAACGATGTAAGGGACACCAGTCCCTGCACTAATAACACTATTCCGAAGGATGCTGTCTTCACACTGAATGAAGACAGTACTACCATGCGATTGAGGTAGTGGTGAGAATAAGTTGAAACCTGTGACTATGGCGTTGTCTGCTGTTATAGAAACTGCTGGTGTCATTCCGCCATTTATTTCCGTAGTTTCCGGATTTTGTCCAACAAGCGATATAGGTTTGTTTACATTGACACCTTCAAAATATGTTCCGCTTCGCACAAAGACTGTGTCTCCAGCTTTGGCAGCGTTGATGGCTGACTGTATAGTCGGATAATCATCTGGAACAGTGATAGTTCCTCCAATGGCCGGCTGAACATCGAGTAGTGAGCACATCACACACACTAAAAGGACCAGAATAACTGGGCTAGATATCAGTCTCCTCAATAAATTCTCCCTTTTGCGTCGTACATTGACTTGCTATTAACCCGTGTTGCTGCAGCATTTAAGGCTGCCCTCGTCATATGACGGTGCTGCCATGAATCTTTGTGAGGAACCTTTGCGATGTCTATACCCGATCTTTCAATGCAGGTCTTGTAGCGAGATCTCTAGACCAAGAGGTACAAAGCTATTGCAGTCACGAAAGAAATCACAAGAGACGGTATGAAGTATCTGTAAAGTCTGCTAAGTGAACATCCGAAATAGTCCGCAGTTAGGACTAAGCATAGGTGGGTTGGCGCGACTATATATCCTAAAAAGCAGGCTATGTAGAGCAACGCCGCGCTTCCTGGAGCAAAGTCGACTATTCCTTCTAGTATTGAGCAACTTATCGCTACCCCGGCGAGCGGAGAACCTACAAAGAAGGCGATAGTTGCAGGAATCGCTGTGAGAAGTAGGAGATTATCAATGTTTCCGCTAGCCACCAGTGATCCAAAAGCTGTGGAAAATCCAGTGCTTTCAACAGTATTTCTCAGTAAGAAGGCGCCGAAAGCTGCAAGTGGGATTCCATAGGTCGCCCAGTTCTTGAAAGGCTTCTTAAACTCTTCAAGAGTTGGCCTCGTGATTACAAGTAGAACAGCCACTCCGGCAAAAGCTGCTATAGAAACATCAACGCGCAACCCTATGACAGCCACAACTGTGGCCAAGATAGGTAAAAACGTGACTGCAAAGCGTCCTAACTCCAAGGTCACATTTGTTGCGGCATTCTTATGATCTATTCTCGGTAGGTCCTTCGTTTTCCACAGACCGATAACGTAGCCAGCCATGATCATCGCTATTACTATCGGGATTTCTCGAATGATAATGGATGTAATCGTCAGTCCTGTGAGTGTAGCCGTGAGTATAAGGACCTGACTCACAGGATAAACAGGGAAGATCGTGTGTCTAAACCATACGTTTACATAGGTCTTCTTGTCAGCCTCCAATCCAAGCCTGTTAGTCTCAGATTCCACCAGCGGTGCGGACATTAGCGCCCCACCTGCCACTGGCAGCAGACCTATAATCGCTGGAAGTACACTGACTATAAGTTTGGAATTTCTGATTAGCCGTCCAAGGCTTTCACTCAGATGATTGATCATTCCTGTTTCTCTATACAGTTGGCTCATCAACATTATTCCGAAAGCGGCAAGCACAACTGAGATTGTGTCCAGATCGATACACGTTCGATATATTATACTTGGAACTTGCTGCAAATCAACTGAGAGTGATCCTAGAAGCAAAGCTGTCAGGATTAAGGCTATGCCCAGATTCGTTCGTTTGTATAGCATCAGACCAAGAAAAAGAAATGAAACGATAACAGCAATTAGAGGACTGCTTAATCCCACGCACTAGGCTTCCTTTAATCATTTTGGAGAACTCAGATGTAGCTGAACTCTTAATCTTTTCCTTCGATGCAGCAAGAAAGGGGCATACTCTTTGTTTCAGGAGGAAAGCCTGTGCGACAACTAATCATTCAGACATAATGAGTAGAAGTACCGAGTAATGGAGGGCAAGCTCAGAGGCAGATTCTGATCACCAAGATTGTCAAACCAAATCAGCACAGACATTATGCGAATCATGCTTCTTTGAAGCATGAAATCGGCATCTTCTAATCGATGTTCATCCTCAGAAAACATTATGACCTCCTCTTTCCATCTGCTAGTGAGGTTCACAGACACTTGTCCCGAACAAAAGTATACATTTGTCCACGCTGTGAAGCCGCCTATTCTGCCGAAGAATACATTGAGAGTCTCTTCTGCAGAGGATGTGGCAGTTTCCTGAGGAAGAACTACGTTGCCGCTAGAAAGCTGTACAGAAGAGCTGAGGACAAGGAAAAATCAGGTCCTAAGAGATTCTTCCCTTATATTGATTTTCGACCCTACCAACACGATGCAATAGACTTTGTCTACCAAGTGATCAAGAATAGAAAGATTGGAATGCTCTCCTCTCCTTGCGGCACGGGCAAATCAGTTTCCGTCTTGACTGCTTTCTTCTTGGCCAAAGAACAAGATGATTCCATAGGACGGCTCTTCGCTCTGACAAGAACAAAGAATCAACTCGAAATCTACTGCAGAGAACTGAAGAATATAAAAAGACATTCAGGCGTCAACTTTGTTGCTTCCATATTTAAGAGCAAGAAGGAAATGTGTCCATGTATACGTAAGAATGCAAGGCTTAGACACATCAAGTATCGTGACTTTCTCCAGTATTGTCGAACCATGAAGAGCGGAACCTTCGGGAAAAACTGCAAATACTTTGAGAGGACATATAAAGGAAGAAGGCTGAGCTGGCACGCCAATCGCGTGATTAGCAGGATCAAAAGTGCCGGTCCCTTACTTCCGGAAGAAGTCTATAAAATATGTTACGATGAGGGTCTCTGCCCTTACGAAGTGACGAAAGTCTTGGCTAAGTACGCTGACATCATCGTTGGTAGCTACAATTACATCCTGTTGGACTCTGTCCGAGAATCGATCTTTCGCGGGACAGGAATAAAAACTGAAGAGGTCAACTGCGTCTTTGATGAAGCACATAGTCTACCAGACTATGCTGCAGACATCCTCTCAGATGAACTTGCATCAACAACAGTTCTAGCGGCTAAAAGAGAAGCTGAGACCTTTGCCATCGATGACTCTCAGTTTGCGGAATCCTTACACCACGTATTGACCCAACTTGGAGAAAACGTTTACAAGAGCCTTGGATCTGATGTGGAACATGTTATAGAAACCAGAGAGGTAGTCGACTTGCTTCTCAATGACATGGACACTGACCTAGATGGACTAACTGAACTTCTCTCCGAGCTGTCAGATATGGGAGAAATTATTCGCCAAAAAAAGGCTGAAGCGGGTAAGAATCCAATCTCCTATCTAGGAAGATGTGCGACTTTCGTTCAAGATTGGGTTGACGGGGCCAACTCAAGTTATGCTCGATATCTAAGGGTAACAGATGAGCAAGGTTGGGAGCGGATCAGGCTTGGGATTAAATGCCTTGATCCTGCCTTAGCTGCAGCGATGATTAATGGGTTGAGATCTGCCGTTCTTATGTCTGGAACCCTTTGGAATAGAGATTACTATATTGATGCTCTTGGAATTGAAAGAAACCGTTGTGAAAGCCTTGAACTTCCAAGCCCTTTTCCTCGGAAGAACCGACTAATAGCGGTTGACACGTCTGTTACTACAAAGTTCGAAAGACGCAGTGAAGCCCAATGGAGGAGAATAGCTGATCATTTGGAGAAGATTGTAAGCCTTGTCAATGGGAGAATAGCTGTCTACTTCCCATCCTATGCCATAATGCATGAGGTTGTTGAAACTGTCCATTTCGACGCACCGTTTCTTGTTGAAAAGAGGGACACGAAGATTATTGAAGTGCTTCAGTTCCTGAAGACCCATAAGCATTGCGTTGTTTTCGGTGTAGCCAGAGGCAAGATAAGTGAAGGCGTTGACATGTCCTTGCATGGTAAGTCCTTACTTGCTGCTGTAATAGCAGTCGGATTACCTTATCCCAAACGCACAGAACTGCAGGCAGCTCTTATCAGATATTTCGGAGAAAAGTTCGGAAGCAAGGCCATAGAATACGCCATTGGCATCCCCTGTCTTAGCGCGCTAGCCCAATCTACAGGAAGATTGTTGCGAAACCCGCAAGATAAAGGTATAATACTGATATTAGACAGACGCGCAGCTGGAAGATTCAAAGAGAAGTTTCCGCAGGATTGGAGAAAAGACATGAAGGCCTATTATAGCATTGAGAATATCTTGAAAAAAATAAGAGAGTTCACGTGTCGAAAAGTGTCTATTCTGTAAGAGACAAGTATGGTCGCCTGCAGTCTAAATTGACCGACGTTAAATTAATGCTGAAACTGTAGCTTCTATCAGACCTTTCAAGTGACGAAAGAGTCTGAAAGATCAAGAGGTTTGTCCATGTTCTTTTCATAGGATTGTCAGCTAAAGATTTGGGATTCACAACCGATTTATCCAAACCAAGGCAAAGAAGGATAAGGTGTACATAGATGAGAAGATCAAAGCTGGAGGTATACGAGGACATACTCAAAGCTCTGGTGAATGAGCCTCTGGCGCTTGATCGCGTTGCGCTTGAAACAAATGTGCACCTCAAGAGACTTATTGAACGCCTAGATTTTCTGCTTGAGAACAAGCTCGTGGACGAACGGCAAGTAGGTGGAAACGTCTCTTACGCCATTACAGAAAGAGGTATTGTAGTGCTAAGAACCTTGAACTTTCAGAAATATCTTGAGAAGGTTTCGAGCAACATAAAGGTGATCGATGAAGCTTTAGAGATCCTTCGTAGGCTGGAGAAGCATAAACTGGAGAGGGATCGCAAGTCAAACGGAACGTCGTGATTCAAATTCTGCGCGCAAGTTCGGACTACGAAGTGTAGGATTTCTGTGTAATCTTACATCTGTCTCGGGAGGTCATTCTACTAAATCTTAAGTAGTCTTCTCGCTGTTAGTCTTGTCGGAAGAATGAAAGAGCAGAATACACGCCAAGTCGAAGATTATACTATTGACTTAATCAGAACAAGGGGAAAAGGAGATCTCAGATGTCCGAAATGCAAAGTCCGCATATCCCCTGATGACATGACAGAAGATGTTTATACAGTTTTGGAACCAGTGATGAAGGCGGACAAGCTAGAAAAGCTAACCCTGCAATGTAACAAATGCAAAAGCAAAATACACCTAACAGGTTTCTATGCTCTAGTCGAATGACATGGCAGGTAGTTGCAACAACAGTGTGGTTGTAGAAATCGTATTAGTCAATGAAAGTTCTAAGCACAGAGCTGAAGGGTTGTTCAGTAGAATTAGAACTAAAATTCAAGAAAAATCGAAATACTTAAGAGGAAGACGGCGCGTATGATGCGAGGATGGAACTCTGTTCATGAAGGAGAGAAACGTTGATCAGATAGGCAGAGCCTTGACCGAGTCTAGCGAAGACCTAACCATTGTTCTCAAGTCAATAGCAAATAAATCGAGGCTTCAGCTGCTTGCCGCCCTGCAGAAAGGAAAATGCACTTTTAGCGAACTCCAAGAAACGTCAAATCTAGGTAAAACAGCATTGGCACATCATCTAGGGATACTTGTAGAAGCGGGTGTTCTGAATCATCCCAAGCGGGCTCACTATGAGCTGAGTGTCGATGGCGTCAAACTCTTGAATGCTGTGTGCACCACATACGCCAGTTCTAGAAGGAGACGAGAACTTGAATCAACGAGACGAGCAGAATACATCCAAAAAGTACACATCAAGCGGAGGGAAAAAATCGTGAAAGAATTGAATGTTAGAATCGTCAAGCTCGAACCGATGCGAGTAGCCAGTGTTCGCGCCATAAGCAAGACACCCGAACGTGACGCATGGGCACAAATGCGTGCATGGGCCGAACCAAAGGGTCTGCTAGAAAACATCGAACAACACCCAGTCTTTGGTTTCAACAGCCCGGATCCTTCACCCGGTAACAAGGAATACGGCTATGAGTTCTGGATACGCGTTGGACCCAAGGAAATGCCTGAAGGGAACATAAAAATCAAAGAGTTCAAAGGCGGACTATACGCTGTCACAACATGCAAGTTGAAAGAAGAACTGGAATCAGAATTCTTCAGGAAAGAAGGCTACCTTGAATCATGGAAGAAGATTTCAGACTGGGTCAAATCCAGCAAATACAATTTCGGCCAACATCAATGTCTGGAAAAAGCCCATGATCCAGGCGCTTCCGACGAAGAACTGATCTTGGATCTGTACTGCTCAATCACCCAGTAGAAGAGCCAAGAGCACAAGAAGCTGTGTGTAGACAGTAGCTTCCAACCATAGAGCAGGCAAATCACTCTTCAGTTGGAGTAGTGAACGCGCGCCTGTTGACGTCCAGTCAGGCGCGCGTCTTTCTTGTTTTCCATGAAAATTAATACTTAGGTCTCAATTTCCCGTCTTGGATTTCATATGTTACATCTGCCACACTAGCTATTTCTTCGTCGTGTGTAGCCAAGATTATCGTCTTCTGTTGACTGTTTTTTATCCCATTGAGCAGACTGACTATTTCTTCAGCAGTGTTGGAGTCAAGCTCGCCTGTTGGTTCATCTGCGATTATCATCTCAGGATCGTTTGCAACTGCTCTTGCTATGGCTACGCGTTGCATCTCCCCTACACTTAGCTCCTTTGGTCTATGGTGGAGTCTATTGCCTAAACCAACAGTCTCCAGGAGCTTTGAAGCCTTTTCTCTTTGTTCTTCCTGTGATCTGCCACATAGAGCGAGGGGCAATTCCACATTTTCTATAGCATTAAGCGTTGGCAGTAAATTGAACGTCTGAAAAACAAAGCCAATACGCAAAAGACGAGCTTTTCTTCGCTGGCTCCATGATAACAATGAAGCATCTAAACCATCAACCAAGATTTTTCCAGAGGTTGGGTAATCATTCAAACCGATAAGGTTTAGCAATGTGGATTTGCCTGAACCTGATGGTCCAAATATCGCGACAAATTCCGCTTCATCTATCTGCATATCGACCTTGTTGACCGCGAATATCTGCGAGGGACCTACCCGGTATACTCGTGTCAGATTCAATGTCTCGATTTTCATCAATACTCAGCCTTCAGAACTTCAGATAAACGCATCTTTGCGGCATTCATCGCTGGTACTATTCCTCCCACGCAACAGACAGTAATAATACTCGCTGATACCTCCAACATGTAGAGAGGCGGAACAATCTCTGAGATGCTTGGGAAGAACTGCGCGAGTGGGATATTTGTGTAGAGGCTTGCCAAGGCAAGGGCTGCCAGAGACCCAAAGATTATGCCTAGAACACTGCCTAGGATTCCAATCAGAGATGCTTCTAGAATGACGATGCGAACGACATAACTTAAAGGTGCGCCAATGGCGTCTAGGGTTGCAAAGTCTCGTCGTCTTTCGGAAACACTCATCAGATTGACAGTCATGACGAGTATCAGGCTCAGCAGCAGAATTACGGTTTGTATGCCGAGATTCCAAGTTTCAACTTGAGCCAGAACTGGCTGAATCATATCATTCCTTTCATCTTCGGTTAAAGCATCGACATATTCAAGCTCAGGTTCTTCTTCAATACAATCTGATAATTCTTCTTGCGTGCATCCCGGGATCGGATTTGCTAAAACTATGTTGACGCTGTTCGGGTAGTTGTATATCTTCTGTGTCAGTCGAAGCGGCATTACAATGCAACGATTCAGCAAAGCCATTTTTGTGTCTAATACCCCAGTTATTCTCACTTCGTGACCATTGACCCTTATTTCTGCTCCTACAGTCCAATTGTATTGGTCTGCCAGAGAGGCGCCGACAACGGCTTCAGCAATGTCTTCGTGTTCTGGAAAATGTCCAACCGCTCCTTTTAGGGAGGTGGTCCCAAGTATCAACCTCCAATCTTCAACCAGGATTCCCATGCTGAAATTTACTGGTACTGGCTGTATTATTCCGCCGACTCCAATAGGTGTGACGAAAAGGATTGGAACTGTCTTCTGTACGCTTGTGATATTTTGTAGTAGTCTCTCGGTACGGTTTTGCGGGAGCATGCCTCCTCCTATCGGAATCGCTTGAATTACAATGGCGCCCTTACTGACAACCATGATTTGCCCGTCGAAAAGCAGATTCGTTTCTTTGATGACCCTTGTGTATCGCATCGTTGTGGCGCCGAGGGCTACGATACAAGTTGTTGCTAATGCTACTCCAAAAATGCAAAGTGTCGTCCTGATTTTCCTTCTGGTCAGGTTGCGGAAGCAAAAAGTCAACAGCCTCATATTAGACATCTCTAAGGCGAGCTTCTATCTTAAAAACTATTTATAAAACATTCACTAAATGTGCATCTTTGGTGGCACTTATGATGAAAAAAGGATTAGCCATATCAATAACCGCGATGGTATTTCTATCAGCTTTTGCGTCATTATCCTCTGATCTACCTGTATTTGCACAATCTGCGATGTTGACTGGTACAATTTATGACTATGGATTAGACGTAGATATGGATGGTCTCTTCAACTTTCTGGTGGTTGAAGTTGAACTTGAGATCGCTGAAGCTGGCAACTATACTGTTGGAGTTGAAGGATTAAGGGATGAATATGGCGCGTCCGTGAAATTCTATAGAGAAAATGAAACCTTTCTGGACGCAGGAATTCGAAATGCTACAGTAGCATTGAATGGAATAGTTATTCACGCTTCGGAGACAAATCCAAGATATGCCATCGGCGTATCTCTTTCATACTGGAAAGGCGATTCGCATTTCATGGAAATGATTCCTGAGACTGCGTTGTCCAAAATGTACAACTACACATCATTCGATATTGGCGCAACTTTGACAGGTACAATCTTCGATAAGGGCGTTGACACAGATGGCAATAATCTTTTCAACTTTCTGCAAATATCCGTGGAAATCAACGTAACAGACCCTGAAACCTACGAAATCTATGTCTCTGGACTTGAGGACGGAGTCTTTGTGAGTGCTTACAATTACTCAAAAGACTATCTCTCTTCTGGCATCCAGTTTCTAAATGTTTCACTAAATGGAGGCATAATATATGCCTCAAAGGCAAACATCTCAAGAGTCAGTTATGTAGGTCTCAGCCTCTTCGACAAATATATCCCATATCCTATCGACAGCCAACAATACCTTCCGCTGAATAGAACATACGAGCACAATGAGTTTGAATCTCTCGCTTTCTTCACAGGTAGAATATTGGATGAAGGAATCGATGAAGACGGTGACCCTCTGTTTGACTATTTGCAGATCAGTGTGGAAATCAACGTAACCGATCCAGGATACTATAGAGTTGAAGTCATAAGCCTGCTCAACAACGGAACTATCTTCCTCGATATCCCCAGCGTAGCCAGAGAGTTTGAGATAGGCGTGCACTTGGTGAATTTCACTGTTTACGGCCCAAGAATCTACGCAGCACGAATAGACCCGTCGCAAATAGAATCAGTAAGACTCTATCGCTATCTAGATTTGGACATGATACTCCTGGAGGACGTGTACAGAGCGCCCTTACCTATACCCTATCACTACTACGAATTTGAGTCTCATGCTCTTCTGACAGGCAGAGTGTACGATGAGGGTGTTGACACAGATTTCGACCAACTCTTCGACTACTTGGAAGTAGGCATAGAAGTCAATATCACTGAAGCTGGAACCTATCAAGTTTCAGTCGAGGGGCTTGAAGGAGAAGAACATAACAGCAACAGAAGTCGCTATATTTCTTATGACGGTGAACCTATCATGGAATTCTTGGACTTGGGCGTTCACACAATCAACTTCACATTTCCAGGCTCCAAGATCGCGTATTATCACATCGATCCTATGTCCGCGACACACATATATCTGCGAGAAGAGGACGGTCTCCAGTTAGGTCATATGGAGAATGCCGCACTGTCCAGGAGATACAATTGCACTGAATTTAATTCACCCTTAAATGATATGCAGATTCAACTCACTGTGTACCCGGATGCTACCTTGACAATCAATGGATCAACCATTCTCACACGGGCCTATCCTCCGTTTCATGACGAACCTTTAATGAACAGCACCTTGAGCTTCTCAACCAATGGAGACACAACGACAGGTTCAGCTAACGGCACGATTATACTTCCTAGGCATTCATCGGATCAGTTTCCGTTCAATTCTACTAGTATGAGCTTCATCTCTGAATACTACGACAGTGTGCTTAACGCTCAACTCGACCTCACAGTCATGATGCCTTCAAGTGCAAACAACACATATCCACTTAACTCATCTGACTTTTCATTGAGCACAACGTACTCTGACGGGATGTTTGACGCCCATCTCTGGGGGGAGACTGAACTGCCCTCCTTGTATACTTCCCAACTACCCTTCAACGTAACAGATGTCACAGTGCTTGCAGACTACAAAAACAAAGGAATAAGCGGAAACATAACTTTCCACGCAGTTTCAGGCTTTCCTCTAAGCGATGTCGTTGTATTCTTCAAAGGAAACAATACAGAGATCTCATTCACGGGTTCCATCAATGTCATATATGGCAACTACTTCGGCACAGAAATTAATGCAACAACTTTGGAGGGAATGCTTGCACAATTGAACAGCACACTTCCAGGACAAGGAGAACACTCAGTATACAATATGACTGGCGGCCTCATTGAATGCACCGATCTTAACACAACCAAAATGCCGACAGGCGAGCCTGAAACGGGAGCAAGAATCGACTACAACGCGACCCTATCTGGGAACTTCACACAACTGCTGACACAATATCTGGCTAACATGCTTTCCGGATCGGAACCTTCAGAAGAGGCCCTTTCAGCGCTCTACGCTGCCCTCGACGCAACTCTCTCCTCGATTGATCACGCATCTCTGGTGTCAAACTACTATTACGGATCAAAACTGTCTTCTCTTGATTTAACCCTAAGCTGCAATGTAAAATCTCTCTGGAACAAAGCACTGCAGATAGTTCCTCCGACATTGCCTGCTGAATTGCGAAGTCAATATGAAGCATGGTTAAAAATTGCCAATGTGACAGCCTATGCTGTTAAAAGTGCAAGTATTAGCACCGGCTATTCCAATGCTGATCAGAGACTGGACCTACATGCATCGCTAATAGCGAACATCACTCAGCTGAAAAATCAGATCATTCCCATTCTGCCAGATGCTGTGTCTCCCGAATTCAGAGATCTTATTGAATCATGCACAAACACAACACACTGCACTTTGAAGTCGCTTAATACAACATGCAACTATCTCAAAGGAGTTACGGACTTCAACGCTGAATGGCTCTTGAAGGGAGATCTGAAGACTGAACTCAATAGGATCAAGCATTGCTACATACGTTACCTGAACCTAACCTCCCCCTACGCAATCGATTGGCAAATACGGATACTCAACGCATCTGAGATAGACATAAGCAACTTCAAGGCAGAGATTCGACAAGGCCGGGACTGGCTCATTCTTGGATTCGAAGGACTAAGCATGTATCATACAACAGACGAGGTAGATCCCATAAGGTTCAGGCTATATAGCCTCCTCAATATGTCCACAGACCCGTCCGAATCTCCAAGAGAATTCGAGAAACTTAAGATTATCCTAACCAGCGGTTCCAACGCGACGCATACAATACTTCTCCACGCTCCCAGAGACGTATCAAATCCAGATATGACATCACTAGACTACAAAACAATGATGTGGGAAAACATAACAATGAGCAGCATCAAAGACATGATCTTCAAAATAGCCTATCAAGGGATCATACCTTATCTAGAAAGAACCTACTATGTTCCAATATTCACCAACTCATCAGTCAGCAACTTCGGTTTTGATCCAGACATTAAACAGATAAGTTTCAATGTCACAGGCACAGTAGGAATGGGATTCTGCAACATCACAATCCCAAGAGCACTACTCTACGCTGAGCCTGAATGGACCGTAAAGATCGATGGGGTCCCCCTGACATCAGAAGAATTCAGCGTGGCAGAAAACGCTGAATACGTCTTTATATACCTGAACTATTCGCACTCTAGCCACTTGATCGAAATAGAAGGAACATGGATCGTAACCGAATTCAATCCCAACATCACCACACTGCTACTGATTGCGCTGAGCCTACTAGTGGCAATATTCATCTTGACACAAAGAAAGAAACTAGTTGAACTGAAGACGAAGTATCAACACACAATAAAGACTCTCATGCAAAAGCACAACCAACCTGAAATATAGTTTCCCTTTTTTACTGAGACGTTATATTAGTAGTCAAGAATGTGATCTACCGCCAGAAGAGTCTGTTTTTCTCTGAACTAAGAGAATACCACTCAGCCACTAACACCTTCCCATAATAATTGGAATATATAGGATAAACAATCAAGATTTGTTGTAATCAATCATTATCCTAGTGTCAAGTAACTCTTCAAAAGTGCTACTCATATCGCTGTTTCCTTCCCCTTCTTTCTTGCGATTTTGTTTTGATAGGCTAATTCATCTAATCTATCGCTTAGGTGATAAAATGTTAGATATACCTTCCATCAGATTAGATATAGAGGGGATTTCTACGTCTTTTCGGATTGTAAATGCCAAGAAGCATCCTTTAGACAAGAAAGCAATTCGAGCACTTGCAGAAATCGAAACTCATGCTAAGGTTAGGGAGTGGGATGTTGATATTCATACAGAAGACCCAAATGAAATGAACGTGTTGTTCAAAGAATTCTTTGAGAGGCTTTCCGATGACAAGAATCAACTTTTTCTTTGTGGGAAACTGGATGATGAAGTTGTTGGTTTTTTAGGGATTCATCGCAAGAGTAAACGGATGACACATATTGGTGTTGTAGGCGTAATAGTGCATCCAGACTACTGGAGAAGAGGTCTTGGAACAAAATTACTGAAAGCAGGAATTGAACTTGCCAGAAATGAAGGTTTCATTAGACTGGAAGCAGACACACTTGCCAAAAATAGAGCCATGATAAAACTTGCAGAGAAGTCTGGCTTCCAGCTTGAGGGTATAAGAAAAATGAGGTTTGATATGAACGGAGAATACGAAGATGAAGCATTGCTTGCATTACTTCTTGAGTGAAATGAACAAAAGAGAACAAACATTACAAGCACAACGATAGACCTTTCTTCCTATTATTATGTAGCCTGTCTTCTTTTTTGTGTATGTCTATCGTAATAATCTGTAATGCAGAATTGAAGGTCTATAAAAGTCTTCGGATGATTCCGATGTTGTTGAAAGATTTAATTGTGCACCGGAAATACTTGGTTCTGGTGTTTCACTAATGGAAATCAGAGAACTGGTAAGGGCGATGCCTAAAGTTGAACAGCATGTCCATATTGTTGGTTCTCTAAGACCCGAGACGTTGCTCTGGCTTGCAGAACAGTCGGGAATCAACCTTCCTTTCAAGGCTGTAGAAGAAGTCCAACGCTTTTTTCAGTATCGCGACTTTTCACACTTTATCTCCGTCTACAGCGTTGTTGTAGATTGCATCACAGAAGAGGATCAATTTGAACGCATCACTTATGAAATGCTTGAGGGTGATGCAAGCTGTAATGTCCGCTATGTCGAGGCGAGTTTCTCTGCCCCAGACCATGTTTTCAAAGGTCTTGAATACGGGCGTATGCTTGACGCCATAAACAGAGGCATATCTCGTGCTAGACGCGACTTTGGCATCCAGTGTGAACTAAGAATAGATCTGGTCAGAAATTATGGACCTGAAGTTGGAATGGAAGTGCTGGATTGGATAGAAAGTAAGGGTGATAATATCATCTCTATTGACATAGGGGGTAGTGAGCAGAAATTTCCTCCCAGACCCTTCGAGCCCGTCTATCTTAGGGCGAAGAAGATGGGGCTTCACCTAGTTGCCCATGCGGGAGAGGCTGCTGGACCCGAAAGCATATGGGATGCAGTGAGGTATCTAAAGGTCGAGCACATAGGTCATGGGGTTGCTGCATTGGGCGACAGCAGGTTAATGGATTATCTTGTCGAACAGGAAATTGTTCTTGAGATGTGTCCTACAAGCAACGTGAAGACAGGCGCCGTTCCGTCTATTGAAGCACACCCTATAAGGGCCTTCTTGGAACGAGGTCTAACGGTCACTGTGAGTACTGATGACCCATCCATGTTCAGTACTGATATGAATAATGAGTATGTTCAACTCCACAAGGTTCTGAACTTCTCGGTTGAGGAGCTCTTCAAGCTGAGCCTGAATGCTGTTGATTCACTATTCCTACCACAGAAACAGAGAATCGGCTTAAAGGAATCCTTCATGAAGGAGTATCAGTGCCTTATGGATGAATAGAGTCTGTCCCAGTCAGGCTTTTCTGATAGACTATGTCATCTCCCCAAGGCCTGCTTCTTCTCTCCACCATTCTATAGCGAAGCTTCTGGTAGAAGTTTCTTGCCCAATATGCCTTCTCATGAACATAAGGAATCGTCAACTTCTTTAATCCCATCTTCTTCGCTTCTGTTTCAATGTGTTCCATCAAACATGTACCGACACCCATTCTTTGCCGTTCAGGAGTTACATACACCCAACGTATCTGACCCATTTCGTCATGTACGACTCTTAAAGCGGCAACACCTGCAACGCTGGTTCTCTCTTGACAGATGTAGAATGTCATTTCGTGAAAGTCTTCCAGCAGCTTATCTAATGTCAGGACAGGTTCTTGGAAATACTCGATCGGGATTATCTTCTTGTATGCTTTGTTATTACTTCTATTGATAATCTGCAAGATTGTTTCGAGATGTCTGATCTCAGCCTTGCTTACATGCATAGATCATATTGCCTTTCAGAGTTGAATATATGTATACAATGCCGTGGTCACATATGTGGATTAACAATTGGGCTTAAGAAACCCGTGTCTAGATCCATGTTTTTCAGAGGAATCAACGGATCAGCACTGGAAAGCTTCAATTCCTTCTCAATGATTATAGTCCAGTTTGAGCCAAGACTTGGCTGAACATGTCTTCTCATAATGCGTTTCCCGAACGACTGGTTAGGTCAGTGGAGCCAACTATGTAGCTATCCACGTGTTGCTTGAGAACTCATTTCGAATATGTCTGTACAGCTTCTGAGGAGTCAGTCTCCTTTAGGAAAAGAAAATAAATCAGCACACACAAAATGTCCCTGATTCAGGAATGCGGCCGTAGTCTAGTTTGGATAAGGACATCAGCCTGCCACGCTGACGACCCGGGTTCAAATCCCGGCGGCCGCACCTACACTGCTTTTTCCAACCTCTGTTAGTTGACTCCTCCCTACAGGCTTCACGACCACCTTCTCGTTCATCGTTAAGTTTGAAAGTGGCTTGATTAAGCCCCATATAATCTTAGTCTTTGCAATCTTATTCACATCGCACGCGCATCTAAAAGTAAAGAAGTTTCTTCGTTGAGATCAGCAGGGTTGCTATGACCAAGGCTGAATCGATGTATTCGCCTCTAAGTACCTTCTCTAGCACCTTCTCAAAATCTACGAGATCAATGTCCATTATCTCACTCGAATCAAAACTACCCTTCAGCTTGAGAGATTTCGTGAAGAATATCTCAACAGTGCCTCCCATAGTGCCAGGGGCCCAGCTGAATCTTCCAATCCACTTGAGCCTTTCAGCAGTGTGGCCAGTTTCTTCCTCCAACTCCCTCAGTGCTGCTTCCTCGGGCGTCTCGCCGTCCTCCATCCCTCCGGCTGGTAAGTCATGGATTATCTTGTGGAAGGGATGCCTATACTGCTTCGTAAGAATCATCTTGTTGTCCTCTGTGAAGGCTGCCACAGCTACAGCGCCAGGTTCATCACCTGTACCTGGATGGTAGACCCATTCACGCGTTGAGCCATCTGCGAACTCGAGAACATCCTCAATGATACGTCTGCCATGCTTATCATAAACTATCCTGGAATCTACTACCTTGACGCTTTCAAACTTTCCAGCCAAACTCTCTCCACCGCTCTCAGATACTCCCTTTCCTCTAATATCATTTCTTAACGAACCACGCCGAAAGACACATACGCTGGCGCATAGTAAGCAGTGCCAATACTCTATAGAAGTTTTTAGTGTATGTGGGGGTTCTTTCAGACACATACACTTTTGCCAAGCCGGATTCAAATTAAGCCAGATGCTGCCGTGCTCCATCAGAATTTAAGGAATGTGAGACAAACAGCCAAGCGCGTGCTGTAGTTGCACTTTTCACTGTTTTGGTCTTCTTATGTGCGCGGGAAAAAGGGATGAGTCCAGCCGATCCAACCGAATTTCCTAGCGGTATTTCCTATGTCTTTCATGTCAACTATGTAATCGTTGTTGATGTCTCCGATCCCCATATACCATCTCGGATGTCCAGGGTAGGCTCCAAATGCTCTAGCTACTTGTGCTATGTCTTTCATGTCGATCTTGAAATCTGGAGTTGGTAGCTGGAATTTGTAGGGATATTCTGTTAGACCTAAGTCGTCATAGAGGTTGCTTCCCGCAATGTCAGGACCATCGAAATAGGGAATGATATCCTTGTATAAACCAAACCATCCGTCCTTGTAAGTGATGATTGTACCATAGAATGCATGTGTCCAGCTGTATACGCCTTCAAATTCCGTTGGTAATGTGACGTTGACTTCGACACTAGTAGTTCTGAATAGTGTGATTTCGCCTATCCATGAATGTGTCCAGTTTGCTTCGGTAGTTATTACGGTATCTCGGAATTCTATTGTTGTTTCATTTGGATATGTGATGGATATATCCCCTGTTATTGGTTGATCGTACAAGTTGTAGACTTTGTAATCAACTCTGTATGGTTGTGTGTAGTAATCTATCTTTGCGCTTCTTGTTCCGTTAACCATTGCTTCGGCTATTATCGGATGATGTCTGTAGTATCCTTTCGGCGAGGTGACTGGTGTGCTACCGGGCAGATTTGTTTGCACTGTGTCGTCGGGACGATTGGCTACTAACAGAACGTGACTGCCTTCGACGTATTCTTCTAGCCTCCATGGACCTGATCCAATCAGATTGGGGTCTGGTGCAAAGCCTGACATGACATCTCCAGGCGCGGTTTCTATAAGCGGTTTCCATATGTGTTTGGGTAGGATGATTGTACTGCTAGCCCGTCCCCATAACCACATGCTCTGCTGAGAGAACAGTAATTCAAAGTTATATGCATCGTAAAGCTTGATGTCCAATATTTCCTCCCAGTGCCACCATGGAGGAGGCGGTATGCCCTGCTCTCTCAGTAATTGCTCAAGTTCCACCCAAGTGAAATATACATCTGCTGTTGTTAGAGGTGTGCCGTCGTGCCATGTTATATCAGGTCTCAGCTTCAGCCTAATCTTTGTGCATTCCCCATTGAGGGGATGAGTGTATGTGCTTATCTGAAAGTCTTCTGCTAGCCACGGGATGAACTCGGCTAGATTATACGGATTACGCTGGATCAGAGGTTCGTAGATCAAGCTGAGTACATTCCAATCCCAAAACCATTCAGCGGAAACCGGGTTTAACATCGTAAGTTCTGGCGTCTTGAATCCCCAACGTATTGTCATGTTTTCCCCGTCACCGCGTATATGGCCTTGAGGATGCATGTTAAGGAAACTCCAGAAATTGTCGATTCCAACACCTGATACGTCGACTGCACCTTCCCAGTATTGACCTCGATATTGATTTTCTCCGTCATCTGGAGTTATAGGTTGCCAAGTATTACCCCCTGTATAATAACGGCTTATGGCTTTGCTGCCAGCATAGGACCATAGAGGCACTCCATAAGCATTTTCTGCGAATATCAGTTGGGCTAGTGTGGCATTTTTCAGTGCTTCTTCCTGCGTTTTGGCTTCTATTGTTCTGATGGCAGTTTCGCAGAACTCTTCATCTTTAACGCCTGCATAGTTGTAACAGAAGCCTGGATGCCAGTAGTAATCCCAACACCAGAGGATAAGATGGTCAGGGTCAACACCAAACTGCCACCCTCCAATGTAGAGATGGAAATTCTTTTCTGACATCACATGTTGATATATATCCACCGGGTGTAGCCACATACGGTTGACTCTGATTTGAACGGTGTCGAGTTCATCTGCCAAGAAATTGGCAAATGCCGACCTTCTTTCATCATCTGTTCTCATCGGG
>CAYGAG010000006.1:46142-79468 GCA_964347765.1 uncultured Candidatus Bathyarchaeia archaeon
TCTGTTCTCATCGGGAATTTCAGTTCAAGATATTCATCTGGTTGTTCTATACTATCATTGTTGCGATCCCAGAATCTCCAACCCGTCGTGGAGTTGACCGGAAAACCACCTGCATCAAGTAAGGTTTCAGCTGCCGCACGACCGTAAGGATATGTTATGTTTTCTAAAGCTCCTTCAGGTCTAATATCTGGGTGTCTATAACCTTGATGCGGCACGATTGTGTAAAGAGGCTCGTAGAATCCCTCTCCTATGATTGTATCTAACTGGCTTCTATCGACGAGGTGAGCTATAGCCTGTCTCATCTCTTTAACGCTTGTGGGATTTGGATAGACCGGATTAGGATAGCTTGGATCTGGTGGATTACCTAAGTGTTCGTTGTTATTGTTGTTGATATCCAAGATTATGAGACTTAATTCTGAACCATAGAAAACCGTGTTGATCGTTTCGTTGTATGGAAGTCCTGTGGCAGGATTAGCCGTGTTGCTAGTGAACAGATCATAGTATTCTTTTGACAATGGCCAATCAGTGATATCGATTTCTCCATTCGCAAGCGCATACCATTCAGCTGTTTCGTTCTCAAGTTTGATGAGTAGTCTGTCTGCTCTAGGTCCGAACTTCTGGAATTTTGTGTCGTCTGATGTCCCATCGTTGTATGTCCAAGATTTGATCGGCTGGATGTTGAACGTTAGCATCAAAAGCAACGATATCGCTAGAATTATTCCAATGTTTCTCCTTTTCAATTCTCTTCTCCCCCTTTCTAATCAACGCGTGTCAAAGACTTCTTTTTTCAGTCTTTTTGACTGAATTTAATAGTATATCTAAGGATCATTAAAGATTTTATAAATAAAGACTATATAAATATTGGCGTGCGCCAATGAAATTCTGAGCGTGCGCTCCATACATTATGGGTTAGATATCTGCAGTTCATTGAAAGGCAAACGGCCTGCTCTTGGAAATATACCTCTTTCCCACTGTAGACAAGAGACACAAAAGGTTCTGTCTTTGGACAGCATAGACTCTGCATATTTCTGCATCAAGTTGGATGTCAGACTACATCTGGATTTCCTATCTCTTCTACCACTCTTTTGATTTCTAGGGTCTTCTGTTCTCTCTTCTTTAGGTCTCTTACGACAACGTTTCCTTTCTTCTGTTCTTCTTTTCCCACAATTACCGCGTAATCCATATTTCGCCTGTCGGCGTCTTGCAAAGCGCTACCTATTCTTCGTCCCATGACCTCAAATTCAACAGAAATACGAGCATTTCTAAGCATTTGAGAGATCTCTAGAGCTTCTTCCTTCATCTCCTCACCAACCGGAATAACCATGACTTTCTTTCTCTCATTCGCTTTTATCGGTCTTCTCTGTTTCTCCATTGCTATCATGATTCTATCCAGTCCATGCGCGACACCTACCGCTGGTGTGGATTTGCCTCCAAACAACTCAATAAGTTTGTCGTATCTTCCTCCGCCGCCTAACGCCACATCCATCTCTGAGACATATATCTCGAAGACCATCCCAGTGTAATACTCCAGCCCTCGGGCGAAACCTGCATCAACGAAGATTTCGGTATTCTCCTCGCATTTCACAACTAATCTCAGTATTTCCTGAAGGTTCTGTACGGCGAGACTGGCCTCTTCGTATTCTTCGACTCTTTTCTTCATTGAGTTTAGGATCTCGGACACTTCCCTACCTTTGACTTCAATCAGATCTTCAAGAGTAGCAAGGCACTTGCGGGAAGCATCAGCTCTTTCAACAATCTTTAGGGCGTCATTGTACTCTCTTTTGTCCATCAAATGCATGATCTGGTTCTGAAGTCTCTCATCAATATTCTCTTGGTTCAGTATTCCTCTTAGGACTCCTACATGACCAACTTTGAAGAGACAGTTCTCCAATCCCGCGATAGATATCAAGCTGTTGGTGAGCATAATCGTCTCAGCGTCGGCCTCAGGATTGCTTGAACCCATCAACTCATAATTTGATTGCCAAAACTCTCTGAAGCGGCCCTGTTGCGGCTCGTCGTACCTGTACAGACTTCCAGCACAGAATATCCTAAGAGGCTTAGGCTCGTTTTTCAACGTATGTGCGACCAATCTGGCCACCGAAGCTGTAAACTCTGGTCTCAAAGCCACTCTCCGCCCGCCCAAATCTTTGAAAGCGTACATTCTGGAACGAATCTCTTCACCTGCTTTTTCAGCCAAAAGCTTGTACGACTCTAAAATGGGCGTTATTATCTCCTGGTATCTATAAAGCTGAGCCACCGTTCTGGCTCCAGCTTCCAGATATCTCATCCTCTGAGCCTCTTCAGGCAAGAAGTCTCTCATTCCTCGGACTCTTCTGAACTTCGACAATTTCAACATCTCTCTACTTCAGAGTTAGCTGGGAAACTGAATAGTAAACTATTTCTCCTCTGCGATTCATAACTGCCAAAACTAACTCTTTTTTCAGACTTTGGCAGTGCTTCAAAACCTGAGTCAAATACCTCACAGTAACAGGTTTCCCTTCCTGCATGCTCAAAACCAAGAATTTCGCCGGGCTCTCTCTGTACTCCCCTCGATCGTAGACTCGAAAATCAACACCTAAACCAAAACCGCCTCGAACAACATAACCGCGACTTCTCAAATCACGATACGCCAAATATTTGACCCAAGCGTCTTCCTCAGCACTTTCATAACGCTGCAGGAGGCTCTGAAAATCCATCTTCTTATTATTCCTGTATTTGACTTCCAGTGTCTCCTTTCCCAAAAGATACAAAGATTCATAGAAAGCAAGCAGAAGCTCATGATCATCGGCGACTCCGTACCCTTTCGAAGAAAGCTCATCTATACTCTCCTTTTCCTGAATTCTTATGCCTTTTTCCGTGAAGAGACCGTTGATCCGAAACTCAGCGTTAACAGTTGATCGTTTCTCATTGTTCTTCATTGAAACCCTTAACAAAGATGAACTCCTATCCTTTATAAGCTGTCAAACGTGGCGAAATCATTTTCACGCAAGATGCCGTCTTCACAGATAATTGCTGTAACATATTCTAGTGGCGTGATATCAAAGGCGGGATTCATAACATCCACTGTCTGAGGAGCGATCCTCTGTGAGCCAACATTTGTAACCTCTTCTGGCGACCTCTCCTCAATAACGACCTTTGCTGATGTTTTCTCTAAGTCAAAAGTGGATTTGGGAGCTGCCACGAAAAACGGAATCTCATGCTCCTTTGCCAGCACAGCGATACCGTAAGTTCCAATCTTGTTGAAAACTGCATCCTTAACCACCCTATCCGCTCCTACGACAACTTTGCTGACTAGATGTCTATACATCACATAGCCTACCATATTATCTGTGATCAGCGATACGGGTATGCCGTCTCTTTTGAGCTCGTAGGTCGTCAGCCTTGCCCCCTGCAATTTCGGCCGCGTCTCGGTTGCGATAACCTTTATCTTTTTTCCTTCTTGCCAAGCAGTTCTTACGATCCCTAAGGCTGTGCCATACTCTACAGTTGCCAAGGAACCTGCATTGCAATGGGTCAACACAACATCGCCATCATGAACGAGTGCAGCTCCATGCTTACCTATCAACCGGTTCAGCTTTACATCCTCTTCCGCGATTTTTTCAGCCTCTTCTACTACCAATGCAGCGAGATCGCTAGCATTTCCTGAGAAATCTTTCGTCGCCTCTAGGATTCTGTCCAGAGCCCAAGAAAGATTGACAGCCGTAGGCCTCGTTCGTCTCAAAAGCTCAGCAGCTTTCTTCAACTCTCCAATTAGTCTGTCCTTGCTACCTGCCTTTGAATAGTAGGCGACCAAAGCCATCCCAAAAGCTCCAACTGCTCCCAAAAGCGGTGCTCCCCTCACCCTCATATCTCTGATTGCCTCGGAAATTTCACTGATATTTTTCATCTCAAAAGTCACAAGATCATGTGGAAGCCTAGTCTGGTCTATTGTTGAAACTATCCCATTACGCCACTCTATCGTTCTCATAGAACCGCCACAGCAAACCGTTCAACGCAGTATAATGTATAAAGCTTGTCAGAAAACGTGGAAGTGAACATGTGAAAGTACATGAAATTCTAAGCAAGCTATGCTTGAAACACGATTCAGCAATTTTGATTCTGCAGCTGTTCTCGTATAGTGCTCATACGCAAAAGAATTGTGAAAACGAAGATGTTGCTGCTCATTAATTCTGAACTTAGTCTATGGCTCCTTGACATAGGTTATGACTTCTATTGGGCATCTTTCTGAGAGTGCCAGATTCGTCTTCCATTCGTCCCCCACAGCGATTAGCGAGAAGACCCCAGATATTTCGGCTCTTGCTTTTCGAACTAGCTCAACCAAAGCAGCTTGTGTCTCTCCCGTCTTGACCATGTCGTCCACTATCAGAACGCTGTCTCTCTTCCTGATCTCGCCTTTAGGGATGTAAAGAGTTACAGTGACCCCTGAATTTCTGAGCGCATACGTTTCTTCCAGAAAAGCTTTGACGCCAACCTCCTTGCTTCTCTTAGCTATAACAAGGTTGACTCCCAGAGAGCTGGCCACCATTGTGGCCAAAGGAATTCCATCCACTGCAGCTGTGAGAATCCTTGTTACGCGTTTTCCAGCGAAATTGGCTAGCGCTCGGTTGGCTGCTTGCTTCAGGATGTTAGAATCTCCTATGATTCCTGTGTTGTCGAAATATCCGTCTTCGTTAAACTTTATTCTGTTCCGAAGCTCCCTCTCCAACCCGACTATTTTCGTCAATATTTTCCAGAGATGCTTCGCCCTGTCAATATTCGGCAGCACGTGTCCCTTAGCATATCTACTCAACACGGTGACCGGTAGACCAGTCTTAGAAGACAACTCCCGGTAAGTTATGTTTCTCTTGTACTTTGCAGTTCTAAGCAGCTCAATAGTCATAAGCCGAAGTTTCAACTCTTCTGCGTGTGTGCTCATAACCCTCCCCTTTATATACATTCACAAGTCAAACAGTGCGATGCTTACCCTTTATTATTGCAATACGCATTTATAATTTCCGTTCCTGCATTTAATGTGATGGCGGGTCCGCTGGGATTTGAACCCAGGATCTTCGGCTCTCCTCAGATGCGTTTAGAAGGCCGACGCGCTGTCTGGGCTGTGCTATCCATGCTGCGCCACGGACCCACAGTTTCCGATACATATTTGTCTGATATAGTCTTATCTATCAGTTTCTTTAATCAATAACTTCATATGCTTTCGTGTAAGCATATCCCCAAAGGTTTTAAAGCGCCAGTTAATCATATTACATTTGGAGAAGGGGATGGCAAATTTGGAAAATCGATTTGGTGAAATTCCCATCCCATTAGTGAACTACATACATCTGATAAGATATCGCAGAACGCCCTATTATGACATAGTGAAACACGTTCTGAAGGACATGGAAATGCATTACAAGGCAGCAGACCGTGGCTCAGGTACGATCTACACGATCAATCCGAGAATGTTACAGGAAGAGATTGAGAAGAAGGTTGAAAGCGAAAAGCTGACCACCGTGAATATCTGCCGGACGATCCTAGCGCTTCTCTATGGAAGTGAACTTCAAAGGGAAGATGACTTCTACGTGACAACAACTAGCCGAGGTCGAAGGAACTACCACATCAAAGTGAACAATCGCACTCTGAACTCTCTGAATAGATTTGTCTAAGGGACTTCACTCAATATAAATTGCGGGTCTGTACGGTATAGATCGTCTTGCCCTTTTGTCAGGATCGTATCGTTCCTGTTCATCCTCTCTATGCACTATGATATCCGCTTTAAATCTGTCTGCCAAGAATTGCTTTGCTCTTTCTAACACCCTCTTTTCATTCAGTTCTCCGATTTTCAACACTCTTTCTCTTCTTTCATTTGAAATCCTGTTCACTTCCTCAATGATGGTTGCAGCGAATTTTGCAACTTCATCTAGTTTGCCCCTTAACTCTTCTTTTGCAGCTAGTTCTTTTATAATCTCTTTAAGCTTCAATTCCCCTTGCCCTGACTTTTGCACAATCTCCAAGTAGGCACTCCATCTCCATCGAGAAGCTGTGTAGTAGCATATTCTTTGTGGAGCGATCTTAGTTGCTTTCATGATCTGAAGTGTATCTTCGATGGCTTTCTTTATCAGATACTCCTGTTCCTCTGCCCGTGCATCTATGAGCCTTCTATCTAGTTCGGGCCACTTAGCGAGTGAGATGAAGCGTTTCTCCCCCATTTCGCTCCATAGTTCCTCACACATATGGGGCGCAAATGGCGCCAGCAATTTTAGCCATAATTTGATGAACTCTCTTGGGACTCTGATGTTTGTTCCTCCTTTCCGGTTCATGTACCATCGGAAATCGTTCCAGATCTCGAACAAAGCTATTTCAAGGGCTGTCCTTGTCCTCATCTGATCCAAATTCTTAGTCACGTTTAGCAGGCGATGTTGCAGTGTGCTCAATAGCCATTTCTCCAAGTGATCGTTCTTCTCGGTTCTCGCATTTCGAATTATGTCCCTGGCAAACTTGTAGAACGATTCTAGCTTGTTGCTCATATCTCGAATGTTTTCAGTCCTCCAATCGGGGTCATCCATGCCTTCTGCTCCCAAAATAAGTCCACATCTTGTGGCGTCTGCACCGTATTTGTTGATGGCATTCTTGACCGGAACGAAGTTTCCTTTTGACTTATGCATCTGTTTTCCTTCAATCATCAGCATGCCATTCACTCCAATCGCCTTTGGCAAGTGCTCTGGCGGGAACAAAGCTACGTGATGGAATATGAAGAAGGTCAAGTGATTAGGTACAAGCTCTTTGGCGGATACTCTAAGGTTGACTGGATACCAGTACAAGAACTCTTTTCGCATTTCCTCTAGTGTCTCTCTGGCTATTCCTGATTGTGAGGCGACTTCTCCAATGTCTTTTTCTCCGAAAAAGATATAGTTGAACACATCGTCTGTCAGTGACTCCGCCTTTACATTGTTAAGTCTTATGTGTTTGTTTATAGTATAGAAGGCCATGTAGATTGTTGAGTCACTAAGCGTTTCGACTATCCAACCTGTACTCCAGGGTAAGGGTGTTCCAAGTCCTGTTCTTCGTGCACATGCCCATTCCTTTAGCCAGTCGATTATAGCTTGGAACCATAGAGTCGCAGTTTCCGGATAGATATTCATTCTTCTCAGCGTTTCCCTTGTTCTGTTCTTCCATTTTGGATCTGAGTATCTGAGGAACCATTGGTCCTGCAAGACCTTGACTATGCACGTTGTTAGGCATCTGCAAACAACTGATTTCGGCAAGTCATACATGAAGTCAGCAATCCCACGTCTTTTAAAATCGTCTGTAAGAGTCTCTTTGACTTCTTGAACGGTTCGTCCCGCGTATTCCATGCAATTTTCCTTCAATACTCCATTATGAAACTCTTTCTTGTAGATGACGTTGGTGGCTTTCTCTGCCTTGGGATCATATTGATCTTCGATCTTCAGTTCTTCCACAATTTCAGCAGCGGGGTAGTCTCCGAAACCTTCAACTTGAATTATGGATTTCGGTTTTATGCTTTTGACGAGTTTGGGCTTAATTCCGAACTCTTTCAAGATTTCTGGTTTTTCCTTCAGATCTTTCAGTGCCAGCCAGTCATACGGTGCATGGGCTGGAACGCTGTAAACCACACCTGTAGCATGAGAAGGGTCAACAAACCATCCTGGCAGGATAGGCAGTTCTTCTTCGCCGACAGGATTTCTGAGAGTTCTTCCTACCAGTTCTCTTCCCTTCAGTTTTCTTGTAATCTTCACGGTTCTAACCTGTTCTTTCAGTTTCCCAGCCGCCTCTTCGCTTATCATCCATTTCTCATTGTCTACTTCTGCTTCAACATAGCTTGCCTCTGGATGTATCCAGATGTTAGTCGCTCCATAGATTGTCTCTGGTCGGAATGTAGCTGCTGGAAGTGACGTCTCAGTGTTCAGCTTGAACTTTATCAACGTGTATTCTTCCGGGGCTACGCCTTCGCCTACTTGACGGTCGTGGTCTCCCGTAGGGCTTCTGCATTGCGGACACCAAACAACCGGATGCGTTCCTCTCGAGACATATCCTTTGGCTCTCAGTTTTTCGTACTGCCATTGGATGAATTTCTGGAAAGTCAGCATGGTCGTGTTGAATTCCCTTCTCCAATCAACCGAGAACCCTGTTCTCCTTGCTGCGATTCTGCTTTCATTCGTATAATAGGTAGCCATATAGATCGGGTCTACAAATTTCTCCAGTTCTTCATCTGGGACACCATCTACTTCCTTCAGAATCCTTATGAATTCCTTGTCGCCACTTGCAACTCTTTGACTTGCTCCTATGAGTGGCTGGCCTGTCCAATGCCACGCCCACGGGAATAGTACATTGCATCCTTGCATCCGTTTGAACCGTGCGTACGCATCTGTCCTGGAAGCCGTGAAGGCGTGGCCAACATGGATTGGCCCATTAATGTAAGGATATGGAAAAGTGATGAAGAATTTCTTTCTACTCAGATCTGGGTCTGCCTCGAAAATCCGTTCGCTTTCCCATGCTCTTTGCCATTTTTCTTCGATTTTTCTCAAAAATTGCATGAAGGTTCTTGAAATTGTCTGAGGGCTATTAAATCTTTTGCTGTTTCGGATTGAGAACGCTGTCCCTCATAGTTTACACCACAACATAATGTGTTGAACTAACTTTAATTCTTTGCTCTGAGCAAAAGAAATGACACCGTGATGGTTAAGCGTGAAACGTTGCCAGAGGAGGTATTCCTATACTACTGTTCAAGCTGTTTCTTTAGCACTTCTTCAGCCTCTTTGACAGCACTCGGCAGTTTTTCGACATTAGTTCCTCCCCCCTGAGCAAATAGGCTTTCACCGCCTCCTCCACCGCCCAAGATCTTTGATGCTGCTTCAACTATCTCGGATGCGTTCACACCTTTTTCCAATGCCTTTTCTCCTGCCATAACCATTACCCTAGCGTTCTTTCCATACGTACCGTAGAATATAGTTACGATTGACTGATCTTTCTTGATAATCTCGTTGGCTGTCTGAACCATGCGGTCAACATCAACCATTTCTTCGAAGTCGCGAACCATGATTTTTACATCTTTGACTTTGAGTGTTTTTCCTTCGAAGCTCTTGTCTAGAACTTCGCTTTCGTGGGCTGCCAACTCTTTGACAAGTCTTCTTTTGTCCGAAAGCGTTTCTTTCAGCTCCTTGACGAGTTTTATTGCCGTCTTGTCAAGTTTTTCCAGTGGGGCGTTTAATGTCTCTGAAAGCTCCCATAACAACCGTTCATCTTTCTGAATCGCTTGTAAGGCTGACATTCCAATGGAGTAATCAAGTCTTTCGACACCATCTTGCACTCTCTCTGAGTGAACTATCTTGACGAAGCCTATCTCTCCTGTATTCTTCACATGGGTTCCGGCGCAAGCTTCAACTTCCCAGTCTCCACTCCTGACAACCCGTATCTCTTTTCCTGGAACAGCTCCTCCCTGATACAGTTTGAAACCGTAAAGTTTCTCCGCTTCATTTCGAGGCATCCAAGAAGTCTCCATTGGGATATTCTGGAAGATTGCTTGGTTCGCCAAACGTTCAATTTCATGTATCTCTTTCGGCGTCAGCCTTCGATAGTGGGATATATCAAGCCTAGAACGTTCAACGCCTTTCTGTGTTCCATACTGATGGATGTGCTGACCAAGCACCCGTCTAGCGGCCCCATTGATTATGTGGGTGACGGTGTGATTCTTCATAAGGCTGTACCGTCTCTTCCAATCGATGACGCCCTTGACCAAGCTTCCTTCTTTTGGGAGTATGTCTCGCAGCTTGTGCACGATTACATTGCCGACTTTCTGAACATCTATCACCTTGTCTTTGTTTCCATTCCAGACCAGGTGTCCCGTATCTGCTGGTTGTCCTCCACCTTCCGGATAGAAGCACGTTCTGTTGAGAACAACATAATTTTCATGTATGGTCTTTGTTACTTTGGCTTCAAACTGCTTCATGTATTGGTCTTTGTAGTACAATTGTTCTGTTTCTGGAAGGCTAGCGACAGCAGTGGCTAGCGCTGTTCCTGATTCAGGTCTGGGTTTTTCGGGGGTCTCATGCTTTTCTGCGATTAGAGCGTAGAAGTTTTCTGGGATTTCTGCTTCCAAACCTTCCTCTGAGATAAATTGCTTGACGATTTCTGGTGGAAGTCCGTGAGAATCATAAAGATCAGTAAGAATCTCCACTGGGACACTTTGAACATTCTTCTCTTTCAACTCGTTGGCGATTCGTCCCAGCAGCCCCTTGCCTCTCTTGATGGTTTCTTGGAATTTCTCCTCTTCGACTTGGAGGATTTCCATTATCTCTTCCTGCATCTCTCTGATATGGGGGTACTCCTTGGACCATAATCTTACTTGCAGATTCATGATGTCGTAAAGCCTGCTTGATATATCCAGCATTTTCAGCATTCTGTAGAGTCTGCGAAATATTAGCCTCGCCAAATATCCTTCTTGGATGTTCGATGGAACGACTCCTTCTGAAAGAATGAAGCTTAAGCATTTTGTGTGATCCGCAACTGTGAACACATTTTCAATTGGAAGCAGGAATTCATCCAAATCTCTCATTTTCAATCCCACAATCTTCGCTATCTTCATCCGGGATCCTATTCTGCTTGCTGTCTTGCCCAAGCTCACTAAGCCTGAGAGTTCTGCTACGCTGGTTAACAGGTCTTGGTCGATGTCAGTCATTCCAGCCATTTCGAACAACTTGTCAAGCAGTGTGCCGTACACTGTGTGAAAACAACTGGGCGCGCCTTGCGAAAGCCACGCGTAGCGGTCTATGCCGTAACCAGTATCTACGGTGCGTATTGGCAGCTTGACAAACTTGTTGTTGACAACTTTGTATTGCATGAAAACCAACGTGGCAACTTCTAGTCCTCTAACGATGCACTCGACATCTGGCCCCGCATTTCCTCCTCCAACCCATACGTCTTCCTTATAAACAACTTCTTCTGACCTAACTCCCAACTCTTTTGTGATGAAGTCGTGATGGTATCTCACTGTCTGGTCTTTCCAATACACTTCCTCTTCAGAATAATTGAAGGCGTGATGACCGCCCATCTCGAAGATCGTGAGGTGTCTGCCAAAGGTAGGGCCTGTGTTGGCTATGTCTACCATACGGATGCATGGCTGGACGATCACCAGAGGATTTGCTGGAGGGGGCGATATTCCTTCAGTCACATAAGGCTGGAAATCGATTATACTTGCATGCGTTAGGTAGATATCGTCTCTCCATCTGGCAACCACCGGGTATGGTCTTATGCGAGAGTGGCCTTGTTTCTCGAAGAACGCCAGAAAAGCTTCCCGCATGTCGTTGAAACTGTATTTTCTCCTTGTTGGTGCGTCATTGATGAATGTGTATAAAGCGCAACCTTCAGGCGTTGCTTCTTGGCAGGTTTCCTGTTCTGATTTCTGTGTCCAAAAGTGTTCTCCACATTTCGGACACAATTTTCTTACGTAATCTTCTTCTTGGAAGAACGGGACGCTGTATTCTTCTTTTGGAAACTTCTTCAAGGTATTAACGCCTCAAGCTTGCTGAAACTCGGATTTTCGCTGGGATTATTGGGAATCGGGCATTTAACCATTTCACTATCCAAGTTTGAAGCCCAGCAAGAAACCTGCCAAGAAACTTCCTATAAAAGGCAACAGGGCTAGCAATCCAATCAACCATGTTGCAACTTCACTTGCGAAGCCAAATAGGCGAGCCAGCGCATTCCAGAACTCGCCATAGTTTATGCTTATTACATCTGTAACTCCTAGATAGAGAATGAAAAGTGTGAATAGGCCTAACAGGACGATCATGAGCTTACTGATTTTCTTCACGGCATATCCCACTATGAAACCACCTACCCCTCCTACTCCTAACTGATAGATAAGCGAGGGTAGAACGGCGCTCATTGGATCTTCTCCTACTCAATATGATGTGACAGCTCGATTAAATGCATGTCGCCAGCAAACTGTGCGTTTTCATGTTTTTTGCCGTGTAAGATTCAGCAGGAAGATTCAAGCAATAACCTTCATTGCTGACATTACTATTATCTGGAGAAGTCGTCAAGCATATGAATCATGGGAAATGCCATTCTTCAATCAATTCTTCTATACGTTTCCGGTTTTTTTCCATTCCACGACGTCCAATCGGCTTTGTTAAGTGTCTCTGAGACCTTGGCGACGTAATGTAGAGGTCTTCTGCTATCTCACGTTCTAGCTTAACTTTGACTTTTTCGAGTTCGGGATATCTTGAGGCACATTTTTTGCATCTGAACCCTTTATTCCTTCCCATAGATTCTAAGCGTTTTCCACATTTCAGACAGATGGGGTTACGGTGCATTATGATTGGCGCAAGTTTTAGAACTCTGATTTTTTCAAGGTTGATTGTCAGAGGGTGTTTCTGAGAAGGAGGACGTACACCTCCATGGATTTCTATGTTGTCTCCTGCTATTAGTTTACTCGCAGCTTTGCGTAGATTGCCTGTTGGTTCATAAGCTGCACAGTCAACTTCTGCAAACTCGTCTCTAACCGTGAAAATCACATGTCTTCTGGGAATGATCCGGGGATTCGTGGCAACCATGCCTTTCACTATTACAGGATTGTAAGGCTTTATTCTGTCTAGCTGTTCAGCTTGTTTCAGATGAGCGTCTGTTCCTTGATTAGTGCGGAAGATGACCCATCTTTCCACGGGTTCAAGCGATCTTACCATTTCAAAAGCCTTCTTGACAACGTTTGCTGTTTCGCCTCGAATGCCGAAAAGGATTGGGTCCGGACCTCTCGGCGTTATAAGGACTCTTCTTGTTTCATAGTCAATGTTATTGAATGTGTGGGGTGCAGTCGTTTCGTCCATTTCAAAAATTGAAGCTTTGTCAACCTGTCTTCTTGAACCACGGCATCTAGGTCTGCGGTAGGCGAGGATTTCAAATGTGTGGTCGCCTTGAAGAATTTCGCCTACGGCAGCCAAACCTCCAATGATCCCGCGTCTTTTCTTGAAGCCTGTGGCTTCGCCCCTAAACCTTCTTAATAGTCGTAATGCCCTTTCGAGAGTGACAATTCCACTTATTGCTTTCCTAGCAAAGACTCTGATTTCTTCGGGGATCTTTGCTTCTGGAAAGAATACTATGCCGGGGTCCGTGCCATCGTGATCTAGATCTGCATTTCTTTTCACAGTTCTGATGATAGTTTCTTTAATCTGCCCTTCGATATCCTCGTCATGTCTTATTCTTATGCATAAGGCTCCGTTTCCTCTTGTTTTCCATGGCACGTTTGGATTCAATCTTATCAGATTTGGGTAATCGACAAATTCGACTTCCAGCTCCAATAGCTTTTCCAGAATAAGAGCTGCTACATATGTAGTGCATCCTTTTCTAGGCGAATCTGTATCGTCAAAGCCGATGTGCATCGTCTTTTTAGTCATAAGGATGTCACGTCGATGATTCGGTAGAACAGAGGGTTAACAGAGTGGAGGCTTCTGCAAAAAAAGAGGAGAAGTAAGCTATTTTGCTGAGCCTTCTACGACAATCATCGTCAATGTTGACCTGACTTTGTCCAGTCTTCTGATACGCCAAGTCACGGTTTCCTTGAGCTTGTCCATGGTCTCAGCTTTGACTCTAGCAATTATGTCGTATACGCCGTAAACGGCGAATGCTTCGTCGACTCCCTCAACTTTCTTCAGGTTCCCTAGTACGTCTGCTTCTGAACCTATCTCAGTGTTTATCAACACAAACGCTGTTGGCATCAAACTTCACCGCTGTAATGTTGCTTCATCTTTCCTAAAATATTTTGCTACATTGCCTACACAGTTCAAAGCACAATCCCTTGGATTGAATGGCTTCTCTCGTCCTTGATTTCCGGCAAATAATGTAGAAGCCTGTATAGGAACTAGAAAATCCTGCTCGGTTGAGATTAGTCAGCCCCTCAATTGGAAGCTTTATCTTTCAACTGACGTATTAGTTATCAGGTTTCGATATGCAGAAAGAGCATCCTGACAAAGACACCATCACAAGCCGAGAAATGGCTGCTTTAGAGCTGAACGCTGAATATTTCGGTGTCTCCCGACTTCAACTAATGGAAAACGCAGGGCATCAGGTAGCCTCGGAGATCGTCTCAAGATTTGCATCAGACAAATCTGTGGCGATTTTTTGTGGGACAGGGGGAAATGGGGGTGATGGGTTTGTTCTTGCCCGGCATCTCTCTTCAATGAGTTACCGGATTGCCTTGATTCTTGCCGGAAAAGCCAAACAGATTTCGCATGAGGAAGCCTTGGAAAACTGGAAAGCTCTCCAGTTTTTGAGACGACGTGTTCCCATTTATGAAGTATACGATAGCTCGCTTATCCCCGAGATAGAAGTTGACATAGTTGTAGATGCCATTCTGGGAACTGGCGCAAAGGGAACGTTGAAGCCACCGATTCTTCAGTTAGTAGAGAAGATGAACGCTATGGACGCTTTCCGAGTGGCCGTTGATGTGCCAACGGGAATAGATGCAGATACAGGTGAGGTTCTAGGCAGCGCTGTGAAAGCCGATCTAACAATAACTTTTCATAAGCCAAAGCTGGGACTCGAATACGCGACAGGCTACGTAGGAGAGTTGTTGGTTAAAGACATAGGGTTACCAAGAGACTTCGAGAACTTGGCGGGTCCTGGAGACGTCTTGTCCTTGATGAAGCCCCGTCCATCAAAGAGTCATAAGGGCGATTATGGACGCTTACTGGTTATTGGAGGAGATGAGACCTATTCTGGGGCTCCGGCTCTCGTAGCATTGGCTGCCTTGCGTACAGGGGTCGACTTGGCTTATGTGGCGGCTCCGAAAAAGGCAGCCTATGCCATATCTTCTATGTCGCCAAACTTGATCACTATGAAACTTGAAGGAGGGCACCTAAGTCCTGGCAACCTCCCTGCCTTAAAAGCATGCATAGAGACAGTTGACTCGGTTGTATTAGGCCCTGGCCTCGGTTTGCATACCGAAACAAAGGAATTCGTGGAAGCCGCTGTGGAAGCTATTTGCAGTGCTGGAAAGCCCTTGCTCCTTGATGCTGATGGCCTTAAATCTTTCGTCGAGTTCCAGAAGCATCTGGGCACACCTCTAATTCTAACGCCACATGCTGGTGAATACGCCACACTTGTCGGAAAGAATCTCTCAGACGATCTCGATGAAAGCGTTTCAAGCGTGCAGAAAACTGCGGCAGACCTAGAAGCTGTAATTCTTCTGAAAGGACCGGTGGACATAATCTCTGATGGGAGAAATTTCAAGCTTAACTTTACTGGCAATCCTGGCATGACCGCAGGGGGGACAGGAGATGTTCTTTCGGGGATTGTAGGTGCTCTATTGGCACAACATACTGATCCCTTTGAGGCTGCTGTTGCGGGCGCATTTGTCAACGGTGCCGCTGGGGACTTTGTGTTAAAAGAGAAGGGTTGTCATATGGTTTCAACCGATCTACTCGAGTGGATCCCGCATGTCTTAAGTAACCCTGCGAGCCATCTTAAGGTGCGCGAAATCAGTGCCAGAATCGATTGATATAGTCGTCTACCATGCTGGACAATGCGACCCGAAGAAATGCACAGCCCTGAAACTCAAGCGCCACAGATTGATTCGGTTCGTAGGTAAGATGAAGTTTCTGCCCAAAAGAGCCATTGTTCTAAATCCATTATCTGAAATCGCTTTCTCTCCATCAGACAGACTTCGCATTAGTAAATTTGGTTTAGCTGCCCTAGACTTCAGCTGGGCTCACGCTGAACACGTCTTGCGGAAACATGTACGGGGGATATCCCGATGCCTGCCAGTGTTGATTGCGGGCAACCCCGTGAATTTCGGCAAACCTACAAAGCTGACTACTGTTGAGGCGTTAGCTTCAGCTTTGTTTGTTGCAGGGTTCAAGGAGGATGCCTACAGACTCCTTTCAATCTTCAAATGGGGACACACTTTCTTGGAATTGAATCAGGAGATAATGGAGAAGTACTCAAGAGCGAGAGATAGCGGAGAAATAGTGAAAGCCCAGATGGACTTTCTAGAGAGTATGGAGACTGGTTGAATTTTTAGAGATAGGGCTACTCTTCTGTGAATCTTTTATAGGGTTCTAGGTTACCAATCCAGTCTTCTTGATTTATCGGCCACGTAAATAGAGGGCTTCGGGGTTTGCACACGATTTCTCTTATCTCTATACCCCCTGTTGTCAGCAAATCGACCGAATTCGCTGCTTGGAGAACAAGGGCAGTGTCTAGGCCCACCCATGATCCCGCGACAGCCGCAACTTCCTCCCCCTTCATTAATGCACCGTTGTCAGTGGCCATCAGAGTGGCTGTGACGCAGACAGCAGTTCCAGAACTGATCATTCTCAGGCTTAGGCGAATCAGTGTTCCCAGGGTTGGAACACCTTTGTGTTCCAAGGCGGATCCAACATTGTACAGCGGATCAGTCGCTCTCACAATTCTGGCTCCAAGCTTTACCAATTGATCCCAGATTTCTTTAGTAGGAATACCTATCCTCAGATCGCCAATTACAGTATCGTTGATTTTCGTGCCTGCAGCAGATGTAACAACTATAAGGTCTATTCCCGAGTTTCTCAGAATATTACATGCTTTCAGAGCGCTTAGACCAGTCTCCGAAGCGACAACTAGTTTCTTGATGTGCAATTCGTGGGCTCGCTTGACTGCAAGCTGTAGCGTCTTGCTAGTGTTGACCTGACCACAAGATTTGAAGTAGAAGATATTCTTCAAGTTACCTAGATTGCCATTCATCGTCTTTCCGTCTCCATATGTTTCTTTTCGATGTATAGATCATTGTGAGAAATCTTTGCTTGTTAGGTTAGATTGGTCAATACTTAAAAGGATTGGTCGCCATTCTCGAAAGTGCAGTTTGGAGCCATTCAATGATTGAAAGTCAAGAAATTTCGTGTGATCTGTTCAGACTAGTCTTGGATAAGTGTTGCTTTTCGTTTTGGTAAGCGCCTGTTACTTTCACATTTTTGCGTTAATATGAAAGTGATTTAGTTATAGAGGATTTTTCCTTAAGTGTTTATTTACTGGTATGATCATTAAAGGTTCAGGAGAAAGGAGATGCGGAAAAGAACAGCTTCGGGGATAATACTGGCAATTGTTATGCTGGAGTTGTCGATGATCGTTCTTGGAGCACGCGCCCAACTTGTCGGGGACTTAAATGATGACGGAGAAGTAAACTTGATGGATCTGGTCATAGCTGGTCAAGCATTCGGCTGCACTGAACTTAGTCCTAGGTGGAATCCAGCAGCAGACCTAAATGATGATGGCAAGGTCAACCTGATTGATCTGGGAACAATAGCCATCAACTTCGGAAGCACAGCCTAACATCCTCCCCTATTTTCATAGTGTTATTTCAATTCCGACCAGATAGGAAGTGGAGTCTAGGCACATTATCGTTTGCCGAATCAATTTTGAGCTGCCATCATAGCATGTTAACAGCCTTTGATCTGCATGCATGAGTAGTTACCTGAAGACTCAATTATGGATCATGTCGAAATGGCTCCTGAGAATTTCAGACATGCTGTGAAGGAATAGCAGGGCTTCGCCAAACACGGAGTCGACAAGAGCCAGTTCATAGAAGCCTCATCAAAAAGTAGTGGCAGGATCATCTCTGGGAAAATCTATATTGGTGTTAAGCCTGCTGTTTTACAACGAGGTTTTGATCTATACTGGTGAAACGAATGAATGGTGAGAAGTTCATGGTTCAGAATGTAAAGATTTTCTTGGTTCAGGGAGACATAACTGAACAAGATGTAGATGTTGTTGTGAACGCAGCCAATCCTATGCTTCTAGGAGGAGGTGGAGTAGATGGAGCGATTCATCGAAAAGGTGGACCTAGAATACTTGATGAATGTAGGCGAATAAGATCTGAAGAGTGGCCAGCCGGTCTTCCTACGGGAGAGGCAGTCATTACTACAGGAGGCGAATTGACCGCCAGATATGTTATTCACACAGTCGGGCCGGTCTGGCGCGGTGGAAATGAACGTGAACCCGAGCTTCTGGCAAAGGCGTACCGCAATTCGTTGAGACTAGCCGTTAAAAGGGGGCTAAAGACTGTAGCTTTTCCGTCTATAAGCACTGGGGCTTACGGATATCCAATAGAACCAGCAAGCAGAATCGCTTTGTCAACCACTAGAGAGTTTCTCTTAGAAAGAGGGGCGTTGAGCAAGGTTGCATTTGTCTTGTTCTCAAAACAAGATTTTGAGGTCTATAGAGAAGCAGCAAGAGAGATTTTGGAGTATTAGCGTCTTTCAACTTATATCGTTTTACTTTATTGGGTGAGGTGAGATTTGCATAGTATTTAATGTCTGTAGGACGGCAGGAAGATCCATGACCTATGCTTGCTGTAGTAGATTATCAAGGACCTGTACGAAAAAAATGTGCCTGCAAGATGGAATCGATGAAAGCTTTTTAGGTTACAATCGGCAAAAAATTGAAAGAGGATTGACGAAGATGACAGAAAGAATACCCGTAGAAGAAGGGCGCTATCCTCCCATCATGACTCGGGAAATGCCTCATTTGGGTCATGCGAAACATCTTTGCCATCTCGTAGAACATCGCGGTATTGATATAAGCGAGTACAAGCCGTTAGTCAAAAATGCCAAATTTCTATGCAAAAAATGTGGCAGAGTAGCGGCCAATGAAGAAAATCTCTGTGAATCAATCAAGCTTTGAGAACCAGAAGGCGACTTCAACATCCACCTTTTTTTTGTTTGCAGCCTCTCCAGCGACATACATACTACAATGAACATAGCCTTTTAACGATGGCTTATTAATCGTAATGACTAACTATTGAAGAGGTATGTTGATTGGATTTTACCTTTGAGCTAATTTCAAAGAAGGAAGTTGATGCCTGCTTAGACATGATTATTTCGACTTTGGGAGATCAGTCCAAAGAGTATGGAGACAAGAGTACATTGAAGAGGATGATCTACGGCGATCGGGTGATGACATTGGTAGCGAAAAGCGAGGGGAAGGTTGTTGGTCTGATAAATGCCTCTGTGCTCGGCCTTCCCAGAATAATGTTTCTTACCGTTGCAGACGAAAGGAGCGCCCGCGAAGGTTTAGGAGGAAGATTGATTGATCAGATTGTGAGGGAGATCAGGAGACGATCGCCAAATGTGAAAAGAATATTGCATAATGAGTTTGGTGACAATTTCAATGCTGTGGGACTCTATTCAATCAAGGGATTCAAGGTCACCGGATACATTAGAGATCCGGTAACAAGTAGAGATGTGGTCTTCATGGAGAAAACTGTCAACTGACAATCTTCTTCGAATTAGTAGTCCCGAGCTTTCCGAAGGGAAATTGCCTACAAAGAAGCGATCCGACGAAACTTCCTGCAAGAAGGATTGTCAAAACTAAGAGATGATCCGCCAAATACAGAAATCTTCTACCCCAAAGTAACTCAAACACGCCCATGAAGACATAAGCGTGAAAGACAAATGCGCCTATTCCTGTCTTCAGCCCGACTTTAAGATGTTCTTCAAGCGCCTTCCGAGAGACCAAGTAACCAGCAACTATGGCTCCCAAGAAGTACGATGCGAACAAGAGTTGCTGAAGGGCTACCCCCTCGATTTCAAAGAAAGAAGTCAGACTGAGAGTCAACCATGCTAACGAATTCGAAAATGCTGCTCCTGCAACATAGTCCACGAGTTTCGGCGCTTCTATTGACTTCATGTATTAACACTACGCAGATAGATCACTATTTAAACTGGCGAATTTAATCTTATAGTGCAAAAAAACAAAGGTAGGACTGGTTGACATCGCAGAAGAAGTCACATGTGGCTGCCAGATCATTGGAGATTAACCCTGAAGAGATAAACATCATCTTGGCAACTGATTGTGGAAGTACGACAAGCAAGGCCCGTTTCTTCAGGAAGATCGATGGAGAATATCGATTTGTCGCCAGCGGCGAGGCGCCTACAACGGTGGAAGCACCTTTTGAAGATGTAACGCTCGGCGTTCGAAATGCAGTGCGAGAAGTGGAAGAGCTTACCGGACATAAAATGCTAGGTCTGCAAGGAATATTGACCCCTTCTCGAGATGATAAGGAGGGAGTGGATCTGTACGTTACAACTAGTAGTGCTGGTGGGGGGCTTCAAATGATGGTTACCGGAGTCGTAAAGACTATGACAGCTGAAAGCGCTGAAAGGACGGCTTTGGGTGCAGGTGCCATAGTAATGGATGTCATAGCTGTGGACGACGGGCGTCGCCCTTATGAGAAAATCCAGAAAATCCGTTATCTCAGACCCGATATGATCTTGTTGGCTGGTGGAACTGATGGGGGGACAATTACACATGTAGTTGAAACTGCTGAGTTGATAGACGCAGCAAAGCCCAAGCCCCGATTGGGCGTAGATTTCGAGTTGCCTGTTGTCTTTGCAGGTAACAAGGAAGCTCGTCAATGTATAGAAGAGACTCTGGGAAGAGTGTTCGCTTTAAGAATTGTTGATAACATACGGCCTGTTCTTGAGATGGAAAACACAGAACCAGCTAGAAACGTGATTCATGAGCTCTTTATGGAACATGTAATGTCCCATGCACCAGGATATGATAAATTGATGAACTGGACACCTGTCCCTATTATGCCAACACCTGCTGGAGAAGGCAAAATGTTTCGAGCGATTGCAGAAACATACAACGCGAACGTCGTTGGTGTTGGGCTAGGCGGAGCAACCACAAACGTTTATTCAATGTATGAAAAAGAGTTTGTTAGAACTGTCAGCGCCAATTTGGGTATGAGTTATAGTATCTGCAACGTGTTGAAAGAGGCTGGTACAGAAAACATCACGCGATGGATACCTTTCGACTTAAAGGAAGAAGATCTCCGCAATCGCCTTTACAACAAAATGATTCGTCCCACTACAATTCCGCAAAGCATAGGGGATCTAGTGATCGAGCATGCTGTCGCAAGGGAGGCATTGCGGCTAGGCTTCGAACATCACAAATTGCTGGCCAGACCTCTTCGTGGTGTTCAAAGGAAGCGAACAATAGCTGATATTTTTGAGCAACGGGCATTTGAGGAGACATACATAGATATGTTGCACGTTGACATATTGGCTGGTACAGGCGGTCTTCTGTCTCATGCCCCCAGGAGAGTTCAGTCAGCTCTTATGCTGATCGATGGTTTTCTCCCTGAAGGACTGACAAGATTGGCGCAGGACAGTGTTTTCATGATGCCTCATCTTGGAGTTCTATCCACAGTGCATCCTAAGGCTGCAATGGAGATCTTCGAGAAAGATTGTCTTGTGAGAATAGGAGTATGCATTGCTCCACGAGGAGTTGCTGAGAAGGGGAGGGAAAGCGTTATGGAGGTCACACTCCGTATGCCCGACAATTCAGTCCTTAAGGAGTCTGTTCAGTTTGGTTCAATAAAGAAAATCCCGCTGGGCGAAGGGGAAAGAGCGGAATTAGATGTCTCCCCGTTCCGAAATGGCGATGTTGGCCAAGGTCCTGGGAAGAAAAGAACTGTTACAGTCGAGGGTGGAGTTGTTGGGATTATACTGGATGCTCGTGGAAGACCAATAGTTTTTCCAACGGACGACGGCGAAAGGAAGCAGAAGTTGATTGAGTGGTTCAAAGCCCTCGACGCGTATCCCGAAAGATTATACAAGGTATGCAGGGGTTAGCAAATAGTTGTCCTCTGAAGCCTGCTGTTATACTCCTGGACTGAAAAGAAAGGCTGCCACAATGGTGAGAAAGATTAGGAGGCTTCCGATTCCAGGCGAGGTTCTTGTCGAGAAGGGGGATAGAGTTGAGGCGAATACAGCAGTTGCCAGAGCTTTCATCCTAGGCGAGGTTTACGTAGTAGACGTCGCAAGCATTCTGGGAGTTGATGTCTGGGAAACGTCAAAATACATGCTCAAGAAGAAGGGAGAAGAAGTCACGAAAGGTGAGCCTATTGCTCTGGTCAAAGCCTTTTTCGGTCTTCTCAAAAAGTGTGCCTATGCGTCGTCTTCCGGAACTGTTGAACGAATATCGGATGTTACAGGCCAAGTGCTCATTAGAGAATCAAAAGTTCCCATAGAGGTTGATGCCTACATTCCTGGTAGGATTGTTGAAATTTTTCCGGAAGAAGGAGCCACGATTGAAACCTCTGCTGCTCTTATTCAAGGGATATTTGGTGTAGGTGGAGAGAGGAAAGGTAGGTTAATGATAGTTTCGAAGACTCCTGATGAGGTCCTAACCTCTAAGCAGCTTGGACCCAAGTGCAAAGGAAGAATTATCATAGGGGGAGCTCGAATCACAGATGATGGCTTGAAGAAGGCTGTTGAAGTAGGAGCTAAAGGAGTCGTGACTGGAGGAATAGACGATCATGATCTCTCTAACTTCTTAGGATACAAGATCGGAATTGCTATCACAGGGTATGAAGACATTCCATTGACGCTTATAATCACAGAGGGTTTCGGCGAAATGGTGATGTCAGACAAGACCTTTTCGTTGCTGAAGCAGTTTGATGGCAAGCAGGTTTCTATTGACGGCGCTACACAAATAAGAGCTGGAGTTTTAAGACCGGAGATAATCATTCCAAGACCTGAAATCCCTACTGAGGAACTTGACCTCGGAGAGGTGACTGGATTTCATGAGGAGGGTCTTTTGAAAGGCACTCCAATAAGGATAATCAGAGAACCATACTTCGGAGCATTAGGCGTTGTCTCTAAACTTCCCGTGCAACTTCAGGCAATAGAGACAGAATCTGATGTAAGAGTCTTAGAAGCAGAGCTTGCAGACGGAAGACATGTAATTGTGCCCAGAGCTAATGTAGAAATAATAGAAGAATAATGAATCCATTAGCAGGAGTTAAGATTCTTGGGTCTCTGGAGAGAATCTAGAAGCAACCGGGCGAAGGCTAACCTCGAAAGTGGTATGTCTCAAGAAATAATCCATGATCCTCTCTTGCTCGACTGCGTGAAAACTGAGAATTATCTTGCGGTGGCTTTGGGAATTCGTCCTTGCTCATTCGTTACGATTCCAGCGGAATTTCCAGGCGGGTATAAGCTGGGAAGGAAGATTGATGGACTGTGCATGGAGGACCTGCAAGCTGTAATGAGTGCTGACGCTGCTGAGAAACGGGCTCTTATGAAGAGGTTGAAGGAGAGAATCCGAGAAGCTTTCAGGAAAGTCGTTTTGTCATCTGATGTCTATAAAGCGCACATAAAATGGTCCAAACAACTTTTTCTTAAGACCTACAATGTCGAAGTGAGACCAAGCATCTGTGAACTGTATCTGTTCAGGGAATCAAGAATTAAGAAAGCATTAGAAAACCTAATGAGAGTTAGAGAGAGCGAAAGAGAAAGGCTTAGGCTTGGAAGAGATGTCAAAATAAAAAAGGCCAATTTGGCCTATGCAGAAGAGATGTCTTCAGAGTATCTCAGCTCTCTTGGCAGGTTGCTGGGCTATCCTTCCTGTTGCGTCCAAAGCTACATCAATGATCGCCTCAACGAAGATATGACCGTTGAGATTCGGTCTAGTCGGCAGATTGAGGGATTGGTCAATCAGCTAGAAGATCTTGAAATCTATGCTTTTTTTGCCAAGGATTTTTTTCCATGTAAGCCTGAATGTCAAAATGCTATCAGAATCGGGAAAAGTATTTTTGATAGTCTAAACGCACTGAACCCAAAACTCGGCGATCTTTACCTTGGCTGTGTAAGAAGAAACGTTGAGATGATAAGAAGGTATCCTCAACTAATAGAACAACATAAAAAGAACCTAAATAAAAGGACTCGAGAGTTCGCCGGCATGGTGCATGGGCTAAAGACTTAAATGTACACACGGTCAAAAAGAACATTACAAGGCGTGCCTCCTCTTCGGAGACAAATGGTGGATATATGTATCGGTATGCCACCCAGCTTTCACAAGAGAGGGCGGAGTATCTCATCGAGAAACTCGCCCGCTGGATAACGAATCACCGCTTAGAAACTCCAGCAGTGATGTTCTTGGAATCAATGAAGCCTCTATCGTTTATTGGCAGCCAACTGTGGCTCATGTACGGTGTGCCGATGCTTGGAATAGTCGTTGATGAGCGAGAGAGTTCTGAGTTAGGGCTACTCTTTGAAGACCGGAAGAATGTCGAAGCCTTGATCTGCAAAGTAGAGGAGTTGGCACGCGAGACAGAGCAAAAAAGAAAGGAAAAAGAGGAAAGAAGGAAATGAGTATAATCAACGAAGGCTTGGTTGCTTCGTTTGTTCTACTGATTGTCGTTGTAGGTGAAGGTCTAATTGCTCTCTTCCTGTCGCGTTCAGGGAAGGCGCATCCTAAGATTCGCAAGATAACAGGACTGGAAGCCATAGAAGAAGCTGTCGGACGGGCAACAGAAATGGGACGACCAATCACATACACCACAGGACTAGGCGGCATCAGGGACCAATACCTCTACCAGACCATCGCTGGATTGAACATACTGGGCTACACGGCTGAGCTGGCAGCAAAATACGACGCGGAATTGATCTATTTCCCATACGACCCAACTATCATGCCAATGGCTGTTGATGTTATGGAGCAAGCCTACATCCGAGCTGGTAAAGAAGACAAATTCAATCCAGAAAGCATCCAATACCTCGGAGGCGATCAATTTCCATGGGCTTTCGGCGTTCTGGGAACAATGTACAGAGAACAGAGTGCAGCAAACATCCATATGGGCCCATTCTGGGCTGAGTCACTTATATTGGCTGAAGCTGGCTTCTATACAGGCGCGATTCAGATCGCTGGAACAGCAAACTTTCACCAAATACACTTCTTTGTCGTCGCCGCTGATTATGCCTTGATTGGCGAAGAGTTGATGGCAGCTGGCGCTTATCTCTCCAAAGATCCAACCCAGATAGGCTCATTGTGGGGAGCAGACTTCGGGAAAATCACGACTGTGGCGCTGATCGTCATCGGTGTAATACTCACTGCTGCGGGCATAGAAGTGCTGAATGATTTCTTTGCACTGTAGGAGGAACATGGATGAGTCTAGTTGTAAAAAGGTACGTTCCACTTGGAGTAACTTTCGTCATGGGCATCATCATGGTCATAGCGACATATTTCCTAGTTCCAGACACGCCAGCAAGGGAAGCTACAGTCTCATTGACTGCTTCAGTGGATATTCTGGTGGCAACTGCAGGCGTTATCGGTCTCGTTGTACTAGTTAGACACCACCTCCTTAACGTAAGCAGGAGAGGCAGATTATGGAAATACAGTACAATAACAATCATTGGCGTAGTCTTATATCTTATCGTTGGACTCTACGGGGTCGCCACACATGAACAACATTACATGCTGGCAAGTGAGCTTTTCGCATGGGTGTACAACAATATCTATGTCTCCATGGACATGACAATATTTTCGCTGTTGGCGTTCTTCATTGCTTCCGCTGCCTACAGAGCCTTCCGCCTGAGAAGCTTAGAAGCCTCTATACTTTTGATTGTGGGCTCTCTCATGCTCTTGGGTAGAGCACCTGTAGGAGGAGTGATCTGGGAAGGATTCCCAGAAATAGCGACATGGCTTCTGAATGTTCCAAATACAGCAGGAACGAGGGCGATATTAATGGGAATTGCAATCGGGGCTATCTTGCTGGCTATAAGGCAGCTGCTAGGCATCGAGAGAGGATATCTGGGTCCTGAACGTTAGAGGAGGCTGATGAAATGTCTCTTTCAAAAATAGCTAAAATCGACCGACGATACCTCTACTTACTATTGTTCATTTTTGTGACCATACCTCTATTGATTCCACTAAATCTGCCAGTACCAATAAGCGAGCATACAAGAGGAGTATATGATAACACTGAAGTGCTGCAGGCGGGAGATATCGTGATATCATCCTTCGACTTTGGCCCTTCAACTATACCAGAGAATGCTCCTCAAGCAAGAGCTCACCTCTTTCACAGCAAACAACTTGGAGCAAAAGTTGTAGCTCTAGCCTTTTGGCCTTCAGGCGCCCCAATAGGCGAAGACATATTGAGAGAAGTCTATGGTAGTGAGTTTCCGGAAAACTTGGAGGACGGTCTACAGTACGGAACTGATGTAGTGTATCTTGGTTATGTTCCAGGGAACGAAGTTGGCATGCAGACCTTCGGAGACAACACTTGGCAGGCAAAAGGTACTGACCATTACGGAAACGCCATAGGCGGTCTGCCCCTGATGCAGGAGTGCCAGAGTGCCGCAGACTTCGATTTGTGGGCAGAATGGACCTCGGGGACTCCTGGCGAACAGCAGGTGATACAGTTTGTGCAAGGAAGACATGGCGGGCCTTCTGCAGTACCATTGGTCGTTGGCTCGACAGCGGTCAGTGTCCCAGGAATGATGCCCTTTTACGCTGCTGGTCAAATCATCGGAATACTGAATGGTCTGGCCGGAGGTGGCGAATACGAAATCCTTCTGGACGAAGAATATACGTATCCTCAGAAAACGACGACCTTACTTGCTAGACCTGGACTGGATGCTCAATCAGTAGCTCACGTGCTAATCATAGTGTTTGTCGCCGTTGGAAACATTGGATACGCACTAAGCCGACGCAAAGGAGAGAAAAGCTGATGCCTATTCCAGTAGAATTAGACCTTTTCGCATTGACCTTCGGGGCTTTCGTTACAATCTTCATATACAGCTTTCTGTTGAAAGAAAACGTGCTTTCTCGAGCAGTGGAGCATCTATTCATAGGCATGGCAGCCGTCTACACCCTAGCAGCAATGTATGATGCCGCTGTAAGTCAAGCGATCTTCGGAACAGGCAGACTCCTAGAAGGCAACTACATATGGATAATCCCAATACTGATCAGCCTGATGTATTTCTTCTTCTTTTCAAAGAAATACTTCTTCCTATACAGGTATCCAGTGTCAATCGTCGCTGGCATCATGGCAGGCATGATGATATGCGGTCAGATCCAAAGCAACCTAGCAGCTCAGATACAAAGCACCGTGACTCTGCCACTCGTAGGCAATGGAGTATGGGAAGGATGGCCACCGCCGGGGCTTGACAGTATACTAATCATAATCGGCGTAATAACGGCGTTGACTTTCTTCTTCTTCACATGGGAACACAAGGGCGCTCTAGGAATCAGTGTAAAGATAGGACGCTACTTCCTAATGGCTACCTTCGGCGCAGCCTACGGCGGAACTGTGATGGCTAGAATGTCACTCTTCATCGGAAGGCTGAGATATCTCCGTGAGACAAGCTATGACTGGTTCTGGGCTTGGTATATTGTCCCAATTGCTGTTGTGCTAGTGGCAATAGTCATGTTAAGGCAAAGGCTAGTGTCTGCAACATCGGAGAATCAACCTGAACAAACGAAAAAATCAAAGAAGTAACATCCTCTTTCCCCCTTTTTTAGTGTGGTTTCAACGTTATGAGGCTGTTCTTATTCTCAACCCTTTTTTGTTTTGACTAGACCTACAAAATTGAAGATGACGAACGCAAACCAAGCGAAAACAAATCCATAGACCGTGCCGAGAAAAGTGCTTTTCAGAATCTCGCTTAAAGAAAGATGATAAACGATCACGCTAACAGCGAGATTGTACAATCCATACCCAAAGGAACTGCCAAGAATACATGAATACGGTTTCCTGGAAGCAGCCCAAACAATATTGGTCATGATGAAATTTAGAAAAATCAGAGTTGGACTCGCTGCAATCGCCCCAAAGATCTCTTGGCTTGGAAGAATGATCATCCAAAGAAAGATTCCGAGAATTGTAGCTGCAATCTGAATCCAGAAATCACGTTCCTTATAGATTCTTAGGAAGTTAACTAGATCTGCGAAGACACCAAGCGACCCTCGTGCTTCTCCTTCAGACAAACAACTTGCCTCCCTTTCAGTTTAGAGCGCGAAGCCCATCCTAGGATGGCGTATAGATCTTCGTGCCGCCCTCCCAGCTTTCCCTCCATTCCACGTTCTTGACATCAACTTTGAGTAGGCAAAACTCTTCAGATTCCGGACCTTTTGGAAAATGCTGTGACAAGTTAAAAGTCGCCAAGTCCCATACTCTCCGCTTTTGCTGCATTTCGGAGATCATCTTGGCTCTCCCTGTGACGACGGCGGCTTTGTCTCCGCGAGGTTGTTCAACAAAGGCAAGGCAGATCTTTGGATTACGCCCGATCTGCTTCACTTTTCTTGAAGTGATGAAAGTGGTCACCCAGATGGACATGTCATCCTCTACTATGGGAGATACCGGACGGACAACCGGTTGATCACCGTCGCAAGTTGCGAAGTACGCATGGAGAGAGTTCTTCCTCATTATGGCAACAATTCTCTGCGTTTCTGATGGATTCATATCTCATCTTCCTATTTCTTGTATGCGGCGCCAACTAGACAAGACTATCGTGTGTTCACATGTTTAAGCCTTGATGTGACTTCAGTCAATGCTGAGGAAAACCTTGATGAAGCGACAAACTAAATAAGATTCAACTGTGTGAAAACTGGAAACAGGGACACATTGTATGAGAGTAAAAAGGGTTACCGCAGACGATTTGGAAGAAACCTATTGTTGTATGAATGAGATTCCTTCCAACGTGGCATGGGCTGAATACCTACCCGAGTCAAGGGAGTGGTTTAAGTCTAACCTAGGCAAGACGGTTGAGGGATACCATTTGCTGGACAATGATAGAGTAGTGGGTCACATCTACTATGCCCGCTCGGAGAATGCTCTTATTCCATACGAAGTTGAGTCAAATGTTGCCTGTATCTATTGTACAGAAGTGCTACGTGACTATACACATAAGGGATATGGTAGAATGATGTTTGAGCATGTTAAGGCTGATCTAAAAGAGCGAGGGTTCAAGGGCATAGTGGTTTCTGCGACAGACTTTGATGAATGGATGCACTACGAACTCTTTCTCAAACAAGGATTCAGGGTGGTTAAAGAGCATCCACCCTACAAAGCTATGTATTTCCCTCTAACCCAGAAGAGCATCAACCTCAAAGTCATAGATTTGAAATATACGCCTGCAAGAGACAAAGTTGAAGTCACACTCTTCAGATTCTTCTTCTGTCCAGTAGGCGCACACATGTACTACTTGATAAAGAGGGTTGCTGGAAGCTTTGGGGAAAAGGTGGAAATTGTTGAGATTGAAGCGACACCTGAAACAGTAAGAGAATACGGAACAGCCGATCCGCTAATAAACGGCAAAATCAAACTGTACGGTCCAGCCTCGGAACAAGATGTCAGAGAGAAAATACAAGAAGAAATCGCGCACTTACATAGCCACTTCTGATCTTTTCCTGCATTGAGAAATCCATTGGCAGTTTCCTGAGATAGTATGTATGATTATGTGCAAATCCAAGAAGGAGAAGGCCTCCTGTTTCGAAGTTTACCAGATGTCTCCTATATCAAAGTGTGTGATCTATTTTCAGGAACACAATCTCCTTGAAAATCCCAATCATGCTTGCCTCTAATCACTACCACTCTGGGTTTGCCGCCGGCATTTCTAGAAAGTGAGAGTCGACATACCGCGTGAGCGTTAAACACCTGTTCTTGTTCTCTCGAAAGAAATCTCTTGTTTGGGGTAGTCAATGAGCACTCTATAGTCTTTAACGAAGTTGTATCCTATGATGCCTCCAAGCTCTCCAATGCAACCACATTTTGACACATTTGACAAATCCAAGACACCTACTTGGATATCTTTTGCCTCAACGTCATCAACCTTTATGGATTCAACAGTGAGTGTTGTTGCGACAAGAGCACCGCCCGCACCTAAAGCGTTTCGCATAGCTTGTGCTTTTCCAGACAGGCCAAGCTTTTGTGCTGTCTGTTTCTCAATGACTGTCATCGAAGCTCCTGTATCAAATATGAAGTCAAAAGGTCCCTTCCCATTGATTGTGCCCTTGACTGTAATTATCGGTCTTTCCGGGTTTGTTATGTAGAGTTTCGTCAACGTATTTCCCCCTTAGGGTTTTACTGCTGAGACGGTGATGCTCAGGGTTGAATCAAGAACCTTCTCTACTATTCCCTTTGATCTTTCATCTAGTTCGGTGATGCTCTTCAACTCTTGAGTGTTCGTGTTATGGTTGGCAACGATCACCTTTGCATTAGGATCGTCTGCAAGCTCCTCGAAGCAATATTTTGCTTCATCAAGTATTCTTATGTCTTTGAAGCCAACTTCTTCTATTGTCTTCAAGTATTTGTCTTTCAGAATTGCGGTCTTGATGCAGCTGGATGGATGTGCTCCTTCTCTTATTGAAGCCGGGAGCTCCTTTTTCAGGACCAGGTCCGAAACCATTATTCTTCCTCCAGGCTTCAAAGCGCGGTAGGCTTCTTTGTAGACTTTCTTCTTGTTTGATGTGAGATTGATCACACAATTTGAAATTACTACATCAGCGGTGTTGTCTGCTACTGGGAGATGTTCAATTTCGCCAAGTCTGAACTCGACATTCTTATAGTTGCCCTTTCGTGCATTTTCTCTTGCTTTGTCAAGCATCTGAGGTGTCATATCTATGCCGATGACTTTTCCCTTTTCTCCAACTTTCTTTGCCGCAAGAAAACAGTCAACGCCAGCACCTGATCCCAAATCGATGACTGTTTCGCCTTCTTTCAAGGATGAGAGGGCAACAGGATTTCCACATCCAAGCCCGAGGTTTGACCCTTTTGGAATGGAATTCAACTCTTCTTTGGTATATCCCATTTTCCTGCTTAGCTCTTCATAGGGTGTGGAATTCTCGCAACATGAATTAGAGACTTTGCAGCAAAGCCCCTCTTTCGCTATTTTTGCATATCCTTCTCTCACACCTTTTCTATTCTTCTCTTCTTCCATTAACAACACCCCCTTTCATGTCTTGCGTGCCATCTATTCTTTGACAAGCGACTTTTTCGCTTGCTCCTTTAACTCTCTAATCTTATCCACTGTCGGCATTACTTTCTTAAATAGGTCTTTACGGGCTTGTATTCCCTCTTTTATGAAGAATGCCGCTGCTTCGGATCTGCTTTTAAAGGCTTCAACCTCTACCAGAGCATCTATTTGTGTAAGGTCTTCATCGTTCAGTCTGGTCATTACCACGTTGCTTCGACCCTCCAACTTCTCACCGATTTTCAGCATAACCTTCTCTTTGATCTTCTCTGCATCTTCCCCTTCTGGGCAACAAGTCATCATTACAACCGTTTCATCCTTTTCATTGGAAGTTGTTTTCTTTTCGCTATTTTCTCTACCCACTTTCCGTCACACTCTGTATCTTGTAATTTGTAACTAAGATCGTGCATAACCGCATATATAAGCCTTAACTTACAGATTACGAGACACACGCGCGCATGAACTGTCAATCTTTAATACTATCCAATAATATTCTGTTGCTATCCTTCCATGTATTAGCCTTCTCGAGCAGTAGTTGCTCCTCTTGGCACATAATTATCTGGGCGGCTACACTCGCTACCTCATTTGAGACAATTTCCTGAAGCACTTTTCGCAATAAACATCTTTTTCCACCTTTATGAAGGGCCCACCAAGAGTAAGTCGTATCAACGTTTTCGGTGGATACACTTTCACATCTAAACGTATATATCCCAAGTTTCTTTGGCAATTATCGCATCTTAATAACTCATACTGATCAATGGCCAAGACCATCGCCTAGAGCATTTGCACATGGCTTTCACATATGAGTCTTTCTGTTGAGAGAAGACCCAGCCGAAGAGCTGTTCCATTCGCCTGAAACGAAGAGAAATCTCCATAGATAAGGAATTGAAAGCGGTCTCCTCCCACCTAGTGGGTGCAGAGAGATGTTCTAGCACATGTAGGCAGCTACATCCCTTCTCTGCGATATGTCCCTTAGTGATGTAGAGAAAGCAAACATAATGCTAAAAGGCTGGCGTGTTGGTTGTAACCCGACTTCTGGCCCTAGTAATTTCTTTACTTTTTATGCATTGTTTTAATTCTTTGGGTCTGTTTTCATTGTCCATTTCCTTTATTCATCCTTTTGTTTCATTTGATTTTCGGGGCTGATATGGAGTCCCTTCTTAACAACGAGAGTCTAGAAGTATGTCGACTGGAACGCTTTTCATTTGCCTGTCGGTTCTTGACTGGAGTTGCCCTTCGGATTTGTGAGGGCAACTCATCGTTGTTATTTTGCAACGTAATCATGGGCGGTGCTCTCGATGAGAAGAGCAAGAGAATAATATTTTAGCCTCAGCGACCTTTTTCTGGAAAAAAGGGAAAAATTTATCTCTAGTCAATGCAGATGCGGGAGAGAGTCTGAGAGAACCATGCACAATGGTTCTTTCATTCTTTTTGCAGATTACAATCACCAATAATTCTGCTATCGTTAGTAGTAGCAGAATAAGGAATGAAAGACTGAACTTCATATCATTTCTGACAAGTATTTGAGATGGAATCGTTTCTTGACGGTTGATGGGTTATAGTTTGAAATGAAGCTTTGAGTGTCTATTAAGAATTCTGAGAGCTCGCTGTTGTGTTTGTTAATGAATTCTGTGAAGTCTGTATAATTTCTGTGAATTGAAACAAAGATGGCGTCCCATCCCATTCCTTGTCCGTCAATAGCCAAGATAACGTTCGGTTGTCTCTTCAACCATTCTCTCACGCTTCTGAAAACTTCTTCCCTGACATCAGCCTTGACAAATTTAATCTTGTGCTTCACAAATGTGAAAGCGATAATTTCAAGACCGATTTTTTCCCATATGGGTACTGCAGTGTATCCGTCGATGAAGTTCTTTTCAATTTTCGCTCTTCTTCTGGTAACTGTCGGTTGAGATATTCCTAAAATCCTTGCTAATTCCCTATCACTTCTACGGCTATTCTTTAGCAGTTCCCTGATAATTTTGTAATCTGTCAGTTTCAATTCATCTATGGTGTGTTGCATTTCATTTTGTAATTATGTATTACAGTTCTTATGATTTGCGGAAAAAAGTTGTCAAGGTCTTAGGAAGTCGTGGCGTGATTGGTGGATGCATGATTTTTCACAGTTTCCGCATAGACAGGGAACGTGGTGTCTTGGTTTGTTCGTGTTGGTTTCCTTCCTTTAGGAGTGGTAGTAGTAATTTGAAGAGATGTGTCTTTCTGTTTCGGATCGGCTTCATGCGGAACGTGGGCTTGGGTAAGGCGACAAGCCTCACGTTCGTTATTTAATCCAAATCTGTTTAGACCAGACAGTTTTTGCTTCGATATTAGATAAGCGAATTGACTATTTGTAGGTTGAGAAACTAACTTCTATGCTAAAACATAGAATACCTTGTAATTAAGTCATTGTTGCTTTTCGTTTTTGCTAATTAAATAATATCTTCCGTCCTTTGTTGCAACAACACCAGAAGGTATGATTGTATTGGCACTCATTTTCAGCCACCTTTCATCAAGTTTGAGTTCTTTGGGTGTTTTAGCAGTCTCTTCAGAAATAGCTCCCGCTTCTTTGAGTGCCTTTTTAGTACGCTCCAATACCCATCCTGCATA
>CAYGAG010000007.1:0-57025 GCA_964347765.1 uncultured Candidatus Bathyarchaeia archaeon
AGACCTCAAGAAGGGGTTAGTCTTTTTTTCTTCCCCCACAGTGGTCTTTGGTCCGTGCCCCGGATAGACAACCAGACAGTCAGACAAGCGCGCAAGCTTTCTTAGAGAAGCCTTCATATCATTGCTCGAACTCTCAGGGAAATCCACTCTTCCAATGGAACCTGCAAACAGCGTGTCACCTGTGAAAACGCTTTTTTCCCCAACAAGCGATATGCTGCCGGGGCTATGACCTGGCGTGTGAACAACTTTCAAAGCCATCTCGCCGAATTCCAAGATATCTCCATCGCACAGATACATGTCAGGTTGTGGAGAGGAGTTCTTCAAGGCGAACAACGCTGCAATTCTGTCAGCAGATCCACCTAGCATATCGGCATCGCGTTGGTGAATCAGAATTGGTACATCGTATTCTTTCTTCACTATTCCATTGCCACACGTGTGATCAGGGTGGCCGTGAGTATTGACGATTGATCTCAAATTTGAGAAATGCTGATCAATAAAACTGAGAATATTCTTGAACTCAGATCGATCGTCAAAGCCAGGGTCAACTATAATTGCCTCTTTCTTCCGTTCACAGCCCACCACATAGCAGTTTGAGAAGAATCTGCCAACAGTAAAAGCTTCAATTATCATAGTTATCTGCAGTTGGACAGATTTGAAGTTAATAAACCATTTGTCACTAGGTTTCTTCACTGTTCGAGGCTGATGATTGGATCCTCAACGACAAGCACACGGCGACAAGAAAGAATAATAGCGAAAGCAGGAAAGAATATGCGGAGACCCGAGATGGTTTGAATCTGCAGAAAATAGATGACGCGTTTGGTCGTCTTAGGTTTTGTCCCAAGTGCAATTCAACTCAAGGTTTCTGGATGGGGATAATAAAGGATCATCCTTTCTTTCAATGTAAAGACTGTGGAACAAAATTTGAGCTTTTCGAAGTTTTCAGGATCAGAGAGACAAGGAAAAAACCTGAAAGGTCAAAGTTCTTCAGAAAATAAGCCTGCGCAGATTCGGTACGATATCTTTTCCACACGCAACCTACTCAGTATTTTCGACCAGTAAATCTTCGAGTATGAAGAGATCAATCTACAGTAACCTTTTTACTTCCAGAGGCTTTATTAAAGAGGCTAAAGGAAAAAATAGAGCCATGGGCGAAGAAATCCAATCTCCGAGTCAATTTCCCCAACAAGACTTCGAGAAGTTGACTTCAATCGTTTCTTCCGAATTCCAGATAGAAGAAGCACTGCTAGAACACAATGTTCCAACATACTATCTTACACAGCCGCAGGAAACCAAAAATTCCTTTCTGAAAGTTTTGAGCAGTCTGGATTCGATGGATCTGATAGCACTACTACGCAGGAAGGACGAAAGAATATTCTTGAAGATAATACCAAAGCCTCCTGTCAAGAGGAGTAACATTATTGTCAATTGGATGTTGTTTTTCGCAACAGTCGCAACGACTTTCATTACAGGATACATCCTTTCCTTCGAACTCGTTGAACGAGAAGAAATGCTGAATCCATTTGTTGGTGGCGCGACTTTCATGATAGCCATATTAGCAGTGCTTGGCATGCATGAGTTGGGGCATAAACTGACTGCAGACAAGAAAGGAATGGATGCTACTCCTCCTTACTTTATTCCTGGACCACCTCCCATATCCGGCTTTCTTGGAATAGGAACTTTCGGTGCACTGATAATGCAGAAGTCCCTTCCACGTAACAGAGATGCCCTATTTGATGTGGGTGCAAATGGACCAATAATTGGATTTGTTTTGGCTGTGATCGTCAGTATTGTAGGACTATTACTCTCCCCTACGTACCCAATCACAGAGCCTTTGAACGGTCTCCCAGCTCCTCTGATCTTCCAGCTTTTCGCCATGTTTGTTGTGAACCTCCCACGGAATTACTATATTCTCCTGCACCCAGTTGCCTTCGCTGGCTGGGTGGGAATGATCGTGACAATGCTCAACCTGTTGCCGGCAGCCACTTTAGACGGAGGCCATGTGGCACGGTCTTTTGTTGGCGAGAGAACCAGGGTTGTTCTGACATTCCTATCTCTAGCGTTATTGGTTGTACAGGGATTCTGGCCTATGGCGGTTTTCGTGCTTCTCCTGTCCATGCAGCGACACCCAGGTCCTCTTGATGATGTTTCTAGTCTTTCTTTTGGCAGAAAACTCCTTACGATTGCTCTAGTTGCCATTTTTGTCTTGTGCTCATTTCCCTGGGTTCCAATTTTCTAAACGAAAGTTGTGTATCTCTGTAGTCCCTGCAGACAGGAAGGTTTATTAAATATTAAGATTCTTGATATATTGTTCGATATAACGCTTAAGAGATTGCAGAGGGTCAAAACGATGAAGGGAACTCTAATCCTAGCGGCCTTCTTCTCGGTATTTCTACTAGCATCTTTGCTGTTGCCCTTGCCAATGTTTCCAGGGAACCTCCTCTGCGCTTTTATTGGAGTAGGAGAAAGTCAATACATGAGTTTTTTGAGTGCGCTCTTAAACGGCATTTTCTATGGGGCTCTCTTGTGGCTTGTGTTTATAACTATAAGCAGAAGGCTTGAGAATGAAAGTTAGGACTTGTTCTTCTCCTAGTTTTCTCGAGATTGGGACAAGAAACCTGTCAACCTGATTTTGCTTCCGCAATCATTGCAAGACACAGTTAGCTCTGCCAGTTCGTCATTCTCAATCCTTGTGTCTACTATGGTATAGACTTCTTCTGTCTCATCGTCAGGAGAGATCACAGCACCACATTTCGGACATGAAAAGGCCCCGTCTCCATCAATCTTCGTTAGATCAATTGTGTACATATCCACTTTTTTCATTGCAGTTTTCCTCATCATCCAGTTACCCCTTCATGATACCAATGTTTTCCATGCTTGGCTGCAGATATAATTAACGATTATGAATTATCAATACAGATTACCAATCCAGTTCCCTGAGTGTAGATGCTGTAACATGTAGAAGCCAATCTCAGAAAGAGTTATGAGTCGCTATATCGAATACAGACTAAAATCCCAAAGGAGACTTGGACTTGGCAAGATTCGACACAATAGTAGTTGGAGCAGGCACAGCTGGCTGCCTAGCTGCTAAAACCATGGCTGAATCTGGTTTGAAGGTATGCTTGATTGACAGAAAAGAGAGAGACGAAATCGGCGAGAAGGTTTGTGGAGATGCCCTGGGTGAACACCATCTCAAGACGGTAGGTTTGGAGAAACCGCAAGCAGGGGAATTGGAAAAGAGAATTGAAGGTGTCAAGATTTTTTCTCCTGATCTGGAAAGCGCTTTCACGATCGCTTACAGGGATTATATAGGCTACATGTTGAATAGACGGCTCTTTGGACAGTGGCTTCTTAAGCAGGTGGTGGATACTGATGCCGTCCTTATGGACTCAACCCAATGTTTGGAACCGATAATTGAGAAAGGAAAGGTGACTGGGATTTCAGCCAGAAAGGTGAAGACTGGCGAAAATATGAAGTTGAAAGGAAAGGTGGTCTTGGATGCCAGTGGTTTTTTCGGTGTAATTAGGAGGAAGCTTCCCCCAGAAATGCGAATAGAAACTGAGGTTGCAGCTGAGGATGTAGAGGCTTGCTATAGAGAGATTAGACAGCTCAAGGAGGAAGCTGAAGAAACTAAGTATTGTGAGATTTATCTGAATCAGAAGATAACTCCAGGAGGCTACACGTGGATATTTCAAAAGGGAGGAGCGAAAGTCAATGCGGGTTTAGGAGTCTGCATGCGCCGAGGGTTTCCGAATCCCAGAAGTCAATTCGAAACATCTATCTTGCCAAAGCCCCTGTTTCAAGGTTCGCTACTGCTGAAGAGAGGAGCATGGTACGATCCCACACGCAGACCTCTAGATAATATTGTTGGAAATGGAGTTGCAGTTCTAGGCGACGCCGCGTGTTTGGTCAACCCGATTCACGGTGGGGGAATAGGTCCCTCAATGCTTAGTGGGTATCTTGCGGGGAAGACTGTAGTTGAAGCCCTAGAAGCAGGTGATGTAAGCCAGAAAAAGCTGTGGCGTTACAACTACAAGTATATGGAAATGTATGGTACGAAACAGGCTGGGTTAGATGTTTTTCGTATGCTTCTTCTAACATCTCGAGATGAGGATTTGAACTACGGTATGAAGCACGAACTTATGACAGAAGATGATGTTCTAAACGCAGGTTTGGGAAAAGAGTTTCAGTTCAAAGTAACCGAAACAGCTAGGCGCGTCTTCAGAGGATTGAAAAGAATGCGCTTTCTGAACAAGCTCCGGCTGACAGTGAAGCTGATGAATCGTGTCAAAGCCCACTACGCAAACTATCCCGAAGCACCGGAGGAATTTGAAGAGTGGCGAAGGAAGACAAGAGCCTTGTTCCAAGAGGTCCAATCCAAACTCACAGACTAGCAAGTGCCCGGTCATGCGTGTCGCAGTTCTAGTCACAGGTGGAAAAGATTCTACGCTAGCTCTTTATCTAGCAATGAAAAAAGGACACGAAGTGAAGTGTTTGGCAAGTATGATTCCGATTGGCGGGGATAGCTGGATGTTCCATACTCCGAATATTCGTCTAGTCGATATGTTCGCAGAAGCAGTAGGCATTCCTCTTGTGAAGTCTGAAACCTCTGGCGTCAAAGAAAGGGAAGTTGAAGATCTTAAAGGCTTAATCGCAGAGCTTGACGTTGAAGGTGTAGTCTCTGGAGCAATAACGTCCAACTATCAAAGATCCAGAATAGACAGGGTTTGCAGACATTTAGGGCTAAAGTCCATATTGCCGTTGTGGAATGAAAACGAGTTGGACACTCTACGGAGAATCCTTGATCTAGGCTTCACTGTAATCATCACTGGAGTCTATGCATATGGATTTGACCGACAATGGTTGGGAAGGAGGATCACAAGAGACACGATTGAGGATCTGCAGGAATTGAACAGAAAATATGGCATCTCTTTGGTGGGTGAAGGTGGTGAATATGAGACTCTAGTGGTGGATGCGCCTTTCTTCAAGAAGAGAATAATACCGGTCAAAGCTGAAGTGTTTTGGAGAGATCAGTATGGTCATCTTAGGATTACTGAAGCAGAACTGGAAGACAAGTGAGCCTGCCTTTCTCCGCCGGAAACGTTTATTTTGATGTATGAATGTATGATTCAAAAACGTCGACGGGTAATGCTCGGTGGACTGTGACTGAATAGTTGAACTTAAACCAAAGAGTGAGGTGAAAAAAAACGGCATATAAATACATTGCAGAAGCGTGGTCAAGACCGGAGAAGTCCTACGTGAAGGAGTTGATGCGTCAAAGACTGATACAGTGGCGTAAACAACCCGTAGTAGTACGGACAGAGAAGCCAACAAGACTAGATAGAGCAAGAAAGCTGGGCTACAGAGCGAAGCAGGGTTTTGTCATAGCTCGCGTTCGTGTCAGAAGAGGAGGAATGAGAAAGAAAAGACCTAGCGCTGGAAGGAGACAGAAGCGGATGGGAGTGAAAAAGCATAAAGTAGCGAAAAGCCTGAGGCTCATTGCAGAAGAAAGAGCAGCAAAAAAGTTTCCGAACTTGGAGGTTCTAAATTCGTATTGGGTGGCCGAAGATGGACGCTCCAAATGGTTTGAAGCGATATTGGTTGACAAGACGATATTCGAGAGACAAAGGAATTTCCAGACAGAAAAGGCAAAACGTACACATCAAAACCTCATGAATATCGTGGAACAGAAAGGACGGGTATTCAGAGGGTTGACCGGCGCAGGGAAAAGAGCTAGGGGTCTGATGGATAGGTCGCCCACAAGAAAGTATCCAAGAAAGAGAAAACATAACTAGGTCACCTGTTCTTCAGGTTAAAATCAACTATCTTAGGTCAGAGACGAGGCGACAGTTTTTCTGGAGTCCACAAGCAGAGAGTAAATGTGCACGCGAGTTGGAAAGAAGCCCATGAAACATCAAGCATAGAAAATCTAAAAGCTGAATCAATTATTGAATAAAAATGACAAACCTTGTCTTCTAGAACGCCAGTAGCATACATTGATTTACGAGTCTTCTCTCACTCTACGGAGGACGAGCAAAAAGTCCTAAGAGCAGTATACAACATACTCCCTGCAGAATGCTCTGACCTAGTCAGGTTCAAAAGAAGAAGTCTAAAAGGACATTATGGGAACCCAATAACACTACTCGAAACGAGAATAAAGCGCAGGGACACCGTCAAGGCGGTTATCGAAAAACTTGCCTCAGGACTGAATAGCAGGGATAAGAAAATTCTACGCAACGAGATCAAGCAACATCTTGACAAAGGAAACCTATATGTCAGGTTTGACAAGCAGTCCGCTTTTCAGAATGAGATCAAACTCTCTTCAGATGATCCTATACATTTTCGAATACACTTCAGGAAATCCGGGTTGGAAGAAATCGAGAAGACTTGCCAAGAACTGGGGATACTTGAATGAATATGAAATACGCCGACTTGCACTTGTCTCCACGTTTGGAGGACAGCGAACGAATTGCAGCCATTATAAGAAGAGCCTCTCAGCTAACGTATGGACTAATCGCCATATCGCTTCCGCAGAATGTCTCGAGGAAGGAAGTTCGAGGGCTAAGAGCTGTGTGTGAAGCGAACAAGATGGACTTTGTATCTCGTGTAGATTTGAGTCCCCGCACGCCTAGAGAACTGACGGTGTCACTAAGAAGGCTGAGAAGAAGATTCGAGGTGATTGCCGTAATGTGCAAATCTAAGCAGGTTGCACGGCAAGCGGGTAAAGATCGCCGCGTTGATCTTTTGAACTTTCCTTTTTATGATCCTAGGAAGAGATTCTTCGACAAGGCAGAAGCTGAACTCGCTTCGAACGCCTTGGCTTCACTTGAAATTGACATTAACCTTCTGATCGTTCTGAGGGGAACGGCAAGAGTTAGGCTTCTGTCCAAGCTGAGAAGAGAAGTGGAAATCGCAGAGAGATTGCACGTGCCGATCATCATCTCAAGCGGGGTTTCTGACGAATTGCTTATGCGAAGACCTCGAGAAATGGCAGCACTAGCTTCCCTCTTTGACTTGAACAGAGACGCAGCTGTAGCAGCTGTTTCAAAGAATCCTGAAACCATAGTTAGAAGGAACAGGGAAAAGCTCAAGCCTGCTTTCGTAGCCCCAGGAATTAAATTGATTCGGAGTGGAAGAGACTGCTGAACAGAAGAAGACGAAGGTATCTGGCGCTGGAAATAGATTCTGATGAAGAATTCAGTTCCGAAGAGTTCATGCGCACTATTCGAAGCGCAGCTGTACGGCTCTATGGAGAGTATGGAGCCAGCAAGATGAATTTATATCTAGTCACGTATGATGCAGAGAAAGGAATTGCCATCCTGCGCACAACTCAAGAGAGTATTGATTTGACGCGTGCCGCTTTGGCTACAATAACAGAGATCGGAGGCAAACCCGCAGCTATACATGTCCTAAGGATTTCAGGAACCATAAAAACACTGCACAAAAAGATGGGGTGGAAGCAGATATGAAAGTTTATTTGATCCAGTGCTATGTGTTAACTGGGGGATGATGTAGCCGTCCCAGTCTGAAGTTGAGCAGATGAAGAACTCATGACGGACAGACCCCATTTCAGATTCTACAGGCGGAAACGTGCTTCTCGACTTCTCTTTCTTCTTAACCCGAAGATTAAGGCAAGGATTACTCCTGCAATGAATCCTCCGACGTGCGCCCAGTAGGCAACTCCGCCTGATGTATTAATGACAATGATATCATAGACGCCTAAAAGCCACTGCATGAAGAACCAGAATCCTAGAAAAAGGATTGCAGGTACTGGAACGACTATGGGAAGACCATAAAGAATCACAGTCAGAATCCGGGCTTTAGGATATAACACAAGATAGGCTCCTAGAATACCTGAGATGGCTCCGGAAGCTCCTACAACCGGGATAGAATAAAGATCCGGACTCGCTATGCTCAATATGTGCGCTAGACCCGCAGCAATTCCACAGACGACGTAGAAGACTAAGTAGCTCATGTGTCCAAAAGCACCCTCAACATTGTCGCCAAAAATATAGAGGTATAACATGTTCCCAAAAAGATGGAAGAATCCAGCGTGCAAGAACATGGAAGTAAAAAGCGTGTAGACCTTGCCACCATCAATAACATCTTGAGGCACCATGGCAAACCTGTCATATACATCACCAGTGAAGCCTCCACCTATCACTCCGAAATAACTGGAAAGAAACATTACTACTGAAATCAGAATGTTAATCATTATTAACATCCTGTTGACATGCGGAGTCGCCAAAGCTCTGTTTACATCTTTCAAAGGAAACAAAACATCAACTCAGGAGTACGATAGATCTTGGCAGATATTTATCTCTTAACTAGGTGTCGCGCAAATTCTGAACAATCTGGCGGAGATTAAGATACTGCGTGACTCACATAGAGTTAAATAGAAAGAGAACCATGTGCATAAGATTATTGTCTTAGCACAAGTTCCACGGAAAGTATGGGTCCAAAGCTGGATGTCAGAATCAGACGGTCAGACGTCAACGTAAAGAATTGGTCGCTGTGACCGAATAGAGTTGGATCTGACAGGTCCCTAATCAGGTTTACTATGACCGATGCTGCAGAACAATGAGGAAAGGTTGCTGAGTTTTTCTGACTAGAAGAAGAGGCGTTTCTTCTTTTCTTCTCTGCGATGTTCTCTAGGGTGTGTGGTTTCTTGGTTTTCGTCAGGTGCCACAGTAACCATCACTCCCTCTTCTTGTTCCTCTTGCTCATCATGAACTGCTTCTTCAGTCGGCGGCTTCTCTTCTTCTTCCTTGATTTCTGCAGTGTGAGGCTCCATCAGTTGTTTTTCTAGCTCGCTTACTTTTGATTCCAGTGTTTCCAAGGCTTCACGTCTAGCTTTGGTCTGTTCTTCCAGTTTCCTAACTTCGATTTTGACTTCCAGAGTCTTTACGCTCTCTTCCAGATTCTTCTCCCTGTCTGTCAGCGACTGCAACTCTTTTTCAAGTTCTGACTTCCTCTTTTGAAGATTCTCATATTCTGTCGATAAGGCCAAGCTTATCTCACCTGACCTTCTTCTTCATTAACATGAATAATTAGGTTATGAAGACAAGATCTGAATCCATTATACAGAAACAACTTTAGAACGAATTAGTGGACGCTTGAAACTGGTAGAGATGCTGCGGAGTTGCTGATGGTTTGAACCGTTCTGGTGGGCCGGGAGAGACTTGAACTCTCGACCTCAGCCTCGTAAAGGCTGTTTTAGGCCTGCCTTTAGACTGCAGGTGTCCTAACCGAGCTAGACTACCGGCCCCTTTCTTCTGGAGAACCTTCTTTGCACAGATCTTGGGTATGTAGGAATAAATATAAAACTGCCGTTTTATATTGCAGACGAAAAATGCAGCTCAGAAGGCCTAATCCAACACAAGTTGCCAAGGTGGTCAAGTGAAGAGAATTTTGATTACGGGAGCAGGAGGACCTGCTGGTGTAAATTTTACCAAGTCTCTTAAGATTGGTCCTGAAGAGATATTTACCGTTGGTACAGAAGCCAACAAGTACTTCCTTCATTTGGCTCCCACAAAAAAGAGGTATCTGGTTCCAGAAGCAAAAGACAGCAGGTACATTGATAAGCTTAATGATATCGTGAAGAAAGAAAAGGTTGAGTTTGTCCATGCCCAACCAGACTCTGAAGTCAAGATAGTCTCCGAGAGACGAGAAGAGCTAGACGCGAAAGTTCTGCTTCCTTCTAAGCGGACAATAAGGTTATGCCAAGACAAGTTCGAATCGACAAAACTGTGGCAGAAACATGGTGTCCCAGCCGCTAAGCTTCGAGAAGTGCAGGATCTAACCGATATTCACAGGTTCTTTCATGAATTCGGAAGCCCCATGTGGATCAGAGCCCGGCACGGGGCAGGAGGAAGAGGAAGCACACCGGCATTCACCGCGGAAACGGCATTTTCATGGATCGAATATTGGAGGTCACGGGAAGTAGATTGGGAATTCATTGCCCAAGAGCATTTGCCGGGCAGGAACATAGGGTTTCATAGTTTATGGAAGCAAGGTGAACTCGTCACTTCCATGGCGCGGGAACGCCTGCATTATATTTATCCTCACCTTGCACCCTCGGGCATCACAGGGACGCCTTCAATTCAGAGAACAATACACGACGAAGAAGTGAATAGGATTGGAACAGACGCTGTTCTGTCCATTGACGCAAATTTCAACGGAATTGCTTGTGTTGACTTGAAAGAGAACAAGGAAGGGGTGCCCTGTGTAACCGAAATCAACGCTGGAAGAATGTTCACCACCTCTTTTTTCTTCTCATACGCAAGCAAAGTATTGCGGAAGGATCATCATGGAAACATCCCATATCTTTACACTGAAATCGCCTTTGGCGAACGCGTCCCAAGCATTTCAAGATACAACATTCTACCGGAAAACATTTACTGGATACGTCACATTGACGCGCCGGCGAAACTTGTCAAAGATGGCAAAGTTCTGGGAGAAATGTACAGTTGATCAAAGCCGTGATCTTCGACCTTGATGGCACGCTGGTCTACCTGCCGATCAATTATGACCTGCTTTTCGAGGAATTTGGCAGGATCGCGAAGACTGGAGAGGTGCGTCCATTGACATTAACTATTTCTAGGTTGGATGAAGACAAAAAGAAGGAAATCTTTGAAGTGTGGGATAAGGCTGAATTTGAGGCTTTGGCCAAGATGACTTCGAACAAGAGAGGAATTGCCATCTACAGGGAATTTTCGGAGAAACCGAAAGCGCTTGTGACTATGCAAGGCAGAGCTCTAGTGCTGACCGTCCTAGAACGGTTGAACTTGTCCTTCGACTTTCTAGCCACCCGAGAAGTCTGTCTTGACAGAGTGGAGCAGCTTAAGATCGCTGCAGAGAATCTTGGCTCGACTCTTCCAAACATTCTGTTTGTTGGCAATACAGATTCAGATCTTCACGCCGCCAAGAAAGCCGGATGTCAATTCCTGAGGGTAACGGATGAAAGTCTGGTATGACGCTTGCACAGGCAAGCACGTCAGATATGGCGTGGCAATTGGGAAACGCCTTCGGGCTCTGGGCCACACATTCTTTATTACGATTAGGAAACACCCTGACACAGTACCTCTTGCAGATTATTTGAATGAGAAAGTCGTAGTAGTTGGACGATACGATCCTCAGTCTCTTTTGTCTAGACTTGAGGAAAGCGCAAGACGTCAGCTTTCGTTTTCCAAGATTCTCAAGAAAGATATGCCAGACGTTGCAATCTCACATGGCTCCGTAGATCTGTGCAGAGTAGCTTTCGGCTTGGGAACCCCCTGCATTTGCACATTTGATACTCCACACGCGAAGGCAGTGACCCGGCTTACTTTGCCACTTGTCAACGATGTTGTTATGTCTAGGGCGATTCCGAAAGAGATTGTACGGAAGTATAATGCTGAGGCAAGAATATCAAGTTTTAATGGAGTGGATGAACTTGCATGGATTAAGAACCTATCAAAGACAGAATATGAATATGAGAAACCATTGGTTGTGGTTAGACAAATTGAGACAAAGGCTGTGTATGCCAAGAAAGGGATGGATATGCTCACGCTGGCCAAGAAGCTTACGCGGCTTGGGAAGGTTGTGTTTCTCACAAGATATGAACGAAAAGAGATTAGAGACTTGATAGTTCCGAAAAGTTTCGTTGACTCTGCCAGTCTAGTTGCACAGGCAGATCTGTTTGTCGGCGCTGGAGGAACAATCACCCGAGAAGCAGCGCTGCAAGGCACCCCTTCAATAGTGATAAAAATGTACCCAGGTTATCATGTTAACGAGTTTCTGAGAAAGAAAGGCTTTCCGATCCATGAAACAGATCCATCCAGTGCAGTAAAGCTTGCAGAGGAACTTGTAGGTAGAAGAAAGAACGTGAAGCACCTGCTCGCAAAACTTGAAGATCCCGTGGATGTCATTGCGCAGATTCTACGAAACTTTCACGAAGCTAAGACTCCATCGCAAACTCGTGGGAGTTAAGTCTAAATATATATGCAACCCGACAATTCTGGTAGTCCCGGTGAAATGCACTTTGACAGAGGAAGTGCTTATTGTAGGATTAGGCGAAGTAGGTGGCGCCCTTTTCGAACTGTTCAAAGAACATCAGGATTTTTCAGTCTACGGTTTTGATACCGATCAACAGAAGATGCACAGAATAGTTGGGCAAGCTGAAGTTCCTAATAAGGTCGATGTATTGCATATCTGTTATCCTTGTGTTGAACAGGAAAAATTCGTACAGACAACTTTGGAATATATGAAGAAGTTCAAGCCAGGTCTTACTATAGTTGAAAGCACAGTCCCTCCCGGGACAACTGGACAGGTCTATGAACTGTCAAAGTCATCTGTGGTTCACTCTCCAGTACGTGGGATGCACAAATCGCAGGAAACCATGAAGAAAGATATTCAGTTCTGGTGTAAATATGTTGGTGGAACGCCAAAGGAAGCTGCAGATGCTGCTCGAGAGCATTTCGAGAAACTCGGATTGAAAGTGAAAGTCTTGCGAGGCCCAGTAGAGACAGAGTTGGCGAAGTTGTTTGAGACAACATACAGGGCTTGGATGATTGCTTGTTTCCAAGAGATGCATCGTATCTCAAGACGTTTCAAAGCGGATTTCAACGAAACCGTGGATATGATTGAAGATGTGCATCGCGTACGTTTCAACAAGCCAATACATTATCCTGATGTTATCGGCGGTCACTGTCTTATTCCCAACACTGAGTTATTGTTGGAGAGTTATGACTCTGAGTTCTTGAGGTTGATTCTTGAGTCAAATGAGAAACGCAAGGTAGAAATCATGGACGGAGACATTAGAATGGAGGCTGAAAAGGTCAAAGCGAGAGTGAGAGTTCTCGAAAGCGATCTGGCTTTGAAAGGTAAAGCTGGCTTGACAAGTTCTTAAGCACACGCATTTTTCCGTTGAGATAAAGTAACGGCTCTCACGCTGGATGTTTCTTCCCTTTGACTTTGAGGTCAGTTGATCTTTAGAACGATTCCGGCTGCAGCCGTTCCTTTCTTTCCTTCAATAACGAATCTTCCAAGTTCAGGGAAATCCGAGTATTCTTCTATACATGTGGGTTCAAGCGTCAGAAACTCTGCTTCGCCTACACCTTCCTTGTCTAGAACTTCAGGGTACACGGAGCTGACGGTCAGTTTGACTGGGTCGATTTCGCTTAATATCCTTATAACTCTGCATTTTCTTTCTGCTGTCCCGTAGCGAATGATCAATTCGTCACCGTTCATGATCCTAAGGTCTGACAGTAATATTATTTCTGCAGTGAAGCTTTTCACAATCTTCGGTTGATCGTCAGAATGGCTTAACACTTCGCCCCTCTTTACATCTCCGGCTCCATCTACAACGAGGCCAACTGAATCTCCCGGTTCAGCCTTTTCTATTTGAGTCCCGAACGACAGAATTTTGTTAAGGTTTCCTTTCTGTCCTGATGGACTGAAGACGACGGTTTGCCCCTGCTTAAGTATTCCTGTTTCGATTTTGCAGGCGATTATGTTCTGGTTGTTCACGTGAAAATAAATGTCTTGAACAACTCCTCTCAGAGGCTTATTCGCTGGAAGTTTGCTTGGAGTTATGTTTTCATCTAGTGTTTCGATCAGAGTTGGGCCTTTGTACCATTTGATTCTAGGCGACTTGTTGTAAACATTGTCGCCTCTTATGGCAGATACAGGAATCATTGGTATATTCTTATAGCCCAGATTTGTGAGGATTGGCTCTAGTTCCTCACATGTTTTTCGAAACCGATTCTCCTTGTATTCCGCTAAATCCATTTTGTTGATGGCAATGACAAGTTGCCGAATCCCTAACGTTCTGATCAAGAACGTGTGCTGTCGAGTTTGATCTTGAATTCCTTCTCTCGCAGAAACCACAAGTACTGCCGCATCAGCTTGGGATACGCCAGTAAGCATCTTCTTGATGAACTCCCTGTGGCCAGGACAGTCTATTATCGTGTACAGGTATTTCCTGGATTTGAAGGGTGTTTGCATGATATCCATGGTCAATCCGCCTCTCCGTTCTTCTTCTAGACTGTCCAGCAGGAAGGCGAATCGAAACCTTCCTCTTCCTGTTTGCTTCAGTTCTGTCCTGATTTCGTCCAATTTCTGTTGTTGGATAGCCTTTGAATCATAGAGAAGTCTGCCGATTAGAGTGGATTTTCCATGATCTTTGTGACCTACAATTACGAGATTTATTCTAGGAACACTCATTTTTCGCTATCCTCTCAATGTTGAAGTAGAAACTTGTGATTCTGGGTTTGTCTAGCCCGATTCTCTGGTTGAGTGAGTAGAAGCCGTTTCGTCTGTGGTCACCATATCTTCCCACGGCTTTCATTCCGTGATCTGAAATTATGAGGATCACGTCATTCGATTTTTTGGTCTCTTTGACCAACTCGTCGAGTTCGTGGTATACTCTATGCATTTTCTTGTCGACTCCAAAGCTCAGATGTCCTACGGCGTCGGCAAGATCGAAATATCCCATAACGAGATCAAATTTTCCAAGAGCATCGAAGAAGTCCTTTTTGCTCTCTTCATGATTTCTCCAGACAACTGTGTCATACTCTTCTACAGGTGCTTGATTCTCGAAGTAGCTTTTCAGAAGCTTTCTGATCTCTGCATGGTCTTCCTGCTTAAATGAAAATGACGGCACGTCTATCATTTCATACGTTTCAAAAAACTTCAGGAATGTCTCATCAAAAGACGCTGTGAATTTCCATTGACCTTCTACTGGGATCTCCTTTTCCATGTTTTTACCCATTAGAAAAGATGCCCATAGGACCACAGTTCTCAACTGATCAAATTCTGACAGATCGGTCTGGCCATATTCGTCTTGTTTCAGGCTTTCGCAGTTGAATTTCTCTACTAGATTTATGTCTAAGGCATCCATGGCCAGTATTATCATGATTTCTACCTACATATAGCCTAAGCTTCGTAGTTTCTGCATCATGTAGGCTTTTTCCTTGTCCTGCGCCCTTCCAGCTCTTTCTGGAACTTTGGAAGTCTCTATCTCTTGAACGATTTCTTCTATTGTGCTCGCAGTCGACGGTACTGTGACTGTGCAGGGCATGCACCCTAAGCTTCTGTATCTCTTGCCGTCTTTCGCAAAGTACAGGGGGTTTGCAGGTAGCTTTTCTTGCACAACGTATCTCCATACGTCAAATTCTGTCCAGTGCAGGATAGGATGGACACGCATGTGAGTGAAATCTTCGGATGGTTTGACGAAGAGGTCCCAGAGTTCTGCTTGTTGGTCCTTGTAGTTCCAGCAGAAGTTTTCATCTCGTGGGGAGTAATATCTTTCTTTTGCTCGGATTCCATGTTCATCTCTACGTATTGCCAGAATCAGAGCATCGAATTCTCTTTCTTTTATCAAATCTTTCAGTGCCTCTGTCTTCAGCTGTGTACAACATTCCAGTCTCCCTTTTTCTGGAGACATTTCTCCTTTCAGAGCACTCTCGTTCCTCGCTACAATCAGGTCAAGGTTCCAGTCTTTCGCGACTTTATCTCTGAACTCATAGATTTCGGGAAACTTGTAGCTTGTGTCAATGTGAATTGCGGGAAAAGGCACTTTTCCAAAGAAGGCCTTCTTGCACAGCCAAACCGTAGCTGTAGAGTCTTTTCCGGTACTCCACAAAACCGCAGGGTTCTTGAATTGAGCTTTTGCCTCACGAATTAATGATATACTTCTTTTCTCCAAATCTTGAAGATGCATATCGATACAACACACCTGCATCGGAGGTCTCAATCACCGGAAAGCGATATATAAATGTTGTGAAGGTTGAGTATAAGTCTTGTTTCGTTGACGGGTCAATCTGCAGTACCTTAAGTATACGTCTCTAATAAGTGAAATATAAATATCTAGAAGCAGTATCTATTTGCGGTGAGGTTATGGTTGAATACACGAACATTCCTATTCCCAAGCCCTTGTATGATAGACTTACAGAAACATTGCGAGAAAGTGGTTATAGGAGTACAACAGAATACATCATATATTTGATCAGGAAGAACCTGCCAGATCTGGAATCTAAAGACATGCAAAGGAGACTAAGAGCATTAGGATATATATCATAGGACGCAACATCTTCTGAGGCCTAGAAGAGGCGACGAGAAATGACAAATAAGAAATCTTCGGAACGCAAACTCACAGATGTGGCAATCCCGACATCTCTATATAGAAGGATTGAGCAGCTGGCAAAGGAAACTGGTTTCACCTCAGTTTCGAGCTACATCGTATATGTTTTAAGGAACTCGCTTGGCGAGAAAGAGGAAAAAGAAGAAGCTTTCAGCAAAAATGATGAGGAAAAAATAAAAGCTCGACTAAGAGCCCTCGGATACATGGATTGAAAGATCGATTGCCATAGACCAAAATTCAATACTAAAGTACGGCCGTCACGATCTTGTATGCAGATCTATAACTTTTCCATCGGTGGTTTTAGGAATTTCCAGGTCAAGGAAGTCTAGGATCGTTGGCACTATGTCGTATACGCTTATTCCACGAATCCAAGAAGGAAGTACATCATCGTTGTAGATTATCAAAATACCATTAGGATGATGGGCAGAAAAGTCTCTCCTCACAACCGACTTGGGCGCGACAACGTCTCCCCGAAAAGCAAATCCCTTGCCGAAGGCAGGCACTACAATCAAGTCAGGCATATCTTCCAAACATTTTCCCTTGTACAATTCCTCTCTTTTCCACACACTGTCGATAAAGTGAGCCTTCCTCAAGACTGAGAGTGCAAGTTCAACCAATTCCTTCTTCTTGACATATACTCCAAACCCATGTGCAAACGCTTTGGATGTCTTGGGGTCCACATGTGTTGTTATTCTTGCTCTGATGTTCGCTTTCAGCAGATGTCTATAAATCTTTGACAATGCCAATTCAATCTGTGAAGGTAACCCAGAAAAAAGACCATACAGATTCCTTGGCAAGTTGAACTGCATTCTTGGCCTATCAATCTGTCTTTGACACGAGATGTCCTGGATGGTTTGTCGTGACACTGTTTCTATGAGTCCATGCTTTTCGAGAAACCCATTGACGTAGGCACCGTAATGGTATTTTCGGAACCCATGATCAGAGGGTATCATGACTAGATCAGCTAGATCCTTCACAATTCCAAAAGTCTCATCTATTTTTGCAAGTAACTGCAATAGCCTTTTGTCTTCTTTCATCACCAAGTCATAGTATCTGTGGAACAAATGATCTGGTTCGCTGTACACTACCCAGAACAGGTCCCAGTTGACTTTCTGCAGAAGTGCATTGACTGTATCTACACGACTCGATACATCAGCGTATTCAGCGTCCCAATCTTTGTTCAGAAGGGGAAACGGTTTTCCCAGCGTCGGTCCTCTGAAATTCCTCGCATAGGTTGCTATTTCTGCGGAATACTGGATTTCGGGGGACAACCAATCGGTTACGACAGATGAACCCTGGATATCCTTTATAGGATAGGTAAGAAGCTGGTTCACGCATACGCTTCTTAACCCTTGTATTGCAACCATTTCGTGTATTCTTAAGTACTTGACATCAGATGAACTCATGATCTCTATGCTATCATAACTCTTCGTTGGTCTCGTAAAGCCGAAGATCCCGTGTTTTCCCGGATTTACACCTGTTGCTATGCTTGTCCATGCAGGACCCGATTCAGGAGGAATCGTCGACGGCAACGTTCCCTTCACCGACTTCTCAGTTATTGCCTGCAGATTCGGCATAACTTCGCACCTGAAAAGCCTATCCAAGATGTGCCAAGCCATACCGTCTAGACCTATCACAGCAACTTTTTTTCTCATCGATCCTCTCCCAGCAGTTTTCTCAGACGTCTTCGATGTTCCCTGAATTTCTCGATCTGCACAGCAGGTCTTCCAACCACAGTTACTCCGTCAGGGACATCCCGAACCACCAAGCTCCCAATACCGACGAATACTCTGGCTCCTATCTTGAGACTGTTTTGTATGGTTGAATGGGGCGCTATAAAAGTGTAGTCTCCAATCTCGGTTGCTCCAGCTACAAGGGTCATGCCGGTTATTATACAATGCTTGCCGACTTTCACTTCATGCCCAATGTCGCAATTTGGACCAATCTTTGTATCCTGCCCTATTATGGTAGGCCTTAATATTCCCTTTTGAATCGTCGTGTTACTTCCTATGTCAACATCATCCTCGATGATGAGTTCACTCATATGCGGAATTCTTTTCAGTTCTCCTCTCTGGTTTCTGCCATAATCCAATCCCTCTGCACCTAATACGGCGTTAGCCCTTACAGTCACCCTATTCCCCAGCTTAGTGTTGTCGTATATCACTGCGTTTGGATGAATGTCAACCTTCTCGCCGATTTGGACGTTCTTACCGATGTAACAGCCCGGAGATATCTCAGAAGTCCTCTTCTTGAAAAACTCTTGCAGAACTCTGGCAAAATCGTATTTTGGTGCCTCACTAAGTATTATTGTCGGCTTCGTTTCAATTGACTCAAGCTTATTCTCTAACCAGTCTTGGCATATCACTATCCCTGCGTCCGTCTTACCTATAGCCTCCAGATCTCTCTCGTCATTCTTCAGATAGCAGTATGCCAGTTCGTCAGATCTTGCGGTATGCAGATATCCAGGTCTTTGAATCTGCTTCGCTGGATCGCCGACAATCTTGGCATTGAGAAAGGATGCTATGTCTTTAGCCTTCATTGCGTTCATCGACCATAAAGAGCATTGACTGCATTTTGATGGAAGAATTTTCCGTGATTTTCTTCTTCAACGAAATCTTTCCATTTCTCTACTATCGTAAAAGGTAGAAGAGGATAATCACTTCCGAAAATGAACTTGTCACTAAGATATTTGTTCATCGCAGTTAAGTATGTTTGAGGCAGATGCTTAGGGCGGAGTGCGCTTACTTCTAGATAGATGTTTGAATGCCTCTGGGCTAATATTAAAGGCAGATCTCCAAATCCATTCCCAGCATGAGACATTACGATTCGCAACCTAGGGAAATCAACAGCAATGTTGTCTATCCTAAAAGGATGGTTCAAATGAAGCTTTGCTCCTGCATAATAGTGCAGTGATGAGTGAACAACGACACAGACATCGTGATCAGCACACAGAGCATATAGAGGGTAGAGCCTTTTGTCATCTATAGCCATTGGAGGATTCTGCATGAGCCCACCGAAATTAAAGCCCACCAAACCTTTTTTCAAAGACTCTTTTAGCTCCCTATACGCGTTCATTACACCTTTTTCCAGTTTGGCTCCTGCTACTCCGATGAACGTGTCGCTGTAGTCTTCACACGCCTTGAGAATGAAATCATTTGCTTCAGCACTGCCTGAACACAAGACCGCTCTCGTTATTCCAACCTGTTTCATTTCTTCTATAGTTTCCTCAGGAGTCTGAAAGGTCAACCGAGGCTCCATTTTGTAAAATTCGACATATTTCTCAAATTGTGGTATTGGCTTGGGAACCCAAGCTTTCAAAGCCTCAGGTGTTCTGAGCCTAACTCTAAAATCAATCACATTTTTTCCCATCGACTAGTTCACTGTAGATTTTCATAAACCTTTTCGTAATCTTATGAGGATCATGGTTAGACTTATAGTACGCATACTCTTTTTCCCAGAGATCGTCACGTCTCGAATATAAAATGGCTTCTGCGATTTCTTCGGGTTCAGACACATCAAGAAGCGGAAAAGCCTCGTAACCCTCAAAGCTAGATGAAACCCGAGTTATTGTAGGTCTACCACAAGAAATAGCTTCCAGAGCGACCACTCCCAAAGTTCCCCCTATACCAATTGCCGCAATGACCGTGTCAGCATTCCAGTAATACCTAGACATTTCTTTATGAGGAACACGACGAAGCATGTTGATGTGCAAGCCAAGGCGCTTCGCGAGTGAAAGAGTTTTGGCCGCGTCAACTCCATAACTAATCATGCTGGCTTCTACTTCGTCTTCGATTATCTTCAGAGCCCTTACTATCTTATCAGTTCCTTTGACTCTCCAATCACTGGCTGCTGCAACCAACACCCTAATCCTGTTGGTTGCTTTTCTCCTAGCTTTCGGATAGAAGACATTTTCATCAACCAAATTCGGAATATATTCCGTGTTTTCATTGTATTCGGTCGCCTTCTCAAGCAAGTTCGGCGTACTTACAACAATCTTGTCGCATCCTTCTAAATTGGCACGCACAAGCTTACCCCAAGCGAAATGATCTAGACTGTCCCGCACATCACTCCCATGCGCATGCCCTATAATAGGTCGTTTCCCGAATTTCAAAGATAACCAACAATCTTGAAGCAAGTAATGAACATGATAGACGTCACCTTTAGCTGTCAAGGTTTTCCATAAAACGCCGAGAGTTTTACTGAGCAAATCTCTGCTTCTTTTCAAGTGGATAACGTGAAAACTTTCTGGCAAATAGACGACTAGAGACTCGCCAACGTAGGAACAATCATTGAACATTATGATTTTCATGCGTGTCTTGCCACTTCCAATACCGGTTTAGTCTCAGCTGTAAGGAGAAAACTCGTCAATAGCAAACAATAGTTGTGACCGAAATTGTTAGAGGTCGCTTTCATCTTCCTACGCCAGCCAGTGATTCCAGGAACTCCAGATAGAAATACATGTTAAATGACAGATGGTCAACATGCCAACACACGAACGTTCCATCGTCAGGAGCAACCTTCTCTCCCAAGATGTAATGTCGGTCATAGTTCATGTAGTGCCTTGACGAATCAGCTAATTTCCCGCTCCATGCGCCTCGTGCTTGCCAGTCATTATAACCTTTTCTTGGCGCCTCTAGATGCCAATGATCAACAACCTCGAAACCTTGTTTTTCTATTTCGTTTTTCAATGTCGGAAAAGCTCTGTTTACTTTCTCCGTAAAAGCAAAAACCGCATTGACACCCAACTTTTTATCTAGTAAAGCCAAAGCCTTCGCTTGACTATATTTCTCATACATCAGCCACTCTGGCATTCTATCCCTAATCCATTCTGCCCATCCTAGCAAAGCATAGACTACGAGCCAGAAGGCCCTTCTGAAGCAGGTTTTCCTTGTGAACAACGGTTCGTCAAAATCATGAACTATTACTATATCTTTGCTTATTGTCGTTCACCTTTAGGTTTAGCTGGTCTGCCATAAACCACTGCGTTTTCCGGCACATCATGCATGACCAGAGAACCTATTCCTATATATGCTCCGGATCCGATTCTCAGTCTATTCAAAATGTTGCAGCCTGGCGCCATGTATACATTGTCTCCAATTGTAGTGTAACCACTTATCTGATTCATACCCGTTATTCTGCAATTCTTACCGATTTGCACATCATGTCCTATGTTACACATTGGACCTATATGTGTCCCCTCTCCTACGACCGTATCCCCAGTGACTCCTCTTTGAATTATTGTGCTGGCTCCAACATGGACTCGGTCTTTCAGAACCACCCTTCCTTTGTGTTCGCGTAGCTCAAATGTGTTATCGAGTCTTCGTTTTAGCGCTAGACCTTCAACGCCTATTATTGCCCCTACACTTATCGTACAGTTTTCTCCCATGACAACATGATCTGAAAAAATGTGAGCCCCAGCTTGCATGTCCATATTCGTTCACTTAGTAGTACGGTAGGTAATTTTTGAGCATTTCTTTAGGAAACTTATGTTCTTTGTAGTCCATCGGTTTTGGTATTACCATGTTCGCTGGAACCTCCTTGAAGAATTTGGCAGGGTTTCCAAAGTAGATACCTAAGTCTAATAGGTCACCCGTCACAACAGAGCCATAGCCCACCATTACATTGTCCCCGATATTTACTCCTGCACTCATACTTGTGTGGCTGTCTATGACTGCGCCGTAGCCTATCCTCGTAATCAACTGTTTCCTCGGCATCTCCGGTCTTTGATGGTAGACATGTTTAGTATGGCTACTCATTATTCCGGCTCCTATGAAAGCTTTGTCTTCGACGATAACCGATTTGGATATACATGAACCAGTTCTTACATTCACGTTGTTTCCCACATAACAGATGCCAGTAGTCTTACAGTAATCTGCGAAATCGATTCCATCTGCAAATCTAGTTCCACTCTTCAGGTAGCAGAAGTTTCCGATTTTGACCTTGTTGCCTACCTTCACGTCTCCGCCTAGTATCGAATGATGCCCAACAGACACATTATCGCCGACTTCAACATCCTCCTCTATGACTGCAAATTCCCCAACCTTGAGGTTCTTGCCATGTTTGAAAGATGAATGGATAGAACAAGTGTTATTCACTCTTGCTTACCTCCCTTTTGTGTTCATCAATTCTTGAGATTTTTGCTTTTCGCTTCACAACCTCGTTACGTATTATGATTATAAAGTCTTTCAGTCAATCTATGCAGACTCTTGAGCGAAATGATTCTTGAAAATCCTTTGCAATTGAAGACGCTTGACACTCTCAAATTGTAGGGGCAGTAGGTGAGCGCGCCCTTTTCATATTTCTTCTCATGCAAAAGAAATATTGCTGACACATTCCACGGCTGAACCGTATTGAAAATGCATTTCTGAACTATACAATGATACTCTACAGACGCAAATATCTGACACCGAAGAAGTCAGAGAAGTCAGACTGCCCGCTCAATTTTCAGTCCTTTTGCCATCCTTTAGATGGAAAGCATTTCCATTAACACGTGTACGTGCAAAAGGCTGAGAAAGGGGAAGCTAGCAACTTGCATAAAACGCGGCTCCAGACACATCCGTAATTCTATGTGGACAAAGCAAATCTGGCAGATCCAGCGAAGAAAGTCAGAGATGAGCACGCATTGATCATGATTTCCTGAAATCGATTTGAAGATTTATATGGATAAAAACAGTTGAAAGAGACTTGCGCGGAGACCTAAGACAGGATGGATTTAAACTATAACATCCACAATTTGATTAGACTGAAAAGCAATTTTTCAGTTGCACCCCCTTGCTTTCTAAAGCGAAGTGTGAAATATGCAGACATGGAAATATACCGTGATAGCAAACCAGAAGTAAACCTATCCGACCTAAATCCCTTGGGATTGAGACTATTTTACAATGAAAACATATTCGTCCACAAATGCCTGTTCTTCCTTGACGCACATCTTGAAATAAAAGAAATAGGCAGAAGAATAATTCTCAGGTTTAACCGTGCATACGATTTTTTCAGGAATCCTCTATCTTACTTTCTGGCTTTTCTTCAAATGAAGCTTCTGGACAAAGGCTTTTCATTCATACATGCGTCGGCAGTGGCCCGTAACAACGAGTGCATCATTTTTCCAGCATTCAGTGACACTGGAAAAACTACAACAGCTCTTTCATTCTTGAAGGATGGATATGATTTCTTAGGCGATGACAAGGTCATAACCGATGGACAAAATGTCTTTTCCTATCCTATGCCTGTCAGAAAAGTGTTGTCCAGACCTTTTGAAACCGTTCCTCTTCTGAGGAGAATAAAAACGAGAAAGACGATCTATCCACCAATAGCCGAAGCAGGAATTCCAAGAAAAATATTCTTCCTATCAATTAGAAATAAGAATGAAATCAGAGAGATAGACAAACAAGACATCGCAGAGAAAATCAGCATTATGACGGAGTCCGCGTGTCCACTTTTCCCATACCCTACGGGAACTATGCTTGGATATTACTTCATAAGAAATATCGAATTCAACAGATACATCGAAGCACGGAAGAAGATAATACTGCAATTGGTCGACAATTGTAGAACCTTCCTAGTCACTGCCAAGACAGGATTTGAATTTTATAACCTCATAAAGAGTCGAAATGACGGCTTACAAGACTAACTAGAAGAGGAAATCAATACAACGTAGAATCAGATACTTGCGCATGCGCGTTGCAGCATACCAATTGCACATATTGGTAAATCCAAACAGACCCACAAGCATTCACTTGCTTTACCTTTGCGGTAGAATCGAATCAGAAATATACCACCTTGAACTATATCACCAAAACCCAATTGAGGCGAAGCCTTGGCAAAGAACGAGATCAAGCTGCAGTATTCGGGTTTCATAATCTTTGCGGCCAAAATGCTTAGCGTGGCAACTGGTCTGCTCTTCCAACTTATGATAGCTCGTTCCACAACGAAATCTGAGTACGACCTTTGGTTCAATCTAAATGATATACTCGCATATTTCACGCTATTGGCCACAGCCATACCCTTCTGGACCATGAGATTCGTCGCAAGAGAAAAGGAAGGAGCAGTCAAAACAGGAATCATTGCAAACCTGTTAATATCAGCCATAGCCACAGCGATCTACATTTCACTAGTCCCTTTCATAACATCATCCCTGAACATTAGCCAAGAATACCTTCTTCTATACTTCGTCGTCGGCGTGCAGATAGTAGAGCTCTATTCTCTAAATGCGTTACAATGGTGTCTCAGAGCGAGAAAGCCGCAAGTCGTTGGATATGGATTGTTGATCGCCGAGATCTGCAAAGTTGCTTTGGGCTATGTGTTCATCATACAATTTCAGCAGCCACTCGTAGGAGCACTGATTAGCCTCATAACAGCCTATACCGTGCAAATAGGGTACTATTTCAGACTTTTTGCAGCTGAAATGAAGCAACACATAAGATGGCAGTACGTTAAAGAATGGATCAAAGGTTCCTTGGCAAACATATACCATGTCATAGGAAACCAGATTGTTACTTTCATTCTCATAATGCTCTTTGTCTATGGAGGAGAAGGAGCAAGAGGCCGACACGGCCTAGCAAGACAGGTCGCAAGCGTAATAACATACTCCTCATTCCTAGCTTTCGCATTATATCCTAGACTCATCGCCGAGAAGAAACGTGAGGACATAGCAACATCTTTGAAAATGGTGTTGATGTTCGCAATTCCAATGACTGCTGGCGCAATCGCGTTGTCAGACTCTTACATTGTAATTATGAAGAGCATATACCAAGATGCTTGGCCTGTCCTAGTCGTGTTAGCAGTAGATGGTCTCGTCATAACAATCTCCACGCTTTTCCAATCCATACTCTTTGGAGTTGAGAGCGTTGACGAAGGAGCAAGGATATCCTTCAAGGAGCTTGTCAGGAGCCGGCTCTTCATCTTGTTCTCTTTGCCATATTTACACTCCGCTATAGCTCTACCTACATCCTTCTATGTACTGACGAACTATGTGCAAGGTGATCCCCTGCAAGCGGCTATCTCTATAAGCGTGATCAACACGGTCACACGGCTAGTCACGTTCTTTGTTCTTTGGGCAGTAGTGCGAAAGATGATCAAGGTAGACATCCCTTGGAGAAGCCTCGGAAAATACGTACTTGCTTCTGTCGTAATGTCAGCTTTTCTAGTGTTTGTAGACCATCCGAAGAGAATCCACATGACATTGATCTTGACAGGAATAGCGGGAATCATATACTGGGGATTCTTGATGGCAATTGAGAAAGACGCCAGACTACTAGTCAAATCCGCGTGGCAGGAGATCAGGGTCAGAACAAAATGATATGGACCTAGTTTTCCTTGTTCCACAACTCAAGAAAGAGAGCTTTGAGAGCTCTTATAAAGGCTACGTAGTTCGTCCACAACGCTGCCACCTTTTTGTTTCCACCGTCTTTTCTGATCAACAGAAGTATTTGCGCATCGTCGACCAACACAAAGGTTGGCAGTTCATCGTCTATTTCTGAGACAGAGTACTTGGCTTTTTTCAGCTTAATCTTCTCTATGAAGAAGCAGCTTTTCGGAGAGTAGTTAGTGAGAAGTTTCACTTCTACGTTGCTTCTCGACATCTTTTCGAGTTTGTCCAAGATTCCGGAATGATAGAAACTGGCTATCGTGTGCTCTGATATAAATATGAAAGCCTCCTTCTTCACGTTGTCAAGTATCTCTTCTGCTTTGGAACTGATCTGTTCTTCTCCTTCCAAAACCTGAAACACTTCTTTCCTTCGCGGTTCCATCTCCGGTTGAGGAAGGGAGAGCCAAATGCTGACCAATCCGTCCTTCTTCTTTTCAAGAAGATTGAGCTTCATTTTCTTAGCGTCTACCAAAACATCCAGCGCCTTATCAAAAGGAGTTGCAATGAATTTAAGGGGCTTCTCAAAGACAGACAATACCAGTCCCTTCTTCTCTAGATCACGCAGGATTCTATACGTTTCAGTCCTGTGTAGAGACAGGGCCTCAGAAATCTCACTAGCCTTATGTTCGCCTGTCCTTGCCAGATAAAGAAAGACCTTAACCTCGTTCTTCGAAAGCCCAAGCCGCCTGAGATTTTTCTCAATAATCTTAACGTACTTTGCGGGACCCTTATCCATCTTAACGAATTTCCACAACCCGGTGTTTTCATCATAAAGCTTGACGATGCTTTCGGGTTTTTCAACGGATAATTCCATGATAACCCCTTTTTTTCAGCCTTACTCCTCTGAGTAGATATGATTCAGAACCCGATTCGGTTTGCGCGGTATTTTATACTTCTGAATTCAGAATATGGATTCAGAGTACCAAGAGAGACAGATCTAAACACCAGTTCGTAGGCCGACGTTTGTCTTAATTTGGTTGGAGTAGAGAAGGGAGGATAGGCGATTCTTAAGCGGTCGCGAAATGCTTTTTCATGACGGCGAATTGATCACATTCATCTGTTGATGGAGTTAAGGTTTAAAGCTTTCAAATCCTAAATCATAGTTGACAGAGGCAGGGGAAGGAGAAGTGGACTACGGGCGTGGGAAATTCAGGCTGAGGCATTTCTTCTTTCCGAAAAATAATCACTGGTTAAAAAGAATCACTTTGGTCTTCTCTTTCGTACTCTTTGATTACATTGTGACGCTTGTCCTTTGCCACACTTCCCATGAAGAGGCTAATGTATATGTTAGAGTGTTCATGGAGAGCTTGGGCATTCCGCTCGGCCTAACATTGTTCGTTCTGATGGCCAATCTGCCGATCTACATGAGCTTAAGCTTGGATTCCCATATCGTCAGACTCCCATACAGAATTGGCGCAATAGCTGAAAGCTTTGTAGACGTTACATTCGCTTGGTTTGTAGCTGGACTACATTTCGCTGGGGCTACAAGCTGGTTCTGGCAAGCACCCGAATTGTCGCGACAGCTTCTTGGAAGCCTCTTCTACTTGTTCATGGCTTTCTTGATCGTAAAACCACACAGCCCACATTATGACTATTGAGACTAGTGCGTAACAATAGGCCACATACTAAGCCTAATTATCGCTCAGAAATGGTTAGTACACAGATTGCCGCAGGATCTTTAGGGGACAATCTTTATGGAGAATGCAAAAGCAGAAGGAGAGCCAGACACTCCAATGATAGCACAAGATGACAGACAGGAAACATCGGAGAGAGTAAACTTCTCCACTCCGAACGACATTTCAAATAGCAAAGTCTTCTTTATGGAAACGGGAAGTGAAGAAGCTGAACTTGAAATAGAGGACAGCCTAAAAGAACTCTTGAGAAGTATAAATGAAGAAACGGTGCGGCTTCAGGAGGTTTTGAAGGAGGAGAACAAGTTGATGAGTGATCTCTGCATATCAATCAGATTCATCATGGGAAAACTCAGGATCTCCTTTGATATTCCGACGGAGAGACTTCCGGTCAAGAAGGAAGTGAAAAGGATTGTTCTGAACGAAAAAGGATTTCTCACACTCTTCTCCGACAGTGGAGCCATACTGCACTCAGCTTTCCTGGCGGAATATCCACCCAGAGCAGTTATGACGATTTTATCCGTGTTAATGCCCAAGCTCGCCGAAATGGTGGTTCTCCATAGAAAGAGAGCAGACAGAAGAATCGGCTTCTTCAGGAAGTTGAGGAGTGAATTGAAGAGCATTGCGGGAACCATAACAGGGAACAGAAGTGAACCGAAACCTTCCAAAGAACAGAAACAGGTCCACGAAGGAGCACCGAGTCATAAGGTTATGAACAGTGAGGGTGTGGAGTAACCTGGTTTGAGCGACTTTTCGACGGAGATCAGAACCTTCTATTCGCTCAAGGAGATCCGAGAAGCCTTAGATGAGGAGACAAATCAGCTTAGAATTCTATCAGAAGACTACAGTGAATGGCTTGGAACTCTGCTTAGGAACCCAAAGTCCTCCAGGAGTGAGGAATGGAGCAAGAAAGCCGCAGAGCTGCAGAAAGCATTAAAGGCTGGAGGAAGAAAAGGCAGCAAGAAGAAAGAAAAACCCGGTTCTTCAATAGAGTGGAAACAGTTCAAAGAAATAATGCTTTGCTCTGACAGTTTTGGCGAGGCGGAAATCCTTTTTGAAGCAGTAGAGGAATTAAAAGGCAAGATTGAAAAGCTCGAAAAGATAAAAAAATCAATCGAGGATCTAGAGAGATACGGTCTAGGGAAAGAGATGCGTTACATCACTTATATAAAGGATGGAATCCCGCAGAAGATAATCTTCAAATCCACAGAAGAATCAGAAGCTTTAGAAAAGTTCGAGTTCTCAGGCAACTTCTCAGTCACAAAGCAGACCTGAGAGAACCACAGTTTCCACCTAACGCATAGAAAAGATATACGTTAGACAATAGACTTGAGTTCTGAGAGTGTTCAAGCAGGGTTTCAGGTTTGCGCACATACAAAATGTGGTAGTAGATTACCAGCCATCTTATTGGCTTCCGAAACTCATATACACAGCTGTCGATTACGATTCTATTTCCAGAGTTTCAGAAACGTAGGAGAGTAGCCATGCTTGAAGTCATTTTAACCGTAGAGACCCTATGGCTTATTGTCACAGGTGTGATCATACTAATCGCCATATTGATCGCTGACAAAGTAGCCCGAAGGGCGATTGTGAAATATTCGAAGAGGATAAAGCTGGAAGGACATGCAGAGAATATTTTGAAGTTGACTAGTAGAATTGTCATTACTGCAGCGGGTCTAATTGCACTGCTTTCGATTTTCGGCATGCCCACCGAATGGTTCGTAGGGGTGTCCGCTTTGACAGGCGCTGCCATCGGGTTTGCTTCTACACAGACTGTTGGGAACTTTCTGGCTGGGCTGTATATTATGATTTCCAGACCCTTCATGGTGAACGACTACGTGAAGATAGGAGATGTAGAAGGAGAAGTAGAGGAGATAACAATCAACTATACGAAGATCTACACGCCAACCTACTGCATTACAGAGATGCCTAATCGAAAAGTGCTGGACAGCACAATTGTCAACTATTCAGGCAAGAGAGACATAATTGACTATTCATTTGAATTAGGCTTTCCCCATTATGGGACGAACAGGGAAATTGTCACGAAATGTATTATCCCTGCAATTGAAGAATTCTACGACAAGTATCAAAATCTACTCCCAAAGAAACCGGAAGTAAGCATGTCAAGAATGGACAGATTGGGAAGAGCGTTCATGATACGATTGTTCTTTCCAGAAGGAAAAATACACACTTTCTATGACATCCAACCTGAACTTATGCAAGAAATAGTAAACAACTGGGATACCTATAAAGCGCAAGGGCAATAGATTCCGCATTTTGAGACTTTTCTGAATACAGCAACTCAAGCGAGCACCCCACGTTTATCCACTTCATCACCATAGCGCCAAAGCAACTGTGCCATTCAGCGCGCACGATTTACACAGCTTTAATAAACCATCCGCCACAGTTCTCCATCCTTTCCCATATGGTGGAAGTGCATCCGCTTGGTAAATCAACTATATGAATTAAAAATTCACAAAGCATATCTATACCAGAATTCGAAACGCTATCGATCAGAATGTTGCTCAATAAAGAGGAGAAACAGAACTCTCATTCCCCGAAAGCTACCGACAAAGAGGTGTCAGACCCTGAGATCAACAAGATTCTGAGGACAGTTCCCACGGAAAAAGCTTTCTACTTCTACAAGGAAATAGGGACGCCGACGAAGCATTTCTCTGCGAGTCTCCCTGATTTTCGTGACAAATTGAAGATCATTGAGTGGGCTTCATTGGTATTTCATTTGAAGAGAAGGGACTTCGAGAACTGGATAAGAGAAGTTATAGGAGACTCTGAACTGGCAAAGAGGATCAGCGATTTCAGCCCCGATACATACAACATTAGAGACAAGCTGTACATGGCAGTAGACACCCGAATCAGACAATTGAGAGAACCGGTGCAAACCGCAACTTCGGAACAGCTACTCGTCAAACCAAATCTCTCTGAGATCAGGTCATCTGAGTAGCATAATTGCCTGAACCATCTCCTGCTAGATAAATAGCGTCCAGCATCCTCATTCAGAAGGCGATATCCGCCAGCCAATCTTTCTCAGCTTAACTTTCAGGATTTTCATGCTTCTTAAGGCTTCTTCTCTAGGACGGACTTCCACAGTGAAGTAAACGTCTTCAGGGACGAGAATTCTCAGATAATGAGCGAAATCGATTTTTCCTACGCCTATCATATCGTGCGAGGGTTTCCCTAGCTCTTGACCATGAAGATGACATTCTTTGACTTCTTGTAGGTGTCGGACTAGAAAGTTTTCTACTTCTTTGATTGGCTCTCCACGACCGTTGTGAGTCTTCGGTATATCCCATGTCAAAAAGATCTTTCCAGTAGGCAGGATTTCCTCCAAGACTTCCATGACCATGCTGCTTAGACGATCATTCTCGACGCATAAAGCTATGTAATCTTGAGCATGTTCAGCGATTTCCAGCAGCCCCTGTCTCATCGCATTCTTGTAAATCATCCAGTGTTTCTCCAAATAGTTACCTTTTGTCCCTGCAAACACAAAATCAAATGGAGAATGGACGTGAATAGTGAATCTTTCTGCATCCACATCACGCGCAAGATCCAAGCACATTTTCATCCGATGCATCACTGCTCGTCGAACATCCGGATATAGACTTCCCACGTTCAGGTAGTCAGATGGACCATGAAATGAAATACCTACGTCTTCTGATTGTAGGACTTCTCGAATCCGGCGCCTCTTCGAGGTGCTGAAGCGTTCCGGGAAGAAACGCGGTATCATCAGATCTGGAACAATATAGCCGAAGCCATGTCTACTTGCGAAGTCGATGGCATCGAAAATGTCTCTATCATATACAACATGGTAGCCGAAACGTTTCCACGATATCTCTTTCAATCAAGCCAAGCTCCAAGTCCCAAACCTTTAGGGTATCTACTGAAATACCTTTAATTAAATAGAACGTGCAGATAATAGTGGACGTAGTTATGGGAACCAATCTGCAGCTCTTGGGCTTGCAGGCTGCTCCGAGACTTGCTGAGAAATTCGACGTTCAACTGGAGGACTTCATAGGGTTCGACGATCTATACGGAGCCAAACCAAAACAGTTCATGCAAGCCTACAAACAGTGCGGCAGAATTCTAGGGCACCTCTTTAAGGAGTTCAACATTTCTTGGTGGGATGTTTACTTGAGCTCTGACATCGGTATGGAAAGAATGGGTCTAGCGCAGGATATGGGGCTGGGAAAAGATGATGTAGTATTAGACGTTGGTTGTGGACGAGGTTATTTCACCTTCGCGGCTGCGCGATGCTCAAGAGTTGTTTTAGGACTAGATGGCATGGACGGGATGAGGCGTCAAGGGTGGTGGAGGAGTTTTCAAGAATCTGTATTCGAATTGAAACTTGGCCGTAAGATCCAAGGAATAAAGTCTGACGCCAGACTTATTCCACTGAAAGAAAGATCTGTACAAAAGGCTGTAGCTGTCCATTGTATCCGCAATTTGCAAGATAGACGAGTCATCCAATACGCTTTACAGGAGATGAACAGGGTCGTGACCTCAAAAGGTGAGACGATAATAGTGGAAAACATACCTATCGTTAAGAACAAGGCCCAGGAAGCACATCTAGCCATGTTCAAATGCAAATGCGAAAATACTACAGGTGAGGCTTTCTACTACACAGAGGAAGAACTCCTAACAATGTTGGAGGAAGCAGATCTGCGAGAAGCCAGTGTCGAGACTGTTGATTATAACCTGAGCGCAACACCGCCAATCTTCTATCTAGATGTATCCCGTCTGACCATAAAGCGCAGACAAAAGGTTGAACCGAAATACATCACAGCGCTTGATAAAGTCAAAAAACATGGAGAAACTTCTACCCCAGCAATAATAATCAGAATATCTAAACATCAATGAAATCCGACTCGTTTGATTGTTGCCGGGTGTTGCGGAATGAATGACATTCAGCTTCGGACGGCTAGACAACTTATCCTTGACAAGCAGATGCTAGTGCAGCCTATTTCGTGCTCTACTATCCAAGAGGTTGTTGACGTTGTGAAGAGGTTAGGGGGGGTTCAGTATGATCCTCTTCCAGTGGTCGAGCAAGCCCATTACCTCACACTATGGAATCGTATTTCAGAGTTCAAAAGCAAACTCTTGGATAAGGCATTGTATGATGAAAAGAGATTGATAGAGTTCGTTTTGATGAGACAGGCTTTGCATATAGTACCAGTCGAAGATTTGCCATACTACTATCAAGCAGTTCAAACCGTGTTTCGACAAGGATGGATTCAAAGGGCGATAGACAAGCTATCCACCAAGGAGATTCAGAAGACACTGAAAGAGATCAAGAACAAGGATGCAATAAGCTCAAAGGATGTCTCCTATAACAGACTCAGAGCGCTATTTTACATGGGAGAAATAGCCATCGCGAAACGAGAAAAGGGCACCTTCCGCATGCCCTACTATAGCATACTCAGAACACTCCATCCCGATCTCGATCTGCAAGCTGTCGACGAAGAAGAAGCGCAGAAATGGTTGGTCATGAGAACCATTTCAGCGTTCGGAATCTCCTCCTCAAGGCACATAGCATATTGGACAGGTTATAGAGTCAAAGAAACACGACGAATTCTAAGCGAACTTGAAAATGATGATGCTATCTTGGCGTTGAGAGTTGAGAAGATGAAAGATTTGAACTGGATGACAGTACAGGACTTCAATAGATTTGGCGAAGGAATTGACAGCAGAGGAAATGTGGCGCTTCTATCTCCAATGGATAATCTAATAAGGGACAGGAAGTGGCTGGATAAAGTGTTCAGTTATTCGTTTTCCATGGAGTACTTTCAGAAGAAGGGAATGCGTTGGCAGATGTCCATACTGTACAACACAGACTTTCTAGGATTTATCGACGTAAAAATGGACAGGCCTAACCAGAAGTTCATAATCAAGGAACTCGCAGTTCACCTCGACGTAGAGAGAGATATCTGGATGAAAGTTGGACAGAGAATAGTTGACTTGGCGGAGTTCCATGGCGCAAGAACTATTCAAATAAGAGAAAGATGTCCGAGATGGCTTTCCACCCTGTTCGCAGAACTCGGTTATGAACACAGAGATAAGACATTAAAGATCTCCCAAGAAGAAAGCGCGTCAAACTCATTCTAGAACAGCCCTGAACGACCTAGCTTTTAGACAAAAGAGAAGAGAATAGATATCTGTGAAGTCTAAAAGATAGTGTAGCCACAAGATGATTGATCATGTCAAAAGTAGAATGGGATTCAGAGATTGATGTGTCTTTCGGGAGATAGGAATGATTCTTTCAAGAGATGAGCTGGCTAGGATGATAGATTCGACGAACGTCAAGGCTACAGCGACTGAAAAGGATATTGAAACACTGTGTGCGGAAGCTGTTGAATATGGTTTCGGATGTGTATGCGTCAATTCAGTGTATGTCAACCTTGCCGCAAAACTTCTGAAAGAATCAAATGTGAAGGTTTGCTCCACGATTGGATTTCCCTTCGGATCTACCTTAAAGGAGATAAAGGGTCTAGAGGCTGTAAGAACCGTGGAGAAAGGAGCAGAGGAGTTGGACATGGTTATCAACCTGAGTGCTTTGAAATCTGCAGATTATGAGATGGTGAAACAGGACATAGCAACTGTAGTCGACGCTAAGCGACTATCACAACACGTAATTGTCAAGGTAATAATCGAGACAGATTACTTGACACAAGAGGAGAAGGTTGTTGCCTCCAGGATCGTCAAAGAAGCTGGAGCAGATTTCGTGAAGACTTCGACTGGATTCTTTGGCAACGGAGCTACGGTCGAAGATGTGAGGTTGATTAGACAGACAGTTGGCAGCCATTTTGGCGTAAAGGCAGCTGGCGGCATAAGAACTTATTATGATGCATCATCTATGATCGAAGCGGGAGCCAACAGGATTGGAACAAGCACGGCTGTAGCTATAGTAAAAGCGGTACCCTAGATTCTTACATTCGTTCAGGAGCTACTATACCAATCAGGCTAAGGCAGTTTCTCAAAACTATTCTCACAGCGTCGACTAGGGCGATTCGGGCATCACTGAGTCCTTGTGATTCGGCCTTTATGACAGGCAAGGCATTATAGAACGTGTTGAATCTGTCTGCCAGATTGTTGACGAAGTCAGCCACTATGTTAGGTTTGAGGAACCTTGCGGCTTCAACGAAGACGTCTGGGAAACTCGCTAGGATCAGAGTTATCTCCTGCTCCAACTCCTCTTTCAGAAGTTTATAGACAGGTTTCTCAGGTTTTCTTGCAGCTTTCTTCAGGATACTGCAGGCCCTTGCATGAGAGTATTGTATATATGGTGCACTGTTTGTCTCAAAATTGAGCACTCTTTCCCATGTGAACAGCACTGGTTTAGAGGGGTCAACTTCCACCAGAGCGTATCGTACTGCTCCCATTCCCACAAGATCTGCAATCCTTTCCTTCTCTTCTTTGGTCAGATGAGGAGAGCGTTTCGAAACCTCTTCGAAAGCTCGTTTTACTGCTTCGTTTATAGTTTCGTCAAGTGTAATGTAACGTCCTCTTCGAGACGACATCCTGTATCCTGGCAAGTTTACAAGGTTGTAGGCGAAGTGAACGAGATTCTGCGCATAGTTGCTATAGCCCAATGCGTGTAAAGCGATCTTCAGTTGCAATTGAGGCAACTTCTGATCCATGCCAACCACATTGATGACTTTCTCAGCCTGTTCAAACTTCCAAAGAGTGTAGGCAATGTCCCGAGTAGGATAAAGGGTTGTACCATCGGAACGAATAAGCGTCAAAGAAGGAACTTGATATTGCTCCCTCAGACCGAGTTCTTCTTTCAAATCGAACTCCTTAACCACCTTCTCTGCATCAAATTCTAGAACACCTCCAATTGGAGAAACGTATGGTGTTTTCTTCAATCTATCAAGAACCTGCTCAACTCGACCGTTCCACATTAGCTCGCTTTCCCAATCCCATGAATCATAGTGTACTTCCATGCGGCTCAAGGTCTCCTTGAAGCCTTGAAGGCATAGTTCACTTACTCCTCTTATGAGCCCTCTAGCCTTCTCATTCCCGGCCTCGTAGCTCTTGTTAAGCTGGTTTATCAGTCTTTCAGAATCTTCGTCTTCACCTATCTCTTCCAAGAGTCTCTCAAAAAGCTCCGGATATTTTTCTCTTAGCTCAGCAGCGACTGATACCCAGTCGTCCAGTTCCTGTGTAAATTTCAGAATCTCTTCAGAAGCTGAGACTTCTTTGGCTTGTTTAACCTTGTCTTTCAAGCGGTTGATCTCTACTATGCAGCTTGTGATAGTGTATATTGTGCCCAAAAAGTGGTCAGGCTTCGCGTCGGGTTTCGGTTTTCCAAGCTTCTTGTAGCCGTAGGCTAGCACGGCCGATTGGCGACCGATATCATCGACATAGAAGTGGCGATAGACGGTGTGGCCTCTGGCCTCCAAGATTCGAGCTATGGCGTCTCCCAGCATGGGATTTCGGGCTTGTCCAATGTGCATTGGGTGGAGTGGGTTAGCGCTGGTGTGTTCTACGATTATTTTGCTGGTGCTGTCGGTTTTCACGAAGCCGTATTCGTCGTCAAGATATCTGACAGAATCCAAAGTCATTGCCGAGAATTTTGGAAAGTCAACATAAAAGTTTATGTAGCCCCCTCCTGCGGTCTCGACCCTTTCAATTAAAGAGAACTGAGATCGGTCTAGAGCCTCCACCAATTGTTCGGCTATAGCGATGGGTTTCTGGCCTAGTTGCTTGGCGAGCTCAAAGCATAGAGAAGAGGCAAGTTGCCCGAACTCTGGATTGGCGGGCTTTTCGAACGCTAGACGCTCGACTTGCATGTCCGGGAAGAGATCTTGGATGACTCTTCGTAGGCATGTTTTGCATTCGCTCCGAAAGTCGGCAAAAGGGTTTTTGGAAAGCATGAAGTTCTCTTCCATTTATCTGGAACTATCTACACTTTAAAGTTGATATCCTATTTCGGTTGAGAATGGGGAGCAAAACGATATATTCTTTCTTCTGTATGGGTTCTGGGATGGGGATGAGAACTAGCATAATCTTTTCTGAGAAGTGTTTGGAGTATGGAACTTGGCATATAGAGGGACCTGATCGGGTTCGAAAGGCCTACGAGATTTTGAAGGATCGGGGTTACGGGTTTCTCAGACCTGAGCCAGCTTCCGAGAAAGACATTCTTAGGGTGCATGAAGCGGGTTATGTGGAGAAGCTTAAGGAAGGCGTCGTCACAGATGCTGACACTCCGGCCTACGAAGAGATTTACAAGTATGCATGCCTTTCTGCTGGAGGAGCCATTTTGGCAGCTGAAGTCGGCGGATTCTCTTTGATGAGACCTCCCGGCCATCACGCAGGAGTACGAGGGGCAGCGCTGGGAGCAATGACGAAGGGATTCTGTTATCTGAACAACGTAGCAATTGCTGTGAGGATTCTAGATAAGCCGACGATTGTTCTTGACATTGATGGACATCATGGTAACGGAACACAAGAGATCTTCACAGGAGACAAGGCTGTAACATACATAGGGTTACACAGGTTTCCCCACTACCCAGGCACAGGGTATATTTCTGAAGATAATTACTTGAACTTCCCATTGAGAGCTGACTGTGGGAACAGTGTCTTTCTAGAAGCTCTGGATCAGGCTCTGGAAAAGGTTGATCTGAGTTTTACAGAGGCTGTAGCAGTCTCCGCTGGGTTTGACACTCACGCAGGTGACTTGGCCTCCTTAGGCTTGACCAACGAAGGGTATGGAGAGATAGGAAGAAGGATAGGGTTGTTGAAGAAACACACATTTTTCGTGTTGGAAGGCGGATATTCTGGGGAAAGCACTGGAAGAGGTATTGACGCATTATTGAAAGGCTTCGAAGCCAAGTGAACCAATAGAATTCTTCTGGTTCCAGTTTTAGCGCGGATGCAAACCAAGCTTGATAGATATACCAAGAATCTTTTTGTGTTGTGGATACAGTTAATAGTCAAAGGATGAAAGACCGTCATCATGATCCATTTGAGATTTGACAAGGGCACCCTTTTGCTGCAAGGAAAAGTAGGAACTCCTTATGGAAAGTGGGATCCTCGAATAGGTTGCTATAGGACGAAGGCGTTGCACTATCAGGACGTTTTAGATTATTTGAAAGAGAGCCGCATTCCATTTCGGGATGATGTTCAGGATCTTCCTCCGTTAGAACATGTTGAGTCAAGCGTGGAGTTGCGGTCCTACCAGTTGGAGGGGCTGAAGAGGTGGCGGCAGGCAGGAATGAAAGGTGTAATGGTCTTGCCGACGGCTGCCGGAAAGACTTTCATTGCTTTGAAAGCAATAGGATTGTTGAAGAAGCAATCTTTAATTTTAGTTCCCACTTTGGATCTTCTGGATCAGTGGAGGAAGCGGGTAGGTGACCATTTAGGTGTTGAGGCTGGTGCTGTAGGTGGCGGAGAGAATCGAATAAAGATGGTGACAGTCTCCACTTATGACTCGGCCTATTTGCAGGCTGAGTTCCTGGGCAACAAGTTCATGCTTTTGGTTTTTGATGAAGTTCATCATCTGCCCTCACCGAGTTTTATGCAGATTGGAGAGATGTATATTGCGCCTTACAGGATGGGTCTAACGGCTACTTATGAGCGTAGTGATGGAAGGCATGCGCTTCTGTCACGACTAGTAGGTGATCCAGTCTATACAAAGGCTGTTGAGGACTTAGCAGGTAAGCATCTTGCGCCTTACGACCACGAAAAGATCTATGTGGATTTGACTCCGGAAGAACAGAAAGTCTACTATCGTGAAATGAATGTTTTTCGGAACTATTTGAGAGAGAAAGGAATCGCCCTGAGGAGTGCTACGGATTTTCACAGGTTCATCATGAGGACTGGACGGGATCCGAGGGCGCGCAAAGCGTTGTTGGCAAGGAACCGTGCCTTGAAGATTGCATTAAATTCTGAATCTAAATTGGAGACATTGACAGGCTTGCTGGAGGACCATCGAGGGGAGAAAACCTTGATCTTCACATTGCATAATGAACTGGTGTATCGGATTAGCCGTAGGTTCATGATTCCAGCCGTGACTTACCAGACGCCGAGGAAAGAGCGGCGGGAGATTCTGAGAAAATTCAGAAGTGGTGATTACCAGGCGATTGTTACTTCACAGGTCTTGGATGAGGGTGTAGACGTCCCAGATGCTTCCTTGGGTCTTGTTTTAAGTGGGACAGGTAGCACGAGGGAGTACATCCAAAGGTTAGGGCGACTATTGAGGAAGGTGGAAGGAAAACGGGCCAGTTTGATGGAGATCGTTTCAAAGGAGACTGTGGAGGTGCAGATAAGTCGAAGGAGAAGGCGAAAGAGAAAGAAAGTTAGCGAGGACTGAGGAATTGCTTCCAAGTGAACTTCTGTTGGTGCGTAGGAGAAAAGGCAGGATATGGCCAATGTTCGCTAGTTTGTCTGATGGGAATCTGGACTTGGCTGCGAAACTTGTTAAGATGTTTCAGCAGCATAGAGGGCAGAAGAAGAGAGTCTTAGAGGCGTCCGTAGAAGAGACGGAGAGCCTCGGTTATGACTATCGTTTTGTCAGAGGTCTGTCTGTCTTGTTGCAGAGGAGAAGTGATTTCAGGTGTGATGTTGAGGTTGATCCGGTTGAGGTGAGGAGAAGGCTTTTTCAAGCGGCTGGAAGAATTGGGTTGCCCACAACTGTTGAGGAGAAGAGCAGGATTGTAGAGTCTGTGTCAGAGGAGATGAAGATTTCAGCCGAATTGATTGAGGAGGTCATGTATGCTGATCTGGATAGCGAATTGGTTTTGACAGAATCCAGACCGTTGCCTGCTGATGAACTGATTAGAGACTACAATTTGAGCTTGACGCAGACTCTTCTTTTCAACTCAACAGAGATGAGCTTTACAGCCTCGGGAAATTGGCAGCAGATTTTCTATTCAGTGAAGAAGCTGGGTTTGATATATGAGGTTTCGAGAAGACAAGGATTCTCGGTTAAGATCGATGGACCTGCAAGTCTTTTTAGGTTGATGAGGAGGTATGGAACAGCTTTAGCGAAGCTTTTGCCAGCTATCATTGCTGCAGAAGAGTGGATGGTGCAGGCGAAGATCTTATGGAAGTACACGAACGAGATTTGCGATTTCAAGATCGAAAGCCGACGCCATGGGGAGGTGTTGAAGAAACCTGGGGCTTTCGAAGCGCCGTATGATAGCACAGTGGAGAGAAGCTTCGCAACGCGATTTGAGGGATTAGATTCAGGATGGCATTTGAGAAGGGAGCCAGAACCAATCCCTGCAGGGAGATACGTTATCATTCCCGATTTCTCCTTTGAAAGAGATGGAATAAAGGTGTTTATGGAAGTTGTTGGGTTCTGGACACCTGAGTATTTAGAGAGGAAAATTGAGAAACTGAAGAATATTGAAGAGACTATGCTCATCGTGGTAGATAAGGGCTTAGCGTGTCGAAAGCTGGAAACGCTGGGAAAAAGCGCGAAAATCGACACTGTCTACTATCGGGACAAAATCCCGTTGGCGCCTATTATCCGTTACTTGGAAGAAGTATACCAGAAGGTCAAAAAGAAGCATACACAGCTTTTGGAGCAGCTTCCAGTAAGATTTACCGAACCCATTGTTGGTTTTGAGGAATTTGCCAATAGAATCGGCGTGTCAATTGAATCTGTGAGAAAAATATTGACCGAGAAAACTCCACAGGGTTATATGGTGCTACCTAACAGCCTTGTCAAGAAAGAAAAAATGAAAGAAATCCAGAGAAAACTCGAGGAAAAAATGAGTGCTGGAAAACGGATATGTCTGCCTGAAGCTGCAGGGATAATTGATATGGATGGAGTTGAAGACGCGTCAAATGTGCTAAAGATAATTGGATACAAGATTTCTTGGAAAGGAATTAGCCCCGAGGAAGCAGAAGTGACTGCCCCTACAGATAGCTAACGAAAACAGTCTGATATCTAGCGTATGACGAAGAGAAGATTGAGAAACCATATTACTGTGCAGGAAGCTCCAGCTTACGGAAAATTCACATACCTGATATTTCGCAGCCCCGATCTCAGCGTAATACTATGTGTTGTTGGCGGGCCCGCTGGGATTTGAACCCAGGACCTCCGGCTCCGCAGGCCAGCGTCTTAATCCATGCTAGACCACGGGCCCCAAGAGACAAGAAAGTCGCTCGGCTTCCTTGGGAGCCAGCGTTCTCTCTTTAGGAGAAATATAAATTGCGATATTAAAGTTTAGAACATAAAGAATATTCCTTAGTGTATCTTGATTGAAGGTTAGATCCGTCTATCGAAAACTATTGTGTGGATTTCAGGTATTGTGTAGAAGGTTTCACAGTATAGGCGTTTTGGGCAAATTTTAATAGCACAATAATGGAACAACATTCTGAATGTGGAGGAGTTTGTCTTGGGATTTGAAGAGCCAACGCGAGAACTGGATATAGGAGAGATTCTAGGTCAGACATTCAATCTCTATTTCACCAAGTTTTGGTTGTTTTTCATCCCGTTTCTCGTCGCAGGCGCGATTACGGGAGCGTGGGGAGCAGTTGTAGGTTTGATATTTCCAATGCCTGAACAGCCAAGCCAAACAGCCCCTGTAGACGTTCAGTTGTCGTACCTATTCTCTATGTTAGGCATCTTGTTGATAACAGTCTTCCTCACAGTGCTCTTCAGCTGGATTATCAACACTATTGCTAATGGCATGGCAGTCAGGGTGGCATCTGACACTCTGAAGACACGCAGTATTGACCTCTCAGGAACCCTCAACGTCGTCGCCGCCCGCTTGCCCTCACTCTTAATAACAGGAATAATCACAGGAATTCTGATCGCAATCGGACTCGTCTGCCTAATCATCCCAGGCATCATATTGGCAATCATGTTCTCCCTCACCGTACCTGCAATAGTCATCGAGGAAGTTGATGCATTCCAAAGCCTCTCTCGCAGTCGACAGCTGGTTGGAGGGCGTTGGCTGAAGACCTTCGGTCTGCTACTAGTTGTCTATCTAATCATTATTGTTGCGGGCCTGATCTTTGGCGCAATCAGTAATGTTTTCGGCCCTTTAAGCTGGCTCATAGGCAGCTTTCTCAGCGCTCTAGCCGCCCCCATTCTCCCAATTGCAACTACACTCTACTACTACTCCATGATAGCCAGAGAGCAACCTGGATCTCCCGCACCCTCAACTCCTCAACCATCCATGGGTAAGATACACTGCGTCTACTGCGGAACAGAAAACAAGTTGGACGCCGTTTTTTGCCAGAAATGCGGAAAGAGAATAGAGAAGCAAGACTAGCCCTTGAACCACACGACAAAAGATTCCATAACGTCTATTTTTCGCAAGATTTAAAACCTGATTTGACCAAGACGTAGTCTTTGTGAATGCAATATGTCGAAGGAAGACAAAATGCTGGAAGAGCTGAAGCGAATCAGAGAATTACTTGAACCCAAACCTTCTCCCCCTCCACCAAAAGGTCTGTGGAACGAATTCATGGACTTCATATCCAAATACAAAGTCATGGGTCTGGCCGTCGCCTTCATCATGGGTGTGTACTTGGGCAACCTAGTTCAGGCATTCGTCACAGGCTTGATAATGCCAATAATAGGGTTAGCTATACCAGGACTTGGAAACCTGGCGACGTTCAAAATTCCAATCCCAGCAACAGAATTGGATAGCGAAGGAAAGCCATTAGACCCAGGATACGTTGGGCAGCTATTCGGCGTAGGCAATTTCCTAGCGGCCCTGATAACCTTCGTAATCGTAGCCCTCGTGATCTTCATACTAGTAAAGATCACCAAAAAGTGGGGCATAGAATAACCTAGAAACACAGCTCGTTCCGATGACACACTTTGCGGAGCGCCCTAACCAACTCAAACCAGACAGGACGGATCAGAGTCGACAGATGTAAACAGGTATGTATATAAACTACCTAAAGCGTGTTGCCTTCATACTCTTGGACGAAAGCTTGCTCAGAAACATGCCTTGGAAGAGGGGCAACTCTTGAAACATAAGATCAATAGGATTTGGGTAGCCCCAACACATGTTCCCCAATGAAAGCCAAAGCCATCTGATGAGTTACTGGAGCCAGCCTAATCAGGTTTACTTCTCTCCACCACCGTTCCACATCGTACTCTACAGCATATCCGTAACCTCCAAAAGCCTGCAGGGCATGGTAAACCGCGTCTGTGCCTGCCTCTACAGCGGCTACCTTAGCCATATTCGCCTCCGCGCCACAATGTTTCCCCTGATCATAGAGCCAAGCCGCCTGGTAATTCAGCAATCGAGCGGCCTCAATCTTCGCTTTTGCTTCCGCTAGAGGAAACTGAATCGCTTGATGTGATCCGATAGGATTCTGGAAAACCTTTCGCTCTTTAGCGTACTCTACGGCCTTTCTAATCGCCAGAAGACCCAATCCGTAAGCACCTGCAGAAAAAGCCATTCTTTCCGGATTCAACGTGTCCAAAACGAGGTACCAACCTTTCCCTACGTCACCCAACATATTGTCCGCTGAGACCTTAAGATCACTGATGTAAACCTCAAATGTCTTGGAGTAGTTGATTCCATGCTTCTCAATTGGCACGATCTCCACTGCTTGGTCGGGTAAATCTACGGCGAACAGGCTTAGGCCAAAAGTCCTCTTCTCTGTCTCTTCCAGAGGAGTCGTTCGCGTCACTAAAACCATACCGCTGGCTCTGTCTGCTCCGGAAATAAACATCTTCTGCCCATTGATTACATAACCATCTCCTTCCTTTACCGCTAATGTTCTTGTGTTTAACGTGTTTGTTCCCGCATCCGCCTCGGTCAAAGCCAAGCAGAATTCCATACCTTCTGCGATCCGAGGCAAGTATTTCTCCTTCTGCGCCTTGCTCCCATGCTTTAGAATTGACAAACCTCCAAATACTGGAGACAAGACCAAGAACCACATCCCTGCCAATCCGCAACCTTCGGAGGTCAAGGTCTCCATAGCCAACAACATCTCAAACATTCCCAATCCCCCACCCCCGTATTCCTCAGGAACCAAGATCCCCGGGAAACCGGCTTTCACCAAAGTCAGCCAGAAATCCTCCGGAAACTCATGCTCCCTGTCTTTTGTACGCCAATATTCTGGACCGAAGTCCTCTGCGATGTCAGAAGCTGCTTCGACGATCATCTTCTGCTCCGTGGATAACTCGAAATCCAAACTAAAGTCACCTAGACCTTTCTGCGAAGTAATCAAGAACTCTGAATATAAACTCTTCCGCAAGTTCCATACAAAAAGAACATGTAGAGCCTAGAAGCCTCTACCGCTACTCCACTAGAGATTGAAGCCAGCCCAATATTAGTTCTTTTCCAAGGCTTTCAGCAAAGCGTCGATGACGCTCTTTCTACCCATAGCTAAAACGTAGGGTCCCATCCTCGGTCCGCGGGGCACACCCACAAGAACCATATACAGCTTCCTGAAGAACTTGGCAGGCTTGATATCGTGGTTCTTGGCAACGTTGAAGACAGCATTCTGAATCCTCTCAGCTTCATCTTCAACTCTTAACGCCTCAACCAACTCCTTTATCGCCTCTTTCTCTGTCTCGGACAAGCTCACCTTGGTTTCCTTTATCTCTTCGAAATCCGTCACCCAATTGGACGCATATTGCACACGCTCCCTCAGATCCTTGCTCAGATCCTGCCCGTTTCTCAGATAACCGTAGGCTTGAAGCTTCTCAAGAACAAAATCCTCTATATGCCCCACAGGAGCCATTTTTACCAAGAACGCCAACAAATTGTACGGCACATGAGCACGCGGTTCGTCTGGAGGATTCAACGCCCAACAGTAGGCATACAACCCCTTCAGCTTAGCCCGTTCCCTCTCATCAACAACACTCTCTATCCCGAAAAACACGTCCTCTAGATGATCCAATTCATTCATATAGGACGGTATGTCTGACACACCCAAGGTTCGAGTTCCGATGAACCGTTTCAGCATCAGCAACATCAAAGACTGAGGAGAACCATACTTAAACCATGTCTGCGGCGTAAAAACGACGCCAGTTGACTTTGAAAGCATCTTTCCACTCTTGTCCAAGAAAAGCTCATATCTCGCATGCATGGGTGGCTCCCAACCGAATATTTCTCTGCATATTCGATCGTTCACCCGTACGGAATCAGCAATATCCTTTCCATAAGCCTCAAACCGTATATCCAATGCCTTCCATCTCACGGCAAACTCCGGCTTCCAAGCCAGCTTACCTTTTCCCTCTGTAAGACCTACCTCACCCTTGTGACTACAACCCTCAAGCCACCGTCCCTTCACTTCCATACCTTCACATTCATACAGAACCTTATCTTCCTCCTTTCTGAATTCATATGCCCTTGTCGTGTAGATACGACCACAATTCGCACAAACCGCGAAATAAGGCAAAGCCTCCACAAACTTCTCTTGACCAATCTCCTCACGAACTATCTTCCCAACTTTCTGCGCATTCAGAAGAACAGATCTAATCTCTTCGTTGAACAGACCTTTTTCATACACATCTGTTCCTGATCGGAATTCGTACTCTATCCCACACTCGTCTAAGGCTTCTAACAGGAGAAGAGTCATATGTTCCCCATAACTTTCGTGACAGCCAAAGGGATCGGGGATATCCGTCACAGGCACCCCTAAATACTCTTCTAGAGAGTCGGGCAGACCAGCTGGAACCTTCCTTAACCCGTCCTTGTCATCCGAAAATGCAATGAGTTCAGAAGCATAGCCTTGCTCCGTCAAAGCCAAAGTTACCGCAAAAGCCCTTGACGCGTCACCCAAATTCCCGATATGTGGAAAACCGGATGCTGCCACCCCCATCTCAGTCCTAATCAGATCTAGATGTCTGCCTAGCCTCTGTTCTCGCTTAACAATTCGGGCAGCCATCTTGTCGTACCATGTACCGCGGCCAATGATTTTATCATCCATAGTGGGTCACCCCGGAAACGATTAACAATACCGCAGATAAAAAACGTTTACAGAAAACTATTTTCTTCTGAAAGCAGCAATCAACGCTAGGGCGCCGAGCACAAATAGCATTATCATCACCGAATAAAGCCAGCTAACACTCCAGAAGACCCACGCTCCACCAATCGCCAACAACACTAGACCCCACGCCAAAGTGCTGAACGGACTGCGTTCATACTTGTAAGGGTTAGACTGTCTAATGCCGGCCAAGATCATCATCCAACATCCATAGAGGGCAGATATCAAAGGCGGAATCAAGGGCCAATCAACAAGATTCACGGGTACATACATAACTATAGAAATCATAAGAACCAGAAAGAAGATGCCAAGGGACAACAGTCCCCTATTCTGGCCTTCAGCCATTCTGCCGCCTCTCACTCTATCTTCTTGCCACACTCAGGACAAAACTTTGAAGTCGCAGGAACAAGGTTTCCACATTTCGAACACTTTGTTGTTCCAGAAGACGGAGGAGTCAGCTTTTCACCGCACTCAGGACAAAACTTTGAAGTCGCAGGAACTTTCTCGCTACACTTAGGACAGATCACCAAGGCAGCCGCTGGAGCCTGTGCAGGACCTGTAGGCGTCATTACCTGTGGTATGAGCACCATACCTGTTCCCAAGCCAGCACCGGGAGACTTTCCCAGCTCTTCAGCGGCCTTCTTCACAGTCTCCATCCGCAACACTTCCTCGGGCGACGCCCTACCAGTTCTGAGCCAGAACAAGCGTTCACGATACTCAGGCGTTGTGTCAATTCCCTCAAAGCGCATGTCAGTCAGTTCCAAGCCTATTCGTTTAAAATAGTCCGAAATCGCATTCTTGACTACTAAGGATGTCTCATCCAATCTAGTGAAAACAGTCAGCAAATCGTAGTGAGAGAGTTCATCAATTACCTTCTCGTTAAGGAAACCACGAAGATAATCATTAACATCTTGAGTTGTGTAAGCCTCTTGTCCACCCACAACTTCATTGACGAATAGTTGGGGATCATCAAGTTTGAACCAGAAGGATCCATGCACCTGTAAAGGAGCAAGCTCTGTCGTCTGGGCTCGTGTACCATATTTTCCAGCAGAAACCTTCGTAGAGATGAAGACAACCGTAGCTTTGAAGGGTTTCTCGCCATATCCAGCTATCCGTGATAAGATGCCGGTTAACAAGGGGAGATTCAGTGTCGTCAGTGTATGTCTTCCTGCCCCGAACACGTCATAGGCCTTCCCGTCTCTGAAGAATACTGCAACCTCATATTCATGCACTATAAGCTGGGAGCCCCATGTGATCTCTTCATCTGGATATCTCCACAGTATATCCTGCGGTCCAGGACTCTTCCACTCTATCACTTGCGGCATTTCAACTCACTCCTAAGATGACTTCGCTTCGTTTATCAAAGGCTTTCTCCAAATCTTCCAACATATCAGCCAGACTTTGCACCTGCTCCTTTGTATTCTTGATTTCCCCCTTCCTGACTGAAATCTTGAACGCGTCAACCTGACTGACTATTGCCTCTACATCACCTATTAGACGGTTGTCAAAGTCAATCATTCTGTCAAGACTCGGTTCCTTAATCTTCACTATGTCAAAGAAGCCTGCATATCCATAAGAAGCATGATCGATTCTCGCCGATAATCGATCGAATTTCGCAACAAGACGATCCATATCCGTCAGGACGTCAAACATACGACGGTCAGATAACCTCTGGAAAACGTCTTTCAGATCGTCTTTAGCTTCTGATAACCTCCGGTGTAAATGGTTTCTGATTAGTCTGTCAGACTCTCTACGCAACTCTTTTTCCTTATAACCCCGAAATCCGGGTATTGCTGCAAGAATTTTTTCGCTTAGTCGCATATGCGTCTTTGCAGTTTCATAGAGATCTTTTTTCTCACTCAATAATCTTCGCTACTCCTAAACTCTATTCATCAAGGACATCAATACACCCTCCAAACTTTAGTTTAAAGGTTTCTGAGAACCCTAAACTCAACGACGCATAGGAGAATTCTGTCTGAAAAAGTGTGAAGCGCACAACTGAAGAAAAGAAGAGACAGTTTCACTCAATCCAAGATGTAAGTGTGCTTTTCATAATATGAATTCATAATTCATAAACTATATATTAATTCAAGATAAGAAGCCAAGCTCACTTTCAGAAGTTTGTGATGTGTAGTCCTATGGGCTTGAGACTTGTGGAAACCGATCCATTCGAAAGTAGAAACATTGTGAATTCAGCCTCCATATGTAGAGGGCGTGTAGATATTCTGTATGCACAAACAGTTTATATCAAAGAGTCGAAGATCTATGAGAGGTTTCGTTTATGAGAAGGTCAAAACTTGAAATGTATATCGACATCTTAGGAGTCTTGGCTCAGCGTGGACCGTTGAAGCTAACTCACATCATGTACAAAGCCAATGTTAACTGCAGCGTCCTGAAAGAAAATCTGGAATTTCTGATTGATCAAGGCTTGGTCGAAGAGAGATCAGTTGGTAAGAAGAGAGTGGTATTTGCCGTAACAAAAAGAGGTAGAACAGTAGTCAAGAGCTTCAGAGAATTGAAACAAATACTACCTATTACAGAAGAGATGCCCGTTCCTTACAGACTTAGTTTGGGTGGGAGCGTCTAGAATCCTTCTTTCTCAAAATATCCCGAAGCCTTTTGAAGGTATGTCGCCTTTTATCACGGTTCCAGTAGATCCATCAAGTACAAGATGGTGGATCTCGTCTTTGTACCTATACTCCACAAACCAGATAGGGGCATGCAGATATTCGACCTGACCAATTTCCATTCTGTTTTTTATTTCTACTATTCTGTCAACGTCTTGCTGAATGAGATAGCGATGATGTTGATCGACCTGTTGCTTCGCAGTCTCAACAGCTTCATGTCTGTCGATTTCGCTGTTCAGGATTTTCGCGAAAGATTCAACCTCTCTGAAATCGAACGGAATCTTCCCATCCAACGGGAGGTCATATTCTCTTGTCGGAAACTCGGTTGCCTTGCGGGCTAGAACAAGCCAGTTATAGGTCTTTTCGATCTTCCCTTCTTTCACAATTGGCGGACTTATCCGTTCGAATATCCCTTTGTATTCGCTTTCCGCGTCTATCGATATAATCCAGAAGGGTAGGTAGATCAAGGTTTTTCTGACAATTCTTGACTTGCTGGCCAGATTAGAGGGTTTCAGAAAGCCTTTTTGCATCCAATTTTTGATAGGCTCATCAATCGCCTTCATATCATACTTGTTCCCTAGCATGGAATGCTCAAACGTGAATGTCTTTCCGGTCTCTATTACGACGGTATACCCGCAGTATGTGCATGTTGCCACTATTTCCCCTGGCTCAAATGATATGGGTGCCCCACAGTGAGAACATCTTATCTCTTGGACTATCGACATCAAAGTCACGGCTTGGAGTTTTCTCTCTTCATTATCTCCTTTGCCACTATGATACCTGAGGCTGAAGCCTGAACCAGACCTCTTGTCACGCCCGCTCCGTCGCCAACACTGAAAAGGTTGTGCACTCTGGTCTCCAAGCTGTTACTCAATTGCAGGCGTGAAGAGTAGAACTTCACCTCAATGCCATATAGTAACGTATCCCGAGAATGCATTCCTGGAGTGATCTTATCTAGTGCTTCGAGCATCTCCCTTATATCTACAAGGTAACGGTAAGGTAGAACGAAACTCAGATCCCCTGGTGTAGCGTTTTTCAACGTGGGATTAACTATGCTTCTATCGATTCTTTCCGGGGTCGATCGTCTCCCGGAGTCTAGGTCTCCCAAGCGCTGTATCATGACGCCTCCGCTAAGTAGATTCGACAACCTCGCAAGATATTTCCCATAAGCTATAGGCTCTTTGAAAGGTGCCGTAAAAGAAGTGCTGACAAGAATCGCGAAATTCGTGTTCCTAGTCTTTCTCTCCGCATAGCTCTGTCCATTAACGGTTAAGACTCCGTTATAGGATTCCGTTATCACTTCACCATAGGGAGCAACACAAAAAGTCCGGACCTGGTCATCAAAGAATTTGGAATAATAGATGAATTTGGGCTCATAGAGCGCCTTCGTAAGCTCTTCCATCACAGAAGACAGGACTTCTACCCTTATTCCAACATCTACAGGATTGTTGAGGGTTCTCAATCCCAAGGTCTGAGCTTCTGTCTGAAGCCACTCGGCTCCACTCCTTCCGGGAGCAACAACCACATATCTTCCAGAGACACTTTCCCCGTTGACTGTTTCTACACCCTCTATTGTCTTGCCCTTCACTATCAGCCCCTTAACTTCACTTTTGGGTCGTACCTCAACCCTTTTGTTAAGTTGTTGACGCATTTTCCGAAGAGTTTCGGCACATCTTTCGGTTCCCATATGGCGGATTTTCTGCCGAATGAGTTTCAGGCCAGCTAATGAAGCCTTCCGCTCAATATCCTCTACCTTCTCAGTGTTCTCTCCATAGACACGTTCGGTGGCTCCAAACTTCAGGTAGACGCTGTCCACGTATTCTATGAGTCTATTTAGTTCTTCTTTTGAAACATACTGGTTCAACCAGCCCCCGACCTCGGCAGACAGCGTGAGTTTTCCATCACTGAAGGCTCCTGCTCCACCCCAACCAGATAATAGTAAGCAGGGTTCACAGTGAAGACATTCGAACCCTCGGCTTGCTGGACATTTACGCTGATCTATGTCGGGTCCTTTGTCAAGCATCAAGACTTGAAGATCGGTTTTTTCTGCTAGTTCAAGAGCTGAAAATATCCCCGATGGGCCTGCGCCCACGATTACTACGTCATACTTCAACGCACTTTTCTCCCGGAATCCAAAACTACATGCAACAACTACCATATATTTTTTGGCGAGCAAGCTACGATCAAGACTTTGAAAACCGTATCGAAATATTCGTGCTCGATTGTTTTATCATTCGTCTTTGTGAGGTACAAGACAGAGAAACTTGACAGTCTTTCGGCTGCTATTCTTGAACTGGTGCTTCTCATCAGGAGCGACGAAGATAACATCGCCAGCTCTAAATCTCTTCTCTTCTCTTTCACTCACTACTATTCCCTCACCTTCTAGGACGAAAACCTCATGCTCCCAAGAGTGGCTGTGAGACTGACTGTAGCCACCAGCGTCCATTTCAAAGATCCTCATGGCGAAGTTTTGAGCCCCCGTCTCTCTTGTGATAAGCCATCTAACCTTGAGTCTTGAAGTTCCTTCGCCTGCATTCTCGGCTCTTACATCCTGATAATGAAAGATCTTCGTGGCTTCTCCCTCTCAAACTTATTGAAACCTACAGTTATTAAACTTTCCAGAATAAATGTCTGACCTTTTTAGGAAAAGCCTCCATAGACACCCACCAAGATATCAATGATTTTTCATTTGTCTATGTAAGAGACCAAAGTTCACAGCTTGAAGAGAACGCCTCTCATCTTCTTTTCAGCTCTTTGAAAGGAAGTGTCGGAAATGGAAATACAGATTATATAGAGTCCTGACCATATTGAAAATATAATTAGGGATTGGTACAAAGATGCCAAAGCGTCGAAAACAAAGAGCAGCCGGAAAGAAAGAGCTGATCTTTGACCATGAGAGTCTGGAGAAGGTAGTAGCAGATGCTGTCACAGACTGTGTCCATCAAATGGGTTGTGTAAGAAGATTAGACGAGATAGCTGTAGAGAAGATTGATTCAGACTCCTGGGGAGATGCAGCAGTATACTACGTCAAAGGCTATATACAAGTGCAGGTCAGAATCGGCATCTTCTCAGCAAAACCAGGCGTGAAAGTCTTCAGCGCAACGGTTAGAGCAAAGACTGGAGAAGTATTGGCAGTAAACTGGGAGCCAGGAAAGGTCACTGAATAGTCACATGCCGTGTATGATAATAGAAGATCCAGTTAACCTCTTGTCAAGCGAGGTCTTATTTTTCTCTGCGACGATATTCTTATCACATTATTAGTTCGAGAAGACTTGAATTAGCTTAACTTCTCAGCTTTTTCGTTTTCCCAGACTGCATTGAATAGATCAACTGCCGGCTTTATTATATCAGGATGATTAGACCAAATGGCAGCGTCAAAAAGCTTACCATTCAGACTATTGCTGTTGATATCTCCTGACCCGATTATGACTCCCCACGGTCGCCCATCCCTATGAACACAGAAAATCCTAGCATGCATCATTGGATGAATCATAATCTCGGCCCCGTAGCTTTCCACCATTCTTCTTAAAGAAGCTGCTTCTCTCTTTTCAAGTTCAGGAATGATTATCTTAACTACTCCTCCGACTGTCATTATCTTCTCTAACCGATCAACAAGCTCCCCATCAAGACGGCCAGTCATGCGGATCAAAACCTGTTTGCTTCCCTTCATCAATATATCGTCAAGGATTTGTTTTATCTGTTCACCAAAGGCTCTTTTTGCCGGTGAGCTTTCCAAAAATCTGGGACGCAAGACATTCTTTAGTGCTGAAGTCATCTGTTGCATTTCGATTAGTGTCGAAAACAATTCACGAAGTGCTTGATGGGCTTTGCTTACTGTTGTCTCTATCTTGTCAAGTTTTTCAGAAACGGCGTCTTCCAATAGGGTCCCCCTGGGAATTGAGAATCCACCTTCGCACTTATTAAATGCACGTTATTATTATGGCAGGTATTTCTTTCTCCAGCGTGTTCTCCTGTTTTAGATTCTCGATTATCGTTCCGAGCTGTCTTCCTTCACTGTCAAAAATGATAATGTGAGGAATCTTCTGAACCTCAAACATCTTAACTTCTGGCGGTCATGGAGGAATTCTCCACTTTTCTTGATGGTTTGATGGATCTGTCTTGAGATTCCCAGAAACCCCTAGTTTTATACCCGTCTCTTCCGCTAGAAGAGCTAAGATTGGAACGTTGACAGCACAGTTCTCACACCAATTGGTGCGAGAAAAAACCAGAATGAATACATCTTAAGAGTAGTTTCCTAGTTTTTCAGCAACTTCTTCGTTGAATCTATAAGCGTGTTTTCTTCTTTAAGAACTTGTTCTTGAATTGCAGCAGAAGACCGTCCACGTATCCATCCAACGTAACGACTCTTCTCGCTTTTTCCAAGTCCAACGCTTCCGCGAATTCCATCACTCACAGCATACATGTTCACGTCTAGTTAGTTCAGTTCAGGAGTTGGGTAAGGTCAGCTATGAGATGGGATATCACTGCTCCTGCGATGGCAAGTAACGTGTATTTCAAACCTGCTTTGTATGGATTCTCATGGCTTATCTTGCCCACGTAGCTTCCTAGAGCAAACGCGATTCCAGCTCCCACTATAAAAGTGAGAATCATGGCCTGGTCCATGACAAAGTATACGAATGGACACAAAAGAATTAATGAAACACCAATCGTCGAAGTGAACGCTAGAGCAGTATTCGTGAATATCTCTTTCCTTGAATGTATCCTTGTGTTTACTCCGTTGTTGGCTGTCCGTATCTGCAGTGCTCTCTCTGCTGATTGAGACATGAAGAATCCGATAGAATTTCCAAAAGCATTGGCAAAACCTCCAATTATTCCAGCAATTATGACCAGACGAGTGTTGAAAGTGGCCTCAGCAACACCGATTATCAAACCCAGACACATGATTAAGCCGTCTGCAAGTCCAAAGGCAATTCCTTCCAAACGATAACTTTCACCTGATGCGATTTCAGCCATCTTCCAACACTTCACTTTCGCATCTCTTGGATGACCGAACGATAAATGTATTTTGCTGGAATGCTCTGACTTTCGATGGAATCATTAGCTCAGACTTGAGCGACATCTATGAAGAACAGCGAGTGTGTTGAGGCTTCCTATTCTCAAGAGGACTTATCTTTGGTTCAGGTTCTGTGATATCTTACATTTAGCGGGAAATAAGTCTAGTCACTCCAACACTGTAACAGCATGAATTAAGCCGGAATCCTCAAATGGCAAAAGTGGTTCTTTTTGCTCGCAGTTAGTCTTTTATGGCTTCCAGAAGGCTCATCACGTTCCACAGCTTCACACGTGTATATGGCGGCATGTTCGGGTCCTGGAGGATGTCATCAAGGGTCGATATAGCATTAGAGGCTCTGACAGCCTGAGTGTATTCGTCTGTTTGTAAGGTCTCCATGGAGTTTCTTGCGGCCCGTCTAATGTTTCGAGGTGTAGTAGTATCTTCAGAGATTTCTCCCAATACAATCAATGCTTGCTCCACTCGCTCTTCATATTCTTGCAGTTTCTTCTTCCTGACCATATACACCACCATACTCAATTCCGAAATAACCAAGTTATATAGGCTTTTATATCTATTTATCCCGAGGCTTTAAAGCTTGTCTAAGAAGAGAGAAGATGAACGCCACATCCAAAGGATGGCAGACATGCTGCGGCAAGGAGCAACTTTGACTGAATTGCCATGTCCCGTATGCGCCTCTCCACTCTTCAGGTTGAGAAGTGGAGATCTCTGGTGCACAAAATGCGAAAAGAAAGTCATCGTAGTAAGAGAAGGAGAAGAACCGCCCACAATCAGAGACACCGTAATTCTCGACACACTCGAAGAGACGATTTTTGCAAAGATACAGAAGATACAAAACAAGATACAACATGAAGAAAACATGGAAGAACTTGAGAGATTGGGAAGGGTACTATCTGGATTGCTGGAGACCCTAGAGAGGATACATAAGACCAAGAAAGCCTAAGGATTCACGATTCACGGCTTCTGCATTGGCGTGTCCTAGCAGTCCACTCAAGCAGCATACACTAGTTGGCTATGGAAGAACCAGAGACTCGTTAAACAAATGCTGTATCCACGGTTCGTGTTTTGATTGAATCTAGGACAAGCCTTAGAAGATCGGCTGAGACTTCTCGTTTAGATCTGTTTCCATCTATTCTAGTAAGCTCTCCATTCCCAACAAGTTTCATGTAGACTTCTCTGACACTATGTTGGATCTTAAGATTCTCCATTACTGATCGAAAAGGTTTCAGCCTCTTCATCACAGTCTCTGGATCAACGTCGATGAAGATCGCCAGATCTGGAGGTATCGCGTGTACGTTTATATTCTTGATCCAATCCAGATCGAGTCCAGCTGCTCCTTGATAGGCTAAAGAAGAATAGACATAGCGGTCAGAGACCACAAGCCTACCATCATTTATAGCCGGCTTCACCAGAGCTGTGACGTGATCAAAACGATCAGCTGCAAACAACAGAGCTTCAATAATAGTAGAGACCCGTTCGTCACGATTCAGACAGTGCCTTCTAATTAACGTCCCAATCTTCCCATGGCTTGGTTCAGTAGTGTAGATTGCATCGTAACCCTTCCATATCAGTTGCTTAACGAGAAGTCTTGCCTGCGTCGTCTTGCCACAGCCATCTAGCCCTTCTACACATACAAAAAAACCTCTTCTTGCCATCTTCCCCAGCTCTAAGCGTCACGCATGAGGCATTATAAGAGTGAATGCTTTAATAATTGTTTAATAAGACCCTGAGAAGACCCATTCATGCTGAAAGACTATTGGGGCGAGATAAAAGATCCCGTCCACGGCTATGTATACATAACTGCATGTGAAAAAGAGATAATTGACTCCTTTCTCGTTCAACGACTCCGCAGGTTGCGTCAGCTGGCAGGTGCGGAATATGTTTACCCAGGGGCAAACCATACGCGTTTTGAACACTCTGTCGGCGTGATGTATCTCGCAGGTCGAGTCGTCGAAAACCCGAATATTTCTCAGCACATAAGTCAAGATACAGCAGAGAAGATCAGAATTGCCGGTTTACTTCACGACGTTGGGCATGGACCATTCTCACATGTTTTTGAACATCTGCTTGTCAAAGAGCTTGGCAAGACGCATGAGGACATTACTGTTTGGTTGATCCAAAACAGCGAATTGAAGGACATAATCAATGAACAAGGGTGCAATGCGGAAGAGATTTCCAGATTAGCTGTGGGTCGTCTTCAACAGCCGAAGAAGTCGTTTCTGGACCAGATAATCAGCAGCTCCGTCGATGTTGACAAATTGGACTTTGTTGTGCGAGATACCTACCATACTGGTGCGGAGTACGGTTACATTGATATCTTCCGCGTAATCCAAACGTTGGACATTCTCGACGAAGACTTGGCAGTTTACTTGGGGGCGCTATCAGCTCTTGAATCCTTCATAATAGCTCGAATAGAGTCCTTCAAAAGCATCTATTTTCACAGGGTAGGGAGAGCAGCACAAATAATGCTCACTATTGCTCTAGAACAGGCTAATCAGGAACTGGGTCTAACCGGTTTCACAACCCCAGATGAATACCTCGCCTTGGACGACTACACTGTTTGGGCATCACTGAGAGAAAACGAGAAATCAAAAGAGACCATAAAGAAGCTTGAAAGACGACAAATGCTAAAATGCGCTTACGAACGAACCTTCTATGAGAAAGATAGCATGGTTTCCAACATCTTTAGCCGTGAAAAACACCGCAAACAGTTAAAGATCGACATTGCAGAAGAAGCAGACGTCGAACTGGAAAAGGTAATAATTGACGTGCCAACCGTTCCATCTGTGCCTTACCATCACTCAGCCCTGATGGAACCCATGGAAATACCAGTTTTCTATAAGACTCAGAAGGGCACCCGCATACCTCAACGTCTAAGTGACATCTCCAAACTTTTCGACGTTCTAAAAGGGTTCATAAATATACTGCGGGTCTACACAGAAGCACGATACCGTCAAAAAGTCGGTCAAGCTTCATCGAAAATTCTCGGCGAAATCCCTTCATCAGCAAAGATATCATATTAGATGGGCATGAAATGCAACAGAAAATTTTGAAGGGTCGACCAATCGTAGAAGGAAGATGCAAAGCACAAGCATTAGTTTCCAAAAAGCCTTTGAGCTTCTTAGGAGGCGTCGATCCGGCCAACGGGAAAATCATTGAGAAAAACCATGACTTGCAGGGCAAATGCTTGAAGGGCAAAGTTTTGTGCTTCCCACATGGACACGGCTCCACAGTCGGCAGCTACGTATTGTACTCCTTAGCCAAGAAAAACCTGGCACCAAAGGCGATAATCAATCGAACAGCTGACCCTGTAGTAGTAGTAGGATCAATAATCGCTGAAATACCCATGGTTGACCAGATAGACATCGAAAACATCAAGACAGGAGAATTGGTCGAGGTCAACGCCAGCGAAGGCACTGTGAGACTCCTGCAAAGATGAATAGTGAATCCCAATGTATATGTCCAAAGAAGAGGAACGCATCTACGAGGGCGAACATGGCTGGGCGAACCAAATATGCATGAAAATTCTTGCCCGCCTTGGAGATCTTTTCGGGGCGAAAAGATTGATTCCGATAAGCTCCGCCCACGTTTCCGGAGTATCTTACAAAACCCTCGGCGATGCACCAGCTAAATTTCTTGAAGATCTGGCAGATGCAAACGTCAAAGCGAAAGTTGAAGCCACCTTGAACCCGCAAAGCTTTGATCCGGAATACCTTAGTGCAAGACTGCCCAAGCATGTCCTCAAAAATCAGTGGAATATCCTGAAACAATTCGAAAGAATCGGACTAAGAATGAGCTTGACCTGTACTCCATATTACTTGCAGAAGCCAAGAAGAGGAACGCATCTTGCATGGTCCGAATCCTCAGCCGTCGTCTATGCTAATTCGGTACTGAGAGCATGGACAAATCGTGAAGGAGGACCATCCGCGCTAGCCTCGGCGATAATCGGAAAGACACCAGACTATGGTATGCACAGAGCTGAAAACAGACAACCAAGCATCCTAGTGAAGCTGGGCACATCATTACAGAACGAGGCTGAATTCGGGGCATTGGGGATTTATCTAGGGCAAATCTTGAAAGATAAAATCCCAGCAATCCAAGGGCTAGCTCATCCCTCGAATACTGAGCTTAAACAATTCGGCGCTGCTCTGGCCACAACAGGCATGGCCAGCTCATTCTGCACCAAGACTGCTCAGGAGATGAACGGAACAGAAGATGTGGCCATTGACTCTCGAGTCATTGAGAAGACTGTTAACTGTCTATCCACAGCTGCAGATGCCAAACCAGATTTGGTGTTCATGGGATGCCCACACTGCTCGT
>CAYGAG010000008.1:0-11651 GCA_964347765.1 uncultured Candidatus Bathyarchaeia archaeon
AGACACCGATGGTAATCTCCTGGTCTTAGATTACAATCTGAACGTTATAGATAGTGCAACGGGCTACGCACCGCGACTCGTGAACGACATAAATGGCGATGGTGAACTCGAGATAATCGCTGGTGTCAATGGCACAGGGGAACTGGCAGTTCTGGACAATAGTCTTGACGAAATCTGGAGAGTACCATATACGGGGACGACAATAATATCAGATGTGACCGGTGATGGTATAAATGACCTTATCCTCACAATGCCTGATGCTGTGTGTGTGCTATCCTTCCCTGGCATCGAGGCAACCGTAGATGTCGATCCAGACACTTTGAACCTGGAGAGCGAAGGCAAGTGGATTACAGCGTATATTGAGCTTCCTGAAAGCTATGATGTAAGCGACATTGACCTTTGCACCATCCTGCTAAATGACGCGATTGCGACCGATTCAGAAGACCCCTTAGAAATCGGTGACGAAGATAACGATGGTGTTCCAGATCTGATGGTGAAGTTTGACAGAGCTGAAGTCGCACAGTACATCTGGGAAAACATAGGATCGCTAGCACCTGTCCAGACAAAACCATTAACATACATGGTAAATCTAACTGTGTCCGGTAGCCTAGTTAATGGAATACTCTTTGAGGGAACAGACACTATAAAAGTGATTCATTTCCTAAAGGGACAGCCAAAACACAAGTAAACCTCTCTTTTTTTTTCGATCGCGCAGATTTTCTCAAGAGTTAGATTGTACTGTCTGAGTTCCAGTAGTGAACCTGGTCAGAACCTCCTTTGAAGGAAATATCACCTGCAAAGCCCACTTTTCCACATGGAAAGATTCAACCTCAGATAATTTGCAGACGTCGTGGCGAGAATGAGAATGAGAATCAGGAAACCAGAGACTCTTCCCGGTTCGTCTATCGTCTACAGCAAAAAAGTCTCAAATCTCGACCAGGAATAGATTAAGGTCAGGAGATCCCGTCAGAAAGTCAATCAAGGTGTTCCAGATCCTGGTTCATTTGAGACAGCGTGCAGCAAAAACATTGCTTCCATGGCGCGCATGTAGCTATTTGCGACACAATTATATAGCATTTCCTAGAATTAACAACATCACGTTAAAATCTTGGATAGAATGACATGAATATTGAGAGAGAACTGACGATTTCGGTACTAAAACTTACTGCGAAAGGCCCCGCATCGGTCGATATTATCAGAAAAAGCGCGAATCTCACGTATGGCTTGACTCGCAATTTAATCGAAAAGCTACGAAATAACGGGATGCTTTATTATCAGAACAAAACTGTAAGCATGAGTGATCTGAAACGCCTTAAACTAGCTGTTCATGCCATACGACTCGGTGCCCATATTCAACGTGTAACGCGCCTACTTGACTGGAAAGAGTTTGAAAACATCGCAGCCTTGACCCTTGAACAAAACCTTTACCAGACAGAGAAAAATCTGAGATTCAAGCACGGGCAAAGAAGATGGGAAATCGACATTGTCGGATGTAAAGAACCAATAATTCTGTCCATAGACTGTAAGCATTGGCGGCACGGAGTCTGTTCGTCAGCAATGAAAAAGATCGTCAAGGAACAGCTTGAAAGAACATCAGCTCTAGCTGAGTCTAAACCTAGTGTCTACAGGAAAATCGGATGCCACTCATGGAGTAAGGTAACATTCGTCCCAGCCATCCTCTCGCTTACGACACCCACGTTCAAATTCTATTCCAAGGTTCCCACAGTTTCCATAATGCAACTGCCTGATTTCCTTAGCCAAATGCCTGCCTACGTCAATTCTGTCAAACACTTCTCAAAAAGCCTAGCCAACCAATTGGACAGCTGTCCCCAACGCCTGCCCCGGGACACCCTTTCTAAACCGAACCCTAACTAGCCCATTTCGTCCATGCAGAGCCACAATCTTACCCACAACCTTGGCCTCTCGTCCTATCCAAGCAATCTTTCGACCAACAAGCCTATTAGCCTCATAGGCAGAACTCACGTGCTTGAACTTGATTATGCACTCCTTCGGTTTTTGAGTCTTTGGACCTAACCGGTAGTTCACTATCTTACCTTCAACGATTTGGCTCATAATTCCCACATCAGCATGTGACTTTAGTTCTTCACACAATTATCCATTTCGCTTCTTTTCTTTCAGAATTCATTCATGACTTCTACAATTGGCCTCTTCCCGAACCTTATTACCGGATACATGCCTGCAGTAAACAGCACAATCACAGCAATAATCAACCATGCAGCTATCTCGAGAATCATGTAACTCGTAACTACTGGCTCAGGAACCAATATCAGCAAAGTGAGAATTACTCCTATCGGAATGGCGGCTACATAACTCGAAAACAGAATGATAAGACCCTGCTCTGCTACAATCTTCCAGACTGTTGCTGTCCTTATGCCTAACGCCCTCATGACCCCTAGCTCTCGACGTTGTTCTGCCAAGAGTAGCATCATATAACCTATCAGACACAAGGATGCTGCCACTACAGAGAACGAAGGGAGAAGCCTTAAGCTTGACCATATATGACCAACGAAGCTCAGGCTACTTTCCAACAACTCACTAAGCTCAAGAACTGTAAAGTCTGAGCCTACACTCTCTGCTAAGGCCTTCATTTGATCAACGGTATTTCCATAATCAGATGAGTCAATCCTGAGCAAAACAATGTTTGTGTGAAGTATGCCTGTGACATTTTGCAGTCTCTTGAGCCGTACGTAAGTCACATTTCCATTGTTGATAGGGTCGAAACAGACACCGACCACATCAAAGGTTCGTCCGAGGAACCTTATGCTCTGATTTAGAGGAATTGAAAAGATCTTATGAGCCAGTGAGTCTCCCAGAACAGCTTCTCGTGGTTCTTCTGAACTCAAGAACATACCGTCGATGAACCATTCACTTACCGTGCTGCTAGGTTCGACACCTACGATTAAAGACTCACCTTCTCGATGATCACCTATAGGAACTATGGCTGCTGTCTCAGAATCAAAGATCTCGCCTGGAATCTCCCATACTTGTGATTTCAGTATAAGACGACCATCAATTGATACGTCCTTGATCTCCTCTAGCGAAGCCAGAAGATCATCTGGAATTAAATATTCCTCTTGCGTATAGTTGAACTTTGAGGTATCCACCACACTATGAAATTGTGCTAATAGACGTGCGTATTGATCACACATGTCTCGGTGCGCTATCACGATGATATCTCTTCCAACCGCTTTTTCAATCCAACTCTTCATCGTGCGGTCAGCGATGACTCCCCCTGAGATAGACACTGTGACAAGTGTGAGTACTATAGATAAGCACAGAATGATCTTAGTAGTCGCTGACTTCTTGCGAGAAAGACTTCTAAACGCGATCTTGGTTATCAGACCCGATTTAGAGATAGCCTTGAATCCTGGTTCTACGCTCAGACTGAAGTAATTCACAGGCGAAATCGCCTTGGCTGGTTCAACCTTTGAAGCGTCCAATACTGGTTTCGCCCCAAGAACAACAATAAGAGCGAAGAATGAGATGAAGATTAAGAGAATCAGCCAAAAGTTGATGGGACTCTGCTCAATTGGAAAACCCAAAGAGCTGAACAAGACAACTGAGGAGTAGTTCGCCAGGACACCGATTACGACGCCCAGGAACGAACTTGAAAAGGCTATTATCAGAAGCTCTGTTGCGAAATATCCAAAAACCAAGTCGTTCGGACAACCGACAGCTTTCATCAGCCCAACATCCCTCACCCTCTGTGACATCATAGCGAAAATCGTGTATGCCACCATGACTCCAGCTCCAACAACTGTTAGCAGCCCAACAAAACGTAAAAAATGAGAGAAAGTCACCCTTAGTCCAGATGTCAGGACATCTTCAGTCGCCCTAAAGATTGAGATGCCGATTCTCTCTCCCAGAAGAAGAAGATAGACTGTCGAGGCAACGCCCAAGGTCAAGCTGGCAACTGTCAAGCCTGTTTGGAATTTCCTACGCAAAAGATCTTCTACAGGAAAAAATACTTCACTCATTCAATTCCGCCAGCTTTCCTTCCTCCATATAGAACCTTTTGTCCGCCAGCTTGATTATGCGTTCATCATGTGTTGCTACTAGGGCAGTTTTGCCCTGCTCCTTCAGTTTCTGAAGAAGCTCGACAATCCTTAACCCTGTTCTAGCATCCAAATTGCCTGTAGGTTCGTCAACAAGAAACAGTGGGGGATCATTCGCCAGCGCTCTAGCAAACGCTACACGCTGTTGTTCCCCCCCGCTAAGCTGAGAGGGAAAATGATCCGCTCTGTGAACCAAGCCTACAAGTCTCAATAGTTCTTGAACTCTGCTGCTTATGTAGTCCTCGGGTTTTCGAAGCCATTCTATAGGAAAGGCTATGTTTTCAGCAACCGTCAAAGTGGATATCAGATTGTAAGACTGAAAAACGAAGCCTACCTTCTCGCACCTAAAATCTGCTAATGAATCCTCCTCTTCGGCACCTAGATCAATACCGAAAACGATGATTCTTCCACTAGAGGGTCTATCTATTCCACCAACGATATTCAATAATGTTGTTTTGCCTGCTCCAGATGGACCTTCGACGACAACAAACTCGCCTTCTCCAATCTCAAACTCTAAATCTTTCAGAGCTCTGATCTCAATATCTCCGATCGGATATATTTTACACAAAAGAGAAGCCAAGACGACATCTTCGTCCATAACCGACACTATATTCCCTTTTCCAATTTGAAGTTTCCCCTGTCTCGTTTCAGAATTCTCTCTTTCTCTGGAAGCTCATCCTTCTTCCAATCACTCCATTTGATCTGCTTGAAGAGCCACTTTTTCCCTAGATGGGCTGCCAGCACTGAATGTTTGTACTGATCAGGTATAGGTACGAACTCGTCTAAGAACTTGAAGAGCTTTTTAATTTGGATTCTCGGAAAATAAGCGTAGTACTTGGCGTTCTTCACCTCAAAGGCATAGACGTGGAGATCTCTCCTGGCTATGACATCGGGCAGCGGATTGCGGCTGGGATTGCTGACAGGAACACGGACAGCCTTATATCCATTCTTTTCGAGGAGCTTGACAAGCACCGTTTCACTGTAAAAGCCCCTTCTACGCCACCTTCGAATTCTATCTCCATCCAACTCGCTACCCATTATGAATCCTATGCCTATCTGGAAAGATTCCAAAAACTTAAAGTCGAAATCTTCTTCCTCAATTTCAAAATGTTAAGGCTTTTTTCGCTTATAAGTTTGAATAGGCACCTTAAGCTTCGGCTTCTCAACCAGGCACTCTTTCAAATAGTCGTCCAACGTAGCGGCGGGTACAACCTCTATCCTGTAATCTTTGACATCAATGGAATGCTCATAGTTCTTTCTCGGAATTACGACTTTTTTGAATCCCCAAGCCTCTGCAGCCTTTATCTTCTCGTAAACGCCGCCTACAGGCGTTATCTGAATTGAATCTCCTACACCTAGATTGATTTCTCCAGTCACAGCTACATCTTGCCTTATCAGTTTGTCTTCAATGATAGAGCATAACAACACGACCATTGTTACTCCTGCTGAAGGGCCATCAACACCATAGGATTGGGCAAAGTCAATATGGGTAAGATAGTCTTGGGCTATGTCAATTCCGTATTTTTGAAGAATAACACTCCTCACTTTTTCTATACTGTCTGAAATGAAGTTTCGACCTTTTGCCACTCCTGTCACCGTGTAGTAGCCTTGAAGCGAGTATGTTCTAGGAAGTTCGCTTATCTTGGCCATGTGTGACTTCACGCAGAGAACGCTGCCTGTCTTTTCTCCGCTGTAAGGATCCTTAACAACGGCCAAGCCATGTATCTGACCAAGCTTAGCTCCTTCCGGTTTGATCTCCAGCATCTTGCCTCTTTCGCTTATCTCATGCTCTAATATCTGTCTCTGGATCGTCTTGCAATGATTCTCTATGGCTTCGCGAACATGCCTTCTTTCCGCTACTTCGCATTTTTCATTCATCGCCAGAGTAGCAGCAGTCTTGATAATCGAGATTAACGGTCTAAACCTAGTCGTCAAAGCTTCTTTTTTGTTGCTCCTACGCCTACCTTCGTCCACAATCTCTTCGCAAGCATCTCGACAGAAAGGAATCAGGTTGAAACGCTGGACTTCTTGGGCTATATATTGTACATATTTCCGCCTATTCTCCAAAGTGTTAGGCATATCGTTATTCATTCTCACAACTTTGCCGTATCCGTATATTCGGTCCATCAAAGCGGGATGAATCCTGCTTATACTATCGAAGTTCCCTGCTCCAACCAGAAAAGTTATTGCAGGCACGGGCTCTGTTGAGACGGCCATAGCTGCTGTGCCTCCCCCATGCCATTGGTCTCTCACCGTTATGGGCAGTTGTCCTTCCTCAAGCACGGTCAGAAGGGTTACAGCCTCTTCAGGGTTGAGGTTTTTTATTTCATCAATGTATAATATGCCAAGTGAGGATCTGTGTGCATCTCCCGCAGTGACTCTTTGATGCTCGGGAGTTCCAAGTCCGCCAGTTTGGTATGGGTCCCAAGCTATAGATCCGAAAAGCTGGGCGCTCCTGTGACCTGTAGCGTCCATAAACGGAGCGTTTCCAGAAGTATTATCTACTATCAGTTTTGGAACTTCTGTCTGTTGGGAGCCTGCTATACCTTTTAGGTTCCCCATGCCTCCTAGTCTTGAAAACCACCAGACGAAGACCCCGAAGAAGATTAGACTGCCCCCTGGGATGATTGTTAAAGGCACAATTCCAATGAACTCCCCCGTGAGATAATCTAGGAAGTTGCTGTTGTAATATTGCTGGAGGGGCTGCCCTAGAAACATTGGGTTTTCATTCCATGTTTGCCAAGCTTGGAACAGTAGGTAGAAACCTAACGATATGAGCAGCAAACCGATCAGTATGAGGAAGATTTGTAGTGCTTTGAAGCCTACTTTGGTTATGAACTTCCTTTTCAGCTCTTTGAGCTGCTCCTTTTCCTGGATCTTCTTCCCTTTGCCTGCCTCGTGAATTGAAATCTTGGGCTGACTCGGCAGAAGAGAGTTTTTCCAACATAAAACATCGTGAAGTCTGACACCGTTTTCCTTGTAGATTTGCGTCAATTTTTCGGCTAAAGCCCTTCCGATCAACGATTTGCCGGTCCCAGGGTCGCCCAGCAAGAGGAGGTAAGGTCCCGGGCTAATCGTGGCTCTGGCTACAGTCTTTGGGTTGTCAGGGTCGCTCCAATTTTCGTGCCATTCTGTCGCTTCAAGATGCTTAAGCTTGTGAACCCATTCGTCCAAGCATAGGAAGCACTCATTCAATGCTTGATCTTGGCCTATGACCCAGTTTATAAGGTTTTCATCTACAGGAAACCCTTTTGTGTCTCCAAAGCTTCCCCAGTCCCACTTCACCTTAACGGTTCTTCCGTTCACCTTTCGTTCTAGTATCTCAACTTCGTCCCCAAAGTAATCAGACGACAAATGTAGACACCTTCACAGGGCTTAGCAAACCTTTCTCAACAAGAACATGCTCAGAAATTATTATAGGGTTTATTTCAGACTCGAAATATGAAAGAAACGGATAGTCAACTTCCGCCCGCCGTCAAGGAGAGCATCTCCAGTGCATGTCTGTCCGGGAGAGTTAAAATAAGACGATCTAATGAGATATCTTTCTTTAATCAACCGTCTAAGGATGGTGTCAGATGGAAACACAGAAAGAAGTTGTCAAGCTTGTACAGGAGAAGGACATTCGTATCTTGGATCTTTGCCATATGCCCGAAGACGGTCGGTTGAAAACGCTGAGTTTTGCAGTCAAGAATAGAGACCGGCTTCAGAAGATCTTGGAGCTCGGTGCAAGAGTAGACGGCTCCAGCCTTTTTTCTTGTGTCGAGTCGAAGGATAGTGATATCTATGTCGTGCCTAGACCGGAAACTGCTTTCATAGACCCTTTTAGTCCCATACCTACTTTGAAGATCCTGTGTGATTATCTCGATGAAAACGGAAAAACCTTGGAGATCGCACCAAGTGGTATATTGTCCAGAGCAGTAGAGAAGCTCCGTTCCTCAAGCAATGTGATGCTTAAGGCTTTGGCTGAGCTGGAATTCTATATAATAGGCCTACTTCAAGGAGAGATTATCAAGTCAGAGAATAGCGAAAACAACTATCACGAATCAGCCCCTCTTGCCAGATTTGAAATAATGAGAAATGAAGCCTTGGTCATTCTTGATCAGCTCAATATAGCCTCAAAATATGGGCACGCAGAAGTTGGCAGATGTGTAACCAAGAATGGACGTATTATGGAGCAGCATGAAATTGAGCTTCTACCTCAAGTTCCAAGCAAAATGGCTGAAAACACAATTCTTTTGAAGTGGATAATGAGAAACGTTTGTTCGAAACACGGAGCTTCTGTTTCATTCTCTCCCAAGCCAGCTTTGGAGCATGCGGGAAACGGAATGCACCTGCACTTTTGCGGCCTCAGAAGAGGCAGAAACATCATATTGGATTCTGAGGGTAACCTGACATCAGAAGCGAGACAGATGATCGGAGGAATATTGAAGTTTGCACCCAGCTTGACAGCATTCGGAAATCCCATACCCGTTTCATATCTCAGACTCATTTCACGCAGAGAGTCGCCTATACATGTTTCTTGGGGTGCAAAAGATCGGCTGGCGCTTATACGTATACCCTTATTGTGGAACTTTAGAACCTTCAGAGAAACAGAAGATTGCTTGAGGACTTTTGAATTTAGAGCTCCAGATCCGGTGGCAAACATCCATCTACTGTTAGCTGGAATAGCTGTAGCTATTGAATATGGGCTGAGTCATTCTAAGGAAGCCATTGATGTCGCTGAAGAATTAAATACCGATAAGATTTCGTCAGAAGCGAAGGAATACAAGCTTCTTCCCTTATCCTGCAGGGAATCAGCCGAGAATCTCAAAAGAGATAGAAAACACTATGAAATAGATGGCATTTTTCCAGAAAAGGTGATAGACGGAATAGTCAACAAGCTGAAATCCTATCCAGACCAAGATGCGCAGGAAATGTTGGGCGACAGTTCAAGAATTAAGATTCAGGAATTATTGTCAAGGTATCTTTACCATGGCTAGCTCGATGAAGGAGAGGCTAAATCTACATGTGTTCCAAACAGAAGGAAGCCTTCTCAGGAGCCCATCAATTTTGAGGACTAAGCGGAGACTCCGTGTCAAAATTTTTCGACGAAGTGGCTGAACGATATAAAACATCCCAGATCGCGGCCTCTTAAAAATACCTTTGAAAATCCATGATTAAAAGCATGGAAGAATGTTGTTTCTTCTGAAACGAACACGAAAATCTATGGAAATAAGATTCTGAAATTCCGTTTTTTGCTGAAGCATGTGTAGCCAAACGTCCAGAGTGCTGAGGGCTAGTCGAAATTTTTATGCTCCCACAAGATTTGGACAAGACTGCATGATCTCAACGGATTCTTGACCGTTGTCAGAGAAACCAGCGTTTTCTAGTACTACGTTGATGCTTCTGTATACAGCGGCCCGACCGCACCTTATTTGGTGGATCTGGTGACATGCAATGTCGTCATGTAATACATAGGTCACTAACACCTCTAACAAGTCAATGCTCCACATGCCGGAAATGAGAAAACAGGCAGTATACCCTACGTGAACAGGATAACATTGTCATATTCATCAAAAATAGGGTCAGAAAGACCGTTCTCGCGACTGGACTTTAACACGAAAAATCGCTTGTGTCACTCAAAGAGAATGACAACGGTATACAAAAGCATCAACCAGCAGCGAATTTAAGGTTGTCCACACCCTTTGACTATTTCAGATCGACATTGCCCTACAGCCGATCAAAGGAAGCGCGCCTTGTCAGTATGTCTGATTATTCATGTATGTGTTTGCTTTCAGTTATATCACACCTTCTTCAAGAGGAATGTGCTCTTTGACGCGATGGGCACGATTTTTTTATATCATAGTGGAAGACCTTTCATCTTTATTCCATGGCACATTACAAATCCTGGACCGCCAGATATGGTATTTACAATCACGAATATCTTCGTGACAGGATGGATCATGCCCCTCTTTTTCACGGTCAGCGGGATAGCGACTTACTTTTCTCTAACACGGAGGAGTCCTGAGCAATATGCCAAGTCGAGATTTCTAAGATTGATGGTTCCCTTTATCTTTGCTATATTTGTAGTAATTCTCCCAGTGCATAGCTACTTTGATGCGGTATTCAATGGTTTCTATACAGGATCCTTTATTGACTACTACGCGCGGATTTACTTCCTTAATGATTTTCCTTTAGATTTGATCCCCAGGCTGACCTATTTCGCTGGAGCAAATCAGGGTATATACCTCTGGTATCTTTTCTGGCTTTTCGTGTTTTCGTTGATAACCGTACATTTCTTCAAGTATCTGCAAGGAAAAGAGGATAAAATTTCAAACTAGCAAGAATTTGTAATAGACGAGGAGGAATCTTCTTACTTGCGATCCCCTTGATTATTGTAGATTTAGCTGCGATTCCGCCCTTTTTTGTTTTCCCCTCCGGATACGGAGGCTGGAAATTGCCCACGTATTTGACATTTTTCATACTAGCGTACGTGGTAGCTTCTGATTTCCAATTCATCCAGTCCACAGACAAGAATGGCTTGATTGCGCTTATAGTAGGAACTATTACCAGTTCACTTATCATTGGTCTTTTCGGAGCGTTTGGCTTAGACCTTCTTCTCTCGCCAATTGTTTATCTTACTATTACGCCACTTTGGGCATTCAATGGCTGGTGTTGGATTATTGCCATACTCTTTCTGGGGCGGAAATTTCTCAGCTTTAATCACAAATTTCTATCCCTCTCAAATGAACTCGTCTTGCCGTTCTATATTCTCCACCAGACCGTGATCGTTGCAGTAGCCTTCTTTGTAGTCGGTATGACCACCATAGTAATTGTGAAATATCTCATCATCGTCTTTGCAGCATTTGCGATTATAAGTCTCCTACTAATTCCTATCAGAAAAATCAACGTGTTTCGGTTCTTATTCGGCATGAGAGAGAGAAAAAGATTGAATTTTAATCCCAAACACACACACAAGTAAAGGTTTCAGTTGCGCATATCTTTCGGATAAGGGAGTCAAGATATCGAAGTTTCGTTGCGCCGATTCTGCAAGCTGTGTTTTCTGTCTCGTCTTGACATTAGGCTGCAAGCTGCTCTACATTTTATAAGTATAAATCCCATAAACCCAAACGTTTCTCAAACAGGACATATTGGACATTTCGCTCTACAGTCGCCAAGAGGCTACTACTATAAGAAACAAGGCCCGGATTACCCACAGATCTGTATAGAGCTTAAGAGAAATACAGGGATTGCACTATCGCTGGGCCAGTACACATGCCACCCAGACTAAGATAGCCCTCGCGCCACTTCGAACAGTTCTAGTCATCATGATTCAGAAAAATATGGACAACTTGGCTTGGACTTGCGCGCTTTAAAACATTCTGGACACAGATGATGTTAGTTATTTGCACCATAATTGTAAAAGCATGATCTTTCGGTGATCTTCGAACCTGTAAAAGATGACACTGAGACCACTAATGCCAGTTATCTTCAGATTCAGGACCTGCTTCGATCGGACCGGGTTAGATCACTCATTTTTGAAAGGTTCTGAATGGGGAGTTTCTGTGGCCGCGTACGATATTCCTTGGAGTACGT